>NZ_JAMYDZ010000023.1:0-108726 GCF_024129905.1 Pseudomonas sp. 21LCFQ010 | reverse complement strand
GAACACCATGGCGTGATCACGTGGTTTGAATGGGGGGCGGGCTTTGCCCGCCATCGCGGAATCTATCCGCGATGGCATTATAAAATGCCCATTCATCGGGGGATGATGAAAGACAGTTGGCTCCCACCGGGGGGGTATACATTACCTAAATGAACAATATTCAGGTCAGCCCTGAGTCTGCTTGAGTATGTACTCGTAAATCGCCTTCGGCGTATCCAGGGTCTGTGCGTCTTCATCCGAGATGCTGATGCCGAACTCGCCAGACAGCGCCATCAACAGGCTGATGATGTCGTACTCATCGGCACCCAGATTTTCCAGGGTGTGGCCGTAACCGCCGTAGCCGCGCCTGACCTCCTGCTCTGAAATGCCCAGTTGCTCGGCAATCATGACGTTGAGCTTGTTTCTGAGTGCTTCGTTGTCCATGATGCCCCTCATCCCAAATGTCGTAAGGCCATCAGACTGCCCAGCAGCCTGACACCTGTCAATCACCACGCTAGGGTTGCGCTAACATCAGACTCCGGCCGCCACCTGCATGGCGCCCACACGGTTCACTTTTACGACAGCCCCCATGACACACCAATCGCCTTCCCTGCTGCTCAGGCTCGCCAGAAAGCTGCCTTTTATCAGCAGGCTTGTCACGGCATTTGCCGAGCGCAAGCGACTGGCAGCCCCCGAAAGCCTGCCAGACACCGCACCGCCGATGGCCCAAGAGGCGCGGCCCGCGCCGACCGGCAAAACCACAACCGCCCGGCCCAAGGCCAGAGAAGCCAAGCCTGCCGCCCCGCCGCCCGATGCGAAGACAAATGCCCCGGCCTGCCCGCATTGCCGCAAGACCATGGTCATGAAAGTGGCGCGTAGCGGCGCCAAGGCTGGCGACAACTTCTGGGGCTGTGCGGACTATCCGCAATGCAGGGGCATCAGGGCGATCTTTGCGCCGATGCCGTCGCAACCGGTACGCAGCAAACCGGCAAACAAACGCCAACGCTAGCCAGAACCGCCGCGTTCATTAGCCATACCCTGTGGCCGCTCATCAATAGATGTGCTGCACGATACCGTCTGCCAGCTCGCCCCAAGCGCCGGCCACTGCGGTATTGGTCAGCACCACCAGGCTGCGCTGGGCCTGCGGGTCGACCCAATAGTGGCAACCATACAACCCGCACCAGCCCCAGCTACCCGCCCCTTGCGGCTGGCCGGCAGCCACAGGGTCAAGCAGCACCGCCGGCCCCAGGCCAAAGCCCCAGCCAGCGCCGCGACTGGTCATGGGCAGCTCGCCCAACGCGTTGGCGGTCAGTAACGCGCAACTGACCGGGCTGAGCAGCGGCGCACCGCCCAGGCGCAAGCACTCAAGCAAGCGCAGGTAATCATCGGCGGTGCCGACCAACCCGGCGCCGGCTGAGGCGTAAGCCTGGCGGTTGAACGCCCGGCGGGCACTGAGCAGTGCCACCCCGCCATCCAGCGGCAGACGATCATGATCGCTGATCGGTTGTGGCAGCGTCGGGGCGTCCTTGTAGGCGCGGGCCAGAGAGTCGCAGGCAGTAAAGCCGGTGCTGCGCATCTGCAGCGGACCTGTGACATAGCGGTTGATCGCCTCAGCCAGATCCAGACCGCAGGCCACCTCGATGACCGCCCCCAGCACATCAGTGCCCAGCGAGTAGCGCCACGCCGTACCCGGCTCGAACAACAGCGGCAGCTGTGCCAGACGCCGCAGGTTGTCTTGCAGGCTGTGGCTTGGGTCATCCAACCCGTCAGACACCCCGGCCCGTTGGTAGGCGTTGCCCGGCGCTAATTCAAAACCGTAGCCCAGCCCCGCCGTATGGCACAGCAACTGGCGCAGGGTTATCACTGCCTCGCGACCATCGGTGAGGCGTGGGCGAAAATACCCCAGCCAGTCACTGACAGGGCCTTTCAGGTCCAGTACGCCCGTTTCGCACAGATGCAGCACGGCGACCGAAGTCAGCAATTTGCTCAGCGACGCCAGGCGCATGGCGGTGTCGCGCTGCATGGGTCGTTGCGCCTCGCGGTCAGCCCAGCCACAAGCACTGGCATAGCGCAGTTCACCGGCCTCGGCCAGCAACAACACCCCACCGACAATCCGCCCGCTGTCGACCTGCCGCAGCCAGAAGTCATTGAGCTGCTGCACCGTCACATCCCCTGCACGGCATGGCTGAAAATCCGTTGATAGCCCTCGGCACCGTGACGCACCGGGTTGGTGTGCGAGCAGCCATCCTTGAAGGCCATCTGGCCGATCAATTCGGCATCACGCTCATCAATAGCCAATGCCGTCAGTGTGTGCGGGATGCCGCAGTCGTGGCGCAATTGCAGTAACCAGTCCATGACCCCATTGAAGCCCGGTTTGGGCAAACGCAGGTCATGGGCCAGCTCGTTCATGGGTTGATGCAGCGCCGCCTCGTTGGCCAGCAGCACATAGGGCAACACGATCGCGTTGAGCAGCCCGTGGTGATGGTCGTAGAGCGCGCCCAGCGACTGGGCAATGGCATGTACGCCACCCAGCCCGCGCTGAAACGCCGCTGCGCCGAGGCTGGAGGCGACCAGCATTTGCTCGCGGGCCTCAAGGTCCTGGCCGTCGCGCACCACCCGTGGCAGGTGCTGGCGGATCATCTGCAGGCCCTTGACCGCCACGGCTTCGGCCATCGGGTGCCAGACCGGCGAGCACCAGGCTTCGATGCAGTGGGTCAGCGCGTCCATGCCGGTGGCGGCGGTCAGTGCCGGTGGCAGGCTGAGGGTCAGCCTGGCATCGAGAATCGCCACTTTGGGCATCATCCGCAGGTGCAGGATGGTGCGTTTGACCCGTGCCGCTTCGTCGGTGATGACCGCGGCGCGACCGACTTCCGAACCGGTGCCGGCGGTGGTCGGCACAGCGATAAGCGGCGCAATGCCGTCGGGGTCGGCACGCAGGTGGTTGGTGCCGATGTCTTCAAAATCCCACAGCGGGCGGTGCTGGCCGGACATCAGAGCCACGGCCTTGGCGGCGTCCAGTGCCGAGCCGCCACCAAAGGCGATCACCCCGTCGTGCTGGCCGGCTTTGTAGCGCTCAAGGCCTGCGGCGACGTTGCTGCCGGTGGGGTTGCCCTTGACCTGATCGAACAGTGCGCACTGGCCGAGTTCGCGGCGGCAGTCGTCCAGGGCTTGCTGGATCATCGGCTGGCTGCCCAGGTCGCGGTCGGTGATCAACAGCGGACGCTGGATGCCGGCGCTGCGGCAGGCATCGGCAAGCTCGCGGACGCGCCCGGCGCCAACGCGGATGGAGGTGGGGTAATGCCAGTTGTTGGTGTGCATTGAACGGTCTCTGCAAGTGGGTGGGTGTTTTGCATAGGCGCGGCTGGTGTGTGAACGGCTTAATGCGGGGCAAAGATCATTGGCGCGGTCGTCTGGGCTGCGGGTTTCGCCCCGACGGGCGACCTACTTTGGTTTTGCCCAAAGTAGGCAAAGGCATTGCTCCTGGCTTGGGTCCGCCCTGCGGGCGAACTTCCCTCCGTACGGCATCGATTCGGGGGCCGGCGCGATGGGCGTCCCTGCCCAGCGCACCTGAAACCGACTTCCCTGTCGGTTTCTCCCCCAAATCGATGCCTACCCTCGGCCTGCACCCAAGTCGCGATTCGCGTCGTCTGTACGATCTCGGCTCGAAGATCAAAATCAACGGCAACTGCGACGGCAACGGCAACGGCAACGGCAAGCGATGAGCCAATTCAGTCATTAATCTTTCTTACCGGTGGTGAATCAGATCAGTCCCACCAGCAAACGCAGGCCAAAACCGACCATGAACAGCCCGGTGATGATGTCGATGGCTTTTTTCATGCGCTGGTAGCGGGCCTGGATGGCCGGGATCGAGAACAGGGTGGCGAGCAGTACGAACCAAGAGATGGCCAACACCGCGATGATCGATACCCCGGCGCTGCGCACCCAGATGGGCAGGCCCGGTGCAGCGACGGTGGTGAACACGCTGGTATAGAACGCCAACGCCTTGGGGTTGGTCAGGTTGGTGAGCAGGCCGAAGCGGTAGGCGCGGCTCAGGCTGGCAATGCCCAGTGCGTTGATATCGCGAGGGGCCGGCGGGTTGCCGGCGCTGCGCAGGCTTTTGATTCCCAGCCAGCTCAGGTAAACGCCGCCAAGCAGTTGCAGGGCCGGCTGCAGCCAGGGCAACTGCTGGAACATCAGGCCCAAGCCGGTGACGGCCAGCAGCGCCCAGATGATACTGCCCGAGGCCACGCCAAGACCGGCACAGATGCCTTGCTGGCGCGACTGGCTGCAGGACAATTGGGTGATGACCAGAAAATTCGGTCCCGGGCTGATGATCAGCACGATAAAGGCGCCGGCCAGCGCGGTGAGCAGGGTCAGTTCGTAGGGTATCGAGTACATGGGGTCGGTCCTTGTCAGTGAGAAAACGGGGTCAACAGGCCACGGCGCACGGCGAGGCCAATGCGCCCAGGCAGTCCTGCACCGCCCGGCGCGCCTGGAGCGGCGCCAGGCAATGCGGGTCGGGGGTCGGTACGTAGTGGTTGTAAAAGGTGCTGCCTTCCACCACTGGCCCCAGCAGCCATAGCCGCGAATGTGCGCAGCCATCAGCGCGGATCGCACGGTGTTGGTCGTTGACCAACACGCCGTCAGCGGGAAACGCCTGAGCGGCTCGGATCAGGCCCTGACGTTGCAGGTCGCCGAGCAAACCGCTGGCATTGAGGCTCAGGCCGCTGTGGGCATTGCGTGCCCGAACGATGCAGTCCAGTTGCGCAGGCACCTGACCTGGGGCCAGCAGGTGCACCACGCCGGCGTCGAGCAACGCCAGCAGGTCTTCGTAGCGCTCTTGCTGCGGGCCGCCGACCAGACGGTTGGAGAGCCCGGCAAAACGGCGGTAAAAATCCACCCGTGAGTGCGCCAGCAGGCCGTCGTGGTCAACCGCCAGGCGCAGCAGGTCGCGGTAGTCACGCCAGACTTCCAGGGCCTGGGTCAGTGGGCTGGCGCGGCGGCCCAGGCGGCTGCGAATCAGGTCTTGCTCAAGCCAGCGGCGCAGCCACTGCGGGTAATCGTCGCCCGTCCACGGCTGCATCGGCATCCAGTGCAGCGGCTCGAAAGCCCCCCACTGTCGGGCCAGTTGCGCAAACAACTCATCGCGCTGCGCCGTCTCGCGCAAGGCCTGCTGGACTGCGGGCAACCCTTGCGGCTCGGCCAGGCTGACGCTGGCCTGATAGAACACCGCGCGCATTTCATCGGTGATCAACGGCAGCAGATCGCGGGCGAAGTCCAGCCGCGCGCAACCAGACTCTGCGCGCAGCCGTTCGATGGCCTCGGCGGTGAAGAACAGCCGTGGCCAGGGCTGGCACGGCGCGTCAAAACCGCTTGGCCGGGCATGAAACGGCAAGCCACTGCGTGAATACAGGTAGATTTGCGGCTCGCGGCCGCTGGGCAGGTAGCGCCAACCGGCCAGGCCGTTATCAGCCACGTAGCGGCCGCCACGGCCTTGGGTCAGTTCGGCGATGCAATCCATGGCGCTCAGGCCCAGGCCCTCGATCGCCACCCGTGCGCCGGGTTCGGCCGGCAGCGGCGTGGCCGGCGCATGGCCGCTGGTGATGAACAATCCGTGGTAGTGATGACAAGTGCCCTCTTGGGTGGTCAGTTGCCAGCCCGAACCACCGGCCGCAGGCAGGGCACGGCTCACCCGCTGCGGGTAGTGACGCACCTGCAACTGTGCCGGGCAATGCCCCAGCAGCCAGCGGTAGCTGTCTTGCAAGTACAGCCCCAGCAAACGACGCGGCACGAAGTCAGCGAAGGCCAGCGGCCGGCCCTGCCCGCTGGGGTCGACATGGCCGCGGGCGTCGAGGCGCAGATCTCGCGCTTGGCACCACTGCAGGAAGCTCGGCCCCGGCGGTTGGGTGGCCGGGTGGGCGGTGCAGAACGCAGAGATCTGCCCGGCCATGGTGTTTAGCATCAGGTAATCGGGCTGGTCACTCAGGTGCAGGCCACTGCCCGGAGTAGCGGGATCGAACAGGTCCAGTTGCAGCGGCAGATGCGGGTTGGCGCGGCTCAGGGCAATGAACTGCTCCAGCAGGCTCAGCCCGCGCGAGCCCATACCGACAATGGCGATTGTGTACATGGTCGTCACCAGCGGCTGGATTCAAAGAAAAAATTCGGCACCGGCAAGGCCCGGCCCTGCTCCAGCGCCCGGCGATACACGCGCTGCCCTACCGCCAGGTCCAGCACGCCGAGGCCAAATGGCGAGAAGATGGTCGGTTTGGCCGGATCAAGGCTGATCTGGCCGAGCATCAATTGCGCCAGGCTGCCGCTGATGAACGCGCGCTGCTGATAGTGCTCGACCGCCAGTTGCGGCGAGGTGCCGGCCTTCAGGCAGTGCTCGACGTCATCGAACAGGTTGTTGGCCTGGGCGATCACTGCTGGCCCCAGATCGCGCAGCGAGATATTCAGCACCACCTGACCGGCACGCAGCAGCGGCTCATGCACGTAAGGCGTCGGCGCGGTGGTGGCGAACACCAATAGGTCGGCGCTCAGACTGGCCGCCAGCTCAACCTGCTCGGCTTGCAGCGCGTGCTGTTCGGCCAGATGGCCGATCAAGGCGGCGGCCGACGGCGCATGCGGGTCATGCACCGTGATGCGCTGGAACCGCCAGCCATCGGCAATCAACAGATCAACGATGCTGCGGGCAATAAACCCCGCCCCCACCAGTGCCAGATGGTCGGCGGCGCGGCGCTGGCCATTGCTCCACCAGGCGCCCAGCACCGCCGAGGCCGCGGTGCGCATGGCGCTGATCCGAGAGGCTTCCAGGCAGGCATAGGCATAGCCTGTGTCGGGCCGGTTGAGCAGCAATACCGCCGAAGCCCGTTGCAGGCCGTTGTCGATATTGGCCGGAAAACTGGAAATCCACTTGATCCCGGTGACCGGCTGCTCGCCCTCCAGGCTGGCCGGCAAGGCAATGATGCGGTTAGCCGGCTGCCGGGGAAAACGCAGGAAATAGCTGTCCGGGTTGATGCTGCGCCCGGCTTCGTGATCCAGATAGGCCTGGCGCACGTCATCGATACAGGCCAGCGGATCAGCCGCCAGAATCTGCGCCACACATTGCCCGTCGAGCACATGAAAATCCGCCTGTGGTGTGGGCAGCCAGGTGGTGCGTGCAGGCTCGCGCCCCAGGTCTGCCAAGTTCATCGCCAGCACCTCGCGACCAAAGCGCTGCTCAACCCACGTATCGTCATACAGGGTGTCGAGGTAACGCTCGCCCCAGTCCGGCGACACCGCCACCACCACCGCTCCAGGTTCGATACGCTCGCGCCAGGCATGCACGGCGCTGATCACCGTGGCCGTCGAGCCGCCCACCAGCAGCCCGCGGCTGCGCGCCAGCAGCCGAGCCATGACCACCGTGTGGGCCTCAGGGACCATTTCCAGCGCATGAATGCCGGCGGCGTCGAAGATCGGCGGACGCTGGCTGGTGCCCAGACCTGGAATGAAACGCCGGCTGGCGGGTGTGCCGAAGGTCACCGACCCCACGCTGTCGACGGCGATGATTCTGGTGTGCGGGCTGTGCTGGCGAAAATACTCAACGCAGCCCATCAGGGTGCCAGTGGTCCCGGCCCCGACGAACAGATAATCGACCTGGGCAAAGTGCCCGGCGATGGCGCGGGCCGTGGTCCGCGCGTGGGCCTTGGGGTTGGCGGCATTGGCGTACTGGTTAAGCCACAGGTAACGCGGGTCGCTGGCCTGCAACTGTCGGATCAACTCGATTCGGGTGCCGAGAAAGCCGCCATTGGCGTCGGTTTTTTCGACCTGAATGACCTCAGCGCCATAGCTGCGCATCAGGCGCAGGTTATGGCTGGCAGTGTTGGGGTCGACCACGCAGGTAAAGCGCAGGCCGCGGGCGGCGCAGAGCATGGCCAAGGCTACGCCAAGATTGCCGGATGACGACTCGATGAGGATCGAGTCGGGCTGGATCAGCCCCCGCGCCTGCAGGTCGTCGACCAGCCCGCTGGCGGTCTTGAGCTTGATCGAACCGGCCGGGTTGAACGACTCCATTTTCAGATGAAAGTCCGCGCCCAGGCCGCTGATTTTGAGGAAGGTCTGGTCATGGACGATGTCGCCGATGCTGTCATACATACCGGTCACTCGCTCAAGGCCAGGGTAGTTTTGCAGCCGGCAGCTGTGACCGGGCGGGTCGATGCCTGGTGCAAGGCGCTGGCTATCCGCCCGGCGCGCAGGGCCAGCATCGAGAACGACTGGCTGTCGCTGATGCCATGGCTGCGTTCGGACAAGCCGTTGCTCCATAGCTGCACGTCGCAGGCGCCCTGGGTGTGGATGCGGTAATCGCGATCGACCACCAGCGCGCCTTGCTCATCGGCGGCCAGCCATGGCTGCAGGCCGGCGAGCAGCGGCGGCACGCGGTACTGCTGATAGCCGGTGGCCAGGACGATGCCGTCCACCTCCAGTTGCCGGGTCTGCTGGCTGAAACGGTCGGTCAGGGTGACCTGATACGCATCACCACACAGCTGCACGCCAGTGACGTGCTGGTAGTGATGGGTGTGCAGCTGCTGACGACCGGCAACGGTGTCTTCGTAGATCAGCGAGAACAGCTTCTGGCTTTCATCCGGGTCGATGCCGGCATAGTTGGTGGCGCGGCTGTAGGCGAGAAACTGCTGGCGGGCGCCAGCGTCCAGGCTGTGGAAGTAATCGACATGCTCGGGGCCGAAGACCCGGTTGGGGAATTGCCCCAATTGAGTGAGTTTGAAGCCGGCGGTGCGGTGCACCGAGTGAATCTCGACCTGCCGATCGCGGCCGATCAGTTCCAGCACCGACTCACTGGCGCTTTGCCCGGAGCCGAGCACCAGCCAGCGCTTGGGCCGCTCACTGGCGAAGGCTTGCATATGGCTGACAAAGCCTGAGGTATGAAACACCTTCGGCCCCAGCAGAGGCTGGAACAGTTCCGGTATGTACGCGGCGCTACCGCTGGACAGCACCAGGTTGCGGGTTTCGAACGCGCCGTGCGCCGTCTCGACCCGCAGCTCACACAACCGGCCATGACGAATCACCGGTAGCACCTCGTCAATACGCGTATCGAAGCAGGTGCGTGCATCGACCTGGCGTGAGACCCAGCCCAGGTAATCGGACCACTCATGACGGCTGGCCGGACGCCCGAGCAAGCCGAAATCAAACAACCGCCCCTTGTCCTTGAGGTACATGGCGAACGAGAAACGGCTGCGCGGGTTGCGCGGCGTCACCAGATCACGGAACACGTGGTGATTGATGTCGGTGCCGGCCAGCAACAGCTCAGGGTGCCATTGACTGTCGGCGGCTGCCTCGACAAAGCGCATGTCTACGCGGCCCAATGGCAGACCCTGTTCGCGGGCATCTTCGAAAGCGCAGGCCAGGGCAATCCCGGCAGGGCCGAAACCGATGCACAGCGCATCGACGGTGGTGGTTGCAAGACTCATCAGGAATCTGTCCTTGATTGAATAGGGGGTTAAAAGGTCGGGGTGACCGGTTGCAGGCCTTGCGGCCCGAGGTGCCAGAGCTGGGTGGAGGCATCGCGTATTTCGTTCTGCAAGAAAGCCAGCGGCCCCAGCGGGGTGGCCAACACCTCGTTGCACAAGGCGTCGAGCAAGGCGCGGCGATCGGGCAGATTGCGCCGTGCCAGCACGCCAATGCCATGCAGCAGGCGCAGGCTCTCTCGGTAATAGGTCTGCGCCGGGCTGGCGAACCACTGCCGGTGCTGGCGGGCCGCCGGGCAATCCTCGGGGCCTGGGTGAAAGCCGATGACCCAAGTGGCTTGCGGTTGGTCGCCAACCGGCTGGCCAGTGCCGAAAAACGGCGAAACGGCGTCATCGGTAAATATCAGCGGTCGGCTGCAACCGGCCCGGCGTCGAGCCTGCAGGTAGGCGCAGCTGGATTTCAGGCGCCCGGCAAACACCTCGGCGTCGGCTTGCTCGCGGTCGGTTACCGGTTGCAGACCATGGGCCAGCGCACTGTGCCGGATCGCCGCCGCCAGTGCCTGGCCGTGTGCGCTGTCATCAGCCTGCACATACAGGCGTTGCCACAAGCGGCTGATGGCCCAGGCCAACAGCTCGCCGGCCAGTTGCCGATCCGACGGGCAACCGCGCAGCACGTTGGGGAATCGGGTCAAGTCTTGCAGCGTAGCCGCCGGTGTCAGCAGCGCAATCTGGTGGCGGGCATACAGGGGCGCGGCGGCCAGCGCGGCGTCGGACGAAAAATGGCCCAGCACCAGATCGGCGCCCCACTCGACCATCTGTTGCGCCACCATGGCGGCCTGCCGGGGGTCGGCCCCGTCGTCGAGCCAGTGCCACTGCACGCCAGCCAGCCCCGGTATCAGGTTGCGGCCTGCTGCCAACGCGCGCAGAAAGGTCCGTGCATGGGGAGTGACAGCCGGGTCGAACACCGCGCTGATCCCGACTTTCATGGCGGTTGGCGTCATGACGGCATACCCCGTCGCGCGTCCAGCCCGGCCCAATGCGGGTCAACCGACCGCTGCCCGTCATGCAAGTAGCCTTGAATCTGCCGGGCGGCAAGGTCGGCAATACCCGGCGCGAATTTGAAGCCCACCCCGGACAGCCCACAAGCCACGTACAAACCGCGCGGCTCATCCACAAAGCCCAGCAGTGGCCGGCCATCGGCGCTGTAGCTGTCAAAGCCCGGCACCACATCCAGCACCCTGACCCGCCCGCCGCCGGCCAGTTGGCCGACCCGTTGCCGGGCATCCTCGATATGCCGGGCATCCGGCCGCGCCAGTTGCTCCGGCAGCAGCGCCCGGTCACGCAGCCCGCAACCGCTCTGCACGAGATGTGGCCCCAGCGGGATGGCATAACTGCCGCTAACCGCGTCGATCAACGGCAGCGGCCAGGCGGCCTCGGTCTGGACCCTGGCCAACGGAATCGCGCGGCTTTGCAGCGCCAGCTCCGGTAACAACCGATGCGTCCACGCGCCGCTGGCCAGCACCACGGTCTGGCAATCCAGGCGCGCCTCTCCCAGTTGAATGTGGGCCGAACCACTGGCCTGCCAGTCGATGGCCTCGACCCGGCAATGCTCAAGCAGCAGCCCGTCGCGGCGCACGCGCTGGCACAGCCGCGCAGTGGCCGCACGCACATCGCCGACGCAGGCATGCGGTTCGTAGAGGTCAGCGCGATCCGCACGCGCCGACCAGGGACCGAAACCCTGGACTCTGCGCAGCGGATACTCCGCGCTGGCGTAGCGCTCTATCGCCGCCTCCAGTGCACTCTCATGCGCGGTATCGGCGCGATACAGCACGCCGCAGCGCCGCAGCGCTCGGGTGTAGGTGTCGGCAAACGGCGCCTCAGCCATGACCCGTAGCGAATGCGCAGTCAGTTGCATCAATAGCGGGTCGGCGTCGTACAAACGCAGCAACCCACCGGAACAGGCGCTGGCACCGCGGCTGGCGACGCTGCCCTGCTCCAGCAGCACCACGCTCAGGCCCAGGTGCAGCAAGCGGGCGGCGATACTCGCGCCGACAATGCCGGCACCGATCACCGCGACTTGATAATCCATGCTCATGCGCTGGCCGCTCAGATCGAATAGTCAGGGGCCGGACCGCCGAACACGACAGCGTTCAGCCGTGCTTCGGGCAGTGCGTAGGCATTTACGATGTCGGCGGCGGTTTGCGGGATCAGTGCCTTGCCGAACACCGCGATCAGCGCGGCGAAGTGACTGACCGGGCGGCCCGCCTCCAGCCGCGTACGGGTAATCGCGATGGTGTCGAGTAGCACCTGAGCCATGCCACGGATCGAAAACTGCTTGAGCTCGGTGGCCTTGCACCATTGCAGGCGCAGCGCTTCGAGCAGCCCGGCATCGGCGCCGTTAAAGCCGTTCCAGCCGTGCTCACGCTGATCGGGACCGGCTTGCAGCAGCGCCGGGACAAAGTCCAGGAACACATCCTGGCGCCAGCGCTGAAAGTGCTGCAGGCGAAAGTCGCCTTCGCTCTGCTCCGGCGCGACGCTGGCGAGGTACAAGCGCACACTGTCGGCACAGGCCTGGCGCGCCAGATCGCCGACCCAGATCGCGTGGTTGCGGCTGGTGGACAGGTTGAGCCCGTCGAGCTTGAGAAACTGGTTGGGCATGAAATGCTGACGGACCCGCAACTCGTCATGCACCGCCAGTTGCACCGGGTAAACGATGCAATGGCTGAAGACACAGTCGAAGCCTAGAAAATTCACCAGCGTGCCCTGCCCCGAACGCCAGTACTGGTTGAACAGCTCCGGCTGGCCAATGCGCTCGGCATACTCGCGAAACGCCGCGATGTAGCCGGCCAGGCCCATGAACCAGGTGTGCACCCGGCATGAGCCGTCGGCGGCCAGGTCCAGCCCGGCGTCGTGGGGCCGGGTCACGCCCCAGTCGTGCAAGTGTTCAAGGGTGTCGCGCAGCCAGGCGTTGAGCGGCGCACGCCACTGTCGGCCCAGCAGGCTGTCACGCAGCGGCGCCTTGAATTCGGCCAGTTTGAGAAACGCCCGGTGGGTGCTCCTGAACTGCGGCGCCTTGTGGCACAGCTTGCAGTACAGCCCGCTCATCAGTGCGGCATCCGGCGCCTGGGCACACTGCTCGCACTGACTGGGGTCCGAGTCATGGCCGCAGTAATTGCACAGGCCACGGGCGAAGGCTTCATAGCCCCATTTGTCGCAGTCGGGGCAGTACGCCTCCTGGCTATCACGAAATTCGATGGCGCCGGCCTGTTGCAGCTTGGCAAATACCTCGCTGACCGCCTGCCTGAAAAACCGATTGTCATACGGACGCATCCAGCTATCCGGCTGGATATTCACTGCCGCCAGCGACGCCTCGATACGGTCGCTGTTGCGCCGCGCCAGTTCCACGGGGTCGACGCCCTGCTCCAGGCCCTTGCGCAGCATGTAGGACTGGTAGTCGTCGGAATAAGACAGCAGCACACAATCATGACCGCGCTGGCGCTGGACCCGAGTGAACACGTCGGCGCCCAGAAATGGGCCGGCGATATGGCCGATGTGCAGGTCGCCATTGGGCGTTGGCGGGGTGATGGTGACGATGAAGCGGCTCATGCCAGGCACCCGGTGGTGTCGTTGTGCTGGGCAAGGAAGTTGTTTACGTGATTCAGGTCCCACCAGATCACGTAGAAATGAAAGTCCTCGGCCGAGTCGTTGATTACGTAGTGGTGGGTGTGTTTCGGGATGGCCGCGATGTCGCCCTTGCTGAACGGCATCTGCTGGTCACCGATCACCAGCCGGGCGCTGCCCTCGATGGCGATGAACAGCTCCTGATCGATTTGCGTGTGGGTTTGCGTAGTGGTGCCGGGGCGCACCACGCACCAGCCGCCGCCAAACGGCATCGGATAGCCTGCCCAGGGCAGCAACCGGCTGCCGTCCAGGCCGTATTCGTGCACGAGGGCGTCAAATCGGGTTTTCCGGTAAATGTCGAAGGTTTCCATGCGCTGACCCGCCTGTTTGAAGTGGGTCAAGCATGAAATTGCTGGCGCAAGGCCGCTATCGGATCGCCGGATAGCTCAGGGGCGACGCATCAATGAATTTGATCGATAACCTTCGGTCGCCGGCACTGAACGCCATCGGTTTCGTTGATTCTGTGTATCGACAGCCACCATTTCCGGGAATCAGGGGGCCTCCTTAAAATGATGGCCATAGGCAAAGCGCATTCGCGACTTTGCAACCTGATGAGTGTGGAGATTGTCATGAAATACGTTCTGTTTGCCGCCCTGTCGCTGGCCAGCCTGATGGCCTCAGCCAATGACCAGACTGCTGCTGTCGAGCAGCCGGTTGTTCAGCAATATGGCTATGGCCAGAATCTGGATATCAAGAAAGTCGTGAGCATTGAGGCACCCGAGTCCGACCTGTGTGAGCCAGTGGTGGCGAGCATGGTTTACATGGACAGCCAGGGTGTGGAGCATGAGTTGCACTACAAACGCTTGAGTGAGACCTGCTCGTCGCATGGTTGAGGCCGTGCGCGTTTGCCGATCCGTGAAGGCGGTTCAAGTACGGCTTGCCGCCTTGTACTGAAGCTTGCACCGAACTCGTCGGTTTACTGGCAGTCGATTTGCTACAACCACCGCCTGACCCGGTTGCAATATTGCGTGAACTCTGTCCCGAAAAGGCGGCTCAAGGCTCGCTCCTCCGGCCCGATCTGGAAGAGGGTCATGTAGATCACGAAACCCGGCACACCCAGCAAGGCTGGCGGCCAGGCAAGAAAGATCGACCAGGCCAGCAGGACTGTGGCAAAACCTAGGTACATGGGGTTGCGTGTGTATCGGTAGACGCCCGAACTGACCAGCGCTGAAGCTGTTTCCGGCTTTAGTGGATTAACCGTGGTGCGTGCGCAGCGGAAGGAAAACACACCCGCCAGACAAATCGCCACGCCTACCAGCGCCACCACCAGCGCAACGCCAATACGCCACTCGACAGCCAGACTCAGAGTGCCCGGCAAGTATCGCGAAGCTAACCACGCCAGCAGGCCGAACAGGGTAGCAACCAGCGGTGGGGGAATTCGATTGTCCATGATCACTTCCTGATAGAGCCCAATAGCGATCAGAGTAAAGGCTGTAGCTACTTCAGGGTCAAGCATCATGAGCCCAATAGAGGCTGCAGCACCCGCCAGCCCGTATCTGTGCGCTTAGAGGGCGAATTTCGCTTTCCACCCTCTATCGGTTTGATCACACCTCAACGCACTCCAAAGCCAGCGCCAGGCCCTGCCCTACGCCCACGCACATGGTCACCAGACCGAGTTTGCCGCCGGTCTTTTCCAGGTGATGAACTGCCGTCAGCACCAGGCGGTTGCCGCTCATGCCCAGTGGATGGCCGAGGGCAATGGCACCGCCGTTCGGGTTGACCTTGGTACTGTCGTCCGGCAGACCGAGCTCACGCATAACCGCCAACCCCTGAGCCGCAAACGCCTCGTTCAGTTCGATCACGTCGAAAGCGTCGATATCCAGTTGCAGCCGGTTCAGCAGTTTGCGCACCGCAGGCAACGGACCAACGCCCATGATGCGTGGCGCGACGCCGCCACTGGCCATACCCAAAACTTTGGCGCGAGCCTTGAGGCCGTACTTCGCAACAGCCTCTGCTGAGGCCAGAATCATTGCCGAAGCGCCGTCGTTCAGACCCGAGGCGTTACCAGCGGTGACGGTTTTGTCCGGCCCGTTGACCGGTTTGAGCGTGGCTAGGCCTTCAGCGCTGGTGTCGGCACGTGGATGCTCGTCACGGTCGACGACGGTTTCGCCCTTTCGGGTCTTGATCTGCACCGGGACGATTTCCTCGGCGTAGTAACCGGCTTGCTGGGCCGCTGCGGCACGTTGCTGGCTGCGCAGGCTGAAGGCATCCTGGTCAGCGCGACTGATGCCGTAGTCCTCGGCAACGTAATCGCCCGTGACGGGCATCGGGTCGACGCCGTACTGCGCTTTCATCAGTGGGTTAACGAAGCCCCAGCCCAAGGTGGTGTCTTCCAGCACCTGGCCACGCCCGAAAGCGCTGTCGGCCTTACCCATTACATAAGGCGCTCGGGTCATCGACTCGACACCGGCCGCAATAGCCAGCTGCATTTCGCCTGAAGCGATAGCACGAAAGGCAGCCCCCACCGCTTCCAGGCCCGAAGCACAGAGACGGTTCAGGGTCACGCCCGGCACGCTTTGCGGCAACCCCGCCAGCAGCAACGCCATGCGCGCAACGTTGCGGTTGTCCTCACCGGACTGGTTGGCGCAGCCCATGAACACTTCATCAACGGCCGACCAATCGACTTGCGGGTTGCGTTCAACCAGCGCCTTGAGCGCAATTGCCGCCAGGTCGTCCGCACGTACGGCTGAAAGCGCGCCGTTCAAGCGCCCAATCGGGGTACGTACCGCATCGCAGATAAACACATCGTGAATCATCAACTTCTCTCCAAACTGTTGGCCGTTACCTGCCGCCTATACCGCTTCCGATCGGGCGGCGTTCAAGATCGGTCGACTCAATTCAGGTCCCGCCGCTAGCCATGTGTAAAGCTGCGACCTTCTTCAGCCATACGCTGCAACATCCCGGAAACCTCAATCCCACGCTCAGCAAAGGCTCGTGCCCAGTTGCTAAGCGCCGTGGCGACAGTGGCGAGCCCCACTTGATCGGCGTAATACAGCAGGCCGCCCTTGTAGCGCGGGAAGCCGTAGCCATGCAGCCACACCAGATCAATGTCATTGACGCTGTCGACGATGCCTTGTTCAAGCAAGTGCGCGGCCTCGTTGATCATCACGAACAGGCAGCGAGCGAGAATTTCATCATCGCCAATTGGTCGTGGAGTGATACCGCGACGGCGACGGTGCTCGACCAGCATTTGGCTGACGAACTCATCCGCCACACCACGACGCTGACCTTGTTCGTAACGGTAATAACCCGCACCGGACTTCTGCCCCAGACGCCCTGCGGCATGCAGTTGCTCAATCAGGTCGCAGCGTCGCTCGGCCTCGGACAGGTGCCCGGCACGGCCTTGGCGATTGCGCCAGGCGATGTCCACCCCCGACAGGTCGCGCAGTTCGAAAGGCCCCATGGGGAAGCCAAAGCCGCGAATCACCCGATCCACATCCTGCGGGCTGGCACCCTCTTCGAGGAGAAAACCAGCCTCGCGCTCGCGCACCGCCAACAGCCGATTGCCTGCGAACCCGTAGCAGTTGCCGACCGCGATGGCCGTCTTGCCCAGCCGCGCGCCGAGCTGCAGCACACTGGCCAGTACCTCGGGCAGCACCTGCGGGGTTCGCACCACCTCCAGTAGTCTCATGACCTGGGCCGGGCTGAAGAAGTGCATGCCGATCACATCACCTGGCCGGGAGGTGGCACTGGCGATCGCGGTGACGTCGAGGTACGAGGTATTGGTGGCGAGAATGGCCCCTGGCTTGGCGAACTGGTCCAGCTGGCGGAAAACCTCTTGCTTGATCGCCAAATCCTCGAACACCGCCTCAATGATCAGGTCGGCATCGGCGACGCTGCTCAGCGTGGTCGCGTAGCGAATCAGCGAGGTACGACGCGATGCTTCATCGGCGTTGAGCTTGCCTTTCTCCAGCGAGCCTTGGTAGTAACGTTCGACCACCAAGCGGCCCCGCTCCAGTGCTTGCTCCTGCGTATCAACGAGCAGCGTCGGGATGCCTGTATTGGCCAGGCACAAGGCGATACCGCTGCCCATCAGACCGGCGCCGATCACCGCGACGGTTTCAATCGACCGGGTTGGCGCACTCCGGGCATGCGCTCGAACGCGCGCGGCAAGCTCGCGCTCGGCGAAGAACACATGACGCAGCGCATGGGCCTGGGGGCTCTGACGGCGAGCAATGAATATCTCGCGCTCATGCGCCATACCGGCCTCGAACGGCAACCGGGACGCCTGTTGCAGCGCCTCAAGTGCCAGAGGCGGCGCCTCCTGGCCAGACAGTTTGCTCAGCAGTTGCGCGGCGCGCTCGTTAAAAACGGCGGCGTCGTATGCCGGTATCGGTTGCTCACGCACACGGCGCGGCGGCCGTTGAGCAACTTCATATGCCCAACTGATGGCGCTGGAGCGCAGTTCAGTTGCCACTACCTTGTCGATCAGCCCGATCTGCAGCGCGCGGGCGGTGTCGATTCGCTCACCGCCCACCACCATCTCCAGTGCCGCCAGTGCGCCGCATAGCCTTGGCAGGCGCTGGGTGCCACCGGCGCCCGGTATCAATCCCAGGCTGACTTCCGGCAAGGCAAACCGGGCATTGCCCTCAGCCAGGCGATAGTGACAGGCCAATGCCAGTTCAAGGCCACCGCCAAAAACCGAGCCATGCAGGGCGGCAATCACCGGCTTGGTGGCGTTTTCGATCATCGCCAGCAAATCCGGCAAATGCGGCGCCTGCAACGGCAGGTCGAACTCCTTGATATCCGCCCCGGCGACGAAGGTATTGCCTTCGCTGGCGATCACCAGCGCTGTCACAGTCTTGTCGCCCAGCGCTTGGTGCAGGCATTCAAGCAGTTGCTCGCGCACTTGACGAGACAACGCATTGACGGGCGGGTTGTCGATGAGTAGCAGCGCAATCTCGCCGTCGCGCTGTAAAACCACGGTCGAATTCATAAATGCCTCCAGCAGGCTACAGAAGTGAAAGCGGATAGCTGACGATCACCCGCACATCGTCGGCATCACGAGAGAAATCCGAACGGTAGGTGGCGCTACGCAGCCGCGCTGCCAACCCGCGTAGCGAACCGTTTTGCACCACGTATTGCAGTTCCACATCGAACTCGCGCTCCCCCCCTGCAGCGGCACCGGGCACATCGGCGCCACTGCCCTTGACGTAGCGGGTCATGAAGGTCAGCCCGGGGATGCCGAGCCTGGCCAGGTCGTAGTCGTAGCGAACCTGCCAGGAGCGTTGGTCTTTTTCGGCGAAGTCACCGACCTGAACGAAGTTGACCAGGAACGGATCGGTGCCATTGACGTAGGGAAACGCCGAGTCGCCAGACATACGCTGATAACCTAGGCCAAACGAATGCCCGGCGGCCTTGTAGGTGGCCATCGCACTGAACGCACGGTTGTCGATGGCGCCACCCCGCGCTGCGCCTTCGTCGTCAGTCACGAACAGCCGTGCATCGCTGAGAAACGCGCCCCAGTTGCCCTCGCGCCGGTCGGTGAAACCGTAGAACTGCTGCCTATAGAGATCCCCGAGTACGGCGTACTGCGCGGTAAGGTCGCTCGCTTCACCGAGGCGATACGTGGCACCCAGCATGTCGAAGTTGCCGCCATCAAGCGTCCCGCTGAAACGGCGATTTTTGTTGTTGAGCCTCAGTCCTTCGGACCCGGACTGGTCGCGATACACGGTATCGCTGATATGCGCGCCGACCAGTTGGAGCGGTTTGAACTCACCAATCTGCAACTGCGCGCCTTCAAACGTCTGCGGCAACAAGCGCCCGTTATTCGCCGCCAGTGTTGGCCATTTGGGCAACAGAGTGCCGACGCGCAGCACGCTGTTCGACACCTTGAGTTTGAGCGTGGCACCGGCCTTGGAAAATTCGTCATCGACGCCACCGTCATCCTGAACGGGCAGCAGGCCCGTGCCACTGCGCCCGCGCCCCGAGTCCAGTTTGACACCGAGCATGCCGATGGCATCGACACCTACGCCGACTGCACCGGGCGTGTAGCCAGACTCGTAGCGCAGGATGAAGCCCTGCGCCCACTCCTCTCGCCTGGATTGCGCGGTGCCCTCGCGAAAGTCCCTGTTCATGTAGAAGTTGCGCAGTTCCATTGACGCCTTGCTGTCTGCGAAAAAGCCCTCGGCGCTGGCGCAAGGGAGGTAACTGGCAAGGCTTACCCCTACCGCAAAAAACGGCATGTGTTTGGTCATGTTCATGGTCTGGTACCGAAGAAAAGAACCGGCACCTGCTGCGTGGGGCAGGCGCCGGTCAAACCTGTAGAGCGAGGCCGATCAGCGGATCTGAGTGAGGTAGTCCGCAGCCTTGCCGGGAATTGTCACGTTCTGGACTCGGCTCAGGAACTTGATTGCCCGCTCCACATCGACCTCTTCGAGGTAAGGCGTTTTCGGGAACGACTCGCGGTTGTTTTCCCAGGCGGCGGCATAGATCCGATCATTGACCCCGTCGAAGCGCTTGCGCACCTGCTTCATGGCCTCTTGCGGCTGGTTGTTGATCTGCGCTGTGGCATCGCTGAGCGCCGCGAGGAACGCCTTGACTGTCTCCTGGTTCTCCTCGGCCCACTGGCGGCGGGCGCTAAGCGCGATGGACGGATAACCATTGAGCGCCTCGACTTCGCCTTTGGACATGTCCAGAAGCGTGAAGCCCTTCTGGTCGATGACCGCGCTTTCCGACGTTGGCGAAGACAGCGCAAAGCCATCGATATTACCTTGGGCGAACGCCGCCAACATCGCACCACCGTTGTTGAGGTACAGCAGTGTGAAGTCCTTCTCCGACTGCAGTCCGCCTTCCAACCCGAGGAAGCGCACCAGGAAATCGGCGCTACCACCAGAACCACTAACCGCCAGACGCAGCCCCTTGAACGCGGCCAGGCGTTGCTGGATCGGCGTGGCATCGGTGATGCCCAGTTTGTCCGCGACTTCCTGACGGATCACCACGTTACTGGCGTACTGACCGACCATACGGCCCAGCAGCGTGATATCTGCGCCTTTCACCTTGGCATTGATCGCGTTTTGTATGGCGCAGGAGCAGAACTCCACCGAACGGCTGGCCAACCCGGAAGCCGCTGCGCCGCCGCCCTTGAACTTGACCAGTTCGACATCCAGGCCGTGCTTCTTGAAAAAGCCGCCATCCAGCGCAACGAACAGTGGCATGTGCACAAAACCATCAGTGCCCAGCGCGACTTTAATCTCCTTGGCAGCCATGGCCTGAAGCGATGCCATACCCAACAGGGCGGCGAGGCCCAGCGCAGTTACCAGACGTTTGATCGACATGAATTGAACCTCGTGTTTCTTGTTTTTTTCAATGGGGTGATTTCAAACCGACAGCTCACGCTCTTGCTGATCGCGTTTCCAGGGCATCAGCACCTGTTCCAGCTTGCGCACCGCAGCCTGGAGCAGTAGCGCCAGCGCAATGATGGCGATCAGCGCAGCGAACACCCCGGCAGTGTCCAGTTGCCCGGCGGCGTCCTGCAGCAAATAACCCAGGCCGCGATTGGCCGCCATGATCTCGCCGACGATGGCACCGATCAGTGCGTACGGCACTGACAGCTTCAGGCCAGTGAACACCCACTGGATGGCCGACGGCAGCACCACTTTGGTGATCAGGTGATGCTCCCTGGCGCCCATCAGGCGAAGAATTTCCAACTGCTCGCGCTCCACGGCACGCACACCGCTGTAGGTATTGAGGAACACCAGAAAGAACACGATCGTGGCGGTGAGGATGATCTTCATCTCGATGCCGATCCCGAACCACATGATGAACAGCGGCGCCAAGGCAATCTTCGGCAAGCTGTAGATGGCAATCAGCAGAGGATCGAGCAGTTTGGCCAGCAACTCGTTGCGGCCCAGGACCAGGCCCACGGTGATCCCGGCGCATGCGCCGAAGAAGAAGCCCACCAGGGTTTCCACCACGGTGATCCAGCCATGGGAGAACAACCGGCCACTGCTGACCAGATCAGCGAAGCGTTTGCCGATCTCGGCAGGTGAACTGATGAAAAACGGGTCGATCAGCGGCCCTGAAGCAAGCTGCCAGCCAATCAGAATCGTCGCCAGAATGGCGATACGACCAAGAAAAATATTCATGTCAATTCCTCCAGAGTGAGCGTCAGGCGTCGTGATCAGGGGAGATGAATTCCCAGAGCTCGCCGCACAGTTCGTGGTAGCGCGGGTCCTTGCGCAGTTGGAGGATGTTGCGATCATCACCCAGCGGAATCGGCACATCACGCACGATGGTGCCGGGGCGACCGGAGAAGATCAGGCAACGGTCGCCCAGGGCGACGGCCTCATCCAGGTCATGGGTGACGAACAGCACTGTCTTTTTCAACTGCCGGCTGAGCTTGAACAGCTCGGTCTGCATGCGCAGGCGCAGCTGCGCGTCGAGCGCTGCGAACGGCTCGTCCATCAGCAGGGTTTCGGGGTCATAGGCAAGCAGTCGGGCCAGCGCGGCGCGCTTGCGCATGCCGCCAGACAACTGGCTCGGGTAGGCCTTCTCGTTGCCGGTCAGCCCGACCAGCGCCATCAACTCCAGAATGCGCTCCTGACGCTGCGCTTTGGGTACGCCCTGAATTTCCAGCGGCGTGGCGATGTTGCTAGCCACATCACGCCATGGCAGCAGGTGATCGCTCTGGGTCATGTAGCCGGTGCGGCCATTGATGCCGCTGACCTTTTCACCGCGATAAACCACCTCACCAGTGGTCGGCGAAAAAAGCCCGGCGACCATGTTCAGCAGCGTGGACTTACCGCACCCGGACGGGCCGATGATGGTCACCACCTGGCCTTGCTGGATATCGATGTTAATGCTGTGTGAGGCCTGTTTGGTAACGCCCTTCACCGTGAAGGACTTGGATACGTCGCGAAAGGAAATAACGGTGGGTGCGGTGGCTTTGGCACCAACCGCCTCGAGGTTGGCGGGATTTTTTAGCACGGCAGTCATGGCAATTACTCCAAATTCGAGGTTTGGCTACCAAGTGCGTGATTCACGCGCTCAGCAGCAGGACGGGTCGAAGCGGACTGCCACCACGGCATGGTGTGGGCGTAATGGTTCATAGCGACCTACTTGTTTTTATGAGTCTGAAATGAAGCTGTATTTGATTATGCGAGCCTGAGTTCTGGGGGCAACGGCGCTGTTCCACCTAATGGAAAGGCGTCTTTCACTCAGGCAATGACGGTCAGCCCATCCAGCGCCACGACCCCACGCCCTGCCGGGCGCACCAGCAGCGGATTGATTTCCGCTTCCACCAGGCGGTCACCCAGCTGCATGGCCATGTCCGAGAACGCCACGATGCACTCGATGGCCGCGTCGAGGTCGGCCTTGGGCCTGCCACGGAAACCGTCCAGCAGCGGGAAAGTGCGCAGTTCGCACAACATCTGCCGGGACTGCTCGCGATTGACCGGTAGCAAACGCAGCGTGGTGTCCTGGAACAGTTCGGCTGTCACCCCTCCCATGCCCAGCAACAACGCTGGGCCAAGCTGGGGGTCGCGGTGAAAGCCGAGGATCAGTTCCTGCCCGCCCACGACCATTTCCTGAACCAGGAAGCTCTCGGGGGTAAACCCCACATGGCCACCCACTTCGTCACGCATTCGCTCAAGACGCTCACCGATCACTTCGGCTTCCACCGCCAAAGCAACGCCGCCGACCTCACTCTTGTGGGCAATGCGCTCGGAGAGCACCTTCAGGACGACTTTGCCACCCAGCTCTCGTGCGGCCAGTGCAGCCTGCTCGGCATCGCGCACGACCCGTTCACGGGTTACCGGAATACCGAAGCTGGCGTACAGGCGCTTGCTGCGCTCCTCATCGAGTTGACCGGCAGGCAGTGGCTCGCTGAACACCGCGCTGGAGGGTGACTTTGCCGTTGGCGAAAACGGCTCGGCCTGCAGCGCAGCGCAGGCTGCCAGAGCGCTCAAGGCACTGGCACAGCTTTCCGGGGCACTGAACGCCACGCCGCCAGAGCCGTTTATGCGCTGTGCGGCAGACGGTGCGTGGGGGCTGATATAGGCCAGTACCGGTTTGTCGGAGCCTGCCAGGCTGTCGCGAATCGCATCGGCCATCAGGTGCGGCTGCGCCACCCCCGAGGAGCCGACCACGCTGATCACTGCATCGAAATCCGGGCTGTCGAGCAGAATGCTGATGGCCTTGCGCATCAGCTCCGGTTGCAGACCGGCCAAGGTCAGGTCGATGGGGTTACGATCCAATACAGCCTGATCACCAATATCGAGTGCGCGCAATTTTTCTGCTGTCTCGGCGCCCGGTGTAGGCGTTTCAAACCCTGCGACACCCAGATTGTCGGCGATCAGCGTACCAGCTCCGCCCGTGGACGTAAGAATGGCCACCCGCTGACCGCGCATGACGCGCCCACTGGCAAGGGCAAAAGGAATATCGAGCAAGTCTGCAAAGGTTTCGGCACGGATCACACCCAGTTGCCGGAAGTACGCCGAATAGAGGTTGTCGGCACCGGCCAACGCGCCGGTGTGCGAATTGGCCGCGTGGGCGCCCGCCTCCGAGCGGCCGACCTTATAGACCACTATCGGCTTGCCAGCGGCGCGCGCCTTAAGCGCCGCATGGGTGAACTTTTCGCTGTCGCGAAGCCCTTCCAGATACAGCGCGATCACCGAAGTTGCCGGATCCTCGGCGAGGCAATCAACAAAATCAGCGACATCAAGATCCACCTCGTTACTGGTGGAGATCAGCTTGGAGAATCCAATCCCGGCCGAAACGCCGCGCGAAAGTAGCGCGCCCAGAATACCGCCGCTCTGCGAGACCACGGCGATTCGCCCCGCGAGCAATTCGTCCATGTCCAGCGCACCGCTGGCCGACAGGGTGATGCGCTCGGTCAGGTTGACCAGGCCAATGGTATTGGGGCCGAGTATACGCATTGAGCCGCGCGCAGCATCCAGCTCCTGCTGACGCTGCAGACCGGCTTCTCCGGTTTCACCATAACCGCCGGCCAGCACGATAGCGGCCGCACAGCCGCGCGCAGCCAACTCGGCCACAGCCTGGTTGGCCCGTTCCGGGGCAAGAAGGATCAGCGCGACATCCGGCACCTCGGGAAGCTCGGCCACCGAGGCATAACAGCGCATGCCATCGATTTCTTCGTAACGCGGATTGACGGGATACAGGCGCCCCTGAAAACCGTGCTTGCGCAGGAAAGCAATAGGTCGCCCCGAGGTCTTGCGGGCATCACCGGAGGCACCGATCACGGCGACGCTGGATGGGCTGAGAAGGCGAGTGATCTGGTTCATGACTCAGTTCCTTTGCGCCTTGCGCGCCAGAAAGGCGGCAACCGATTGCTGATGTTCGCTGGAGGTGTAGCAGATGCCCTGCGCCTGACTGCCCATTGCGCAAATCTGGCTCTGGGTCAGCTCGAAACTGTTGTTGAGAATAGATTTGCTCAGTGCAAGCGCTGTGGCCGAGCCGGCAGAGAGCTCCAGCGCCCACTCATGAGCCGCCGTCAGCAGTTCGTCGTGCGCAACCACCCGGTCGATCATGCCGATCTGATGGGCTTCCGGCGGGGCTACCATTCGGCCGCTGAAAATCAGCTCTTTGGCCTTCGGCAGGCCAACCCGGCGAGGCAGGAAGTACAGGCCGCCACCGTCAGGAATCAAGCCACGGGCGATATAACTCATGGCGAAGGACGCCTGCTCCGAGGCGACGATGAAATCGCAGCTCAGCGCCATATCGCAGCCCAGTCCGGTGGCTGCGCCATTGACCGCTGCGATGGTGGGTTTAGGCATATTGTGCAACAACGAAACCGCATGATGGACACGCTGCTGGCGCTTCCAGCCATTGAAGGCGACGGAGCCGGCCGGGGCGCTCATGCGCGCCTGCATGCCTTTGATGTCACCACCTGCACAAAAGCCCTTGCCAGCGCCCGTGACCACTAGCGCCTTGAGCGCCGGGTCTGCCGCGACCTGTTCCAGATGCTCGATCAACAAGGTGCGCATATCATCGCTGATGGCGTTACGCGCCTCAGGGCGATTGAGGGTCAGGGTGGCGATGCCGTCGACGACGGCCAGATCAATGGAAGCGGAAATTTCCTGAGAAATCGTCATGCGGTTACTCTCTTTATTATTCGTTGAACATCCATCCGGGACTGGCCGGCTGGACTTCAGTCTTATGGAGAGCCCGCAGCATGACAACGCACCTATTCCATCAGATGGAACACGAGAACTCCGCACGCGCTGCTGTGCCGGGGCATGGCAAGGCCACTCCCAACCGTTCGCTGGAACGCGGGCTGGGCTTGCTTCGCGCCTTTCGGCCGGGTACCGAACACTTGACCAACGGAGATCTGAGCGAGGCCACCGGGCTGTCGAAATCCACCGTCAGCCGGCTGACCAAGACGCTGGTGCGTACAGGATTTCTAGACTACGACGTGAGTAATGGCGCCTACCGACTCTCGGTATCACTGCTCGGACTGGCGCACTCGATGTACCACGGCAGCTCGTTGCTACAGATGGCTAACCCGCTGATGACAGAGGTGGCGCGCAGCGAACAGGTCAACGTCAGTCTCGCAGCGGCCGATGGGGACGAGATGATCTATCTGGAGTCGATCCGGTTCGGCACCCGCAAATCCCCACGCAACGTCATGAACGGCCAGCGCCTGCCCATGGATATCACCTCACTGGGCAGGGCGTACCTGTCAACACTCGAAGAGGATCAGCGCAAGCGGCTGGTTGAGCTGTTCAAATCCCGCCGCTGTGAATCACGCGCGGCACAGTTGCAACTGCAGATCGACGAGGCCGTTCGCAGTGTGCAGACTCACGGCTATTGCGTCGCCTCCTGGCAACCCGAGGTGGTCGCCATCGCCACACCTCTGAACCTGCCTGCTTACCGGGGACATGTGTTGAATATCAGTCTGGCGACCACGTCCAGCCCTGAAGAAATTGTCGAGCGTTATGCACCCGCACTGATCAGGCTTGCCGATGCGATTCGGGACCACTGCCAGCAACTGCCGCGCTGAACGTCGCGTCGACAGACACCTGTGGTGCCAAACAATGCGTAACGATAGTCACTATTGATAATAGCGATGATGCTTTCGCGCGTGAGGATGCTACCGTGCGTCCCGATGATTTACGGCCCGTCGCCAGCTCCGGCGGCGGGCGCGTGCTCCATTCATCATCCTTTGGTTAGATCTGTTCGGCCACCTCACCTTGAGTGCGGTGGTCTTTTTTTTGCCTGCAAAAAACCAGACTACAGCTCCAGATGATCCACCACCCGCCGCCGCTCGTTATCGCTGCGCATGTCGTAGCTGGCGGTGGTCGCGATGTGGGTGTGGTGGGCGAGTTTCTGGGCGATGGACAGGTCGAACTCTTCGATGACCCGGGTGATGAACGAGCGCCGGAAGTCGTGGGGCATGATGTTCACGCCCACCTGCCGACCGCGCTGGCGGGCGATGAAGTAAATGGCGTGCTTGGTGATGCGCTCGCGGGTGATGTGGCTGCCACGGCGGATGCGGTTGAACAGAAAGGCGTCGTCTGCCTGGCCGGCCGGCAGTTGCTCGCGGCGCAGTGCCAGCCAGCCTTGCAGCGCCTCGAAGGCCCAGGCCGGGGCGTACTTGATCAGTTGCTTGTTGCCTTTGCCTTGCACGCGCAGGCAACGCTGCTCAAAGTCCACTTGGTTAAGATCGATGTTCACCGACTCTGACTTGCGCATCCCGGAACCGTACAAAATGGCGATAATCGCCGCATCGCGCCGACCTTGCGGGCGCGGGTCGGCGGCGCAGACGTCCATCAACTCGCGAATCAGATTACGGCGGATGTTGCTGCCGCGGCTCAGGCGGCTGCCGGCCATGGGTTTGACCGAGCGGATTTTCAGCAACTGATCATGGCTGATCAAGTCCTGGCGCCAGGCTTCGTTCATCACCCCGCGAATGGCATTGACGTATAGCGAGGTGGTATTGGGCGCGTAGTCATCGTCACGCAGGGTCGCTACCAGGGCGGTGATGTGCCCTGGCTGCAAGGTGTGCCAGGGCACTTCGAAGATGTCGGCGTCGGTCAGCCCCAGCCGGTCAGCAGCGTCCTGCAGCACGTAGCGCATGGTTTGCCGGCTCGACGGAGCCAGGCGTGCC
Source organism: Pseudomonas sp. 21LCFQ010 (assembly GCF_024129905.1). Taxonomy (NCBI): domain Bacteria; kingdom Pseudomonadati; phylum Pseudomonadota; class Gammaproteobacteria; order Pseudomonadales; family Pseudomonadaceae; genus Pseudomonas; species Pseudomonas sp. 21LCFQ010. Next base: position 81,537 of record NZ_JAMYDZ010000023.1, on the reverse strand, counting down.
ATGTACAGACGCAGCGGATTGCTGATGTCAGGCAGCGCAAGGGAGGTAGCAGGCTGGTCGGTCACGGCTGAAGTCTTCTTTTATTTCACAATGGTTTTCTGGTGGATGTCGCTCACCTGCAAGGTCACGGAAGCTGCTTTGCCTGCATTCGTTGGCAAGCCAACGCTCGTCAAACAAGACCACAACCTTTTGATTTGCAAGGAGTACACCGTAGGAGCGGCTTCAGCCGCGAAGGCTTCCCGGCTGAAGCCGGTCCTACGGGGTTCCGTGTTTGCTGCGCGACAGCGCGGCGCCGAGGCGGCGGGCGATCGCCCACTGGAAAAGGGTTTAGCACTTTCAACGATTCACATCGACCACCACCCGACCACGCACTTCACCGGCGATCAGCCGCGGCGCCAGGTCGATGACTTCGCTCAGGCCCACTTCATGACTGATCAGCGGCAGCAGCGCCGGGTCCAGGTCGCGGGCCAGCCGTGACCAGGCTTCGATCCGGTCTTGTTTGGGGCGATTGACGCTGTCGATACCGGCCAGGGTGACGCCGCGCAAGATGAACGGTGCGACGCTGCCGGGAAAATCCATGCCTTGGGCCAAACCACATGCCGCGACGATGCCGCGATAACGGGTCGCGGCGCAGGCGTTGACCAGGGTATGGCTGCCCAACGAGTCAATCACCGCCGCCCAGCGCTCTTTGAGCAGCGGCAGCCCGGGCTGATTGAGTTCGTTGCGGTCGATGATCGCGGCGGCGCCCAGTTGCTGGAGATAGTCGCTTTCTTGCGGCCGCCCTGTGGAGGCCACCACCTGATAGCCCAGCCGGGCCAGCAGCGCCACCGCGAAACTGCCCACGCCACCGTTGGCGCCGGTGACCAGCACTTCACCATCGGCGGGTTTAACGCCGTGTTTCTCCAGGGCAATCACACTGAGCATCGCGGTATAGCCGGCGGTACCGATCGCCATCGCCTGAGCGCAGGTGAAGGCCTCAGGCAATGCAATCAGCCAGTCACCCTTGAGCCGCGCACGCTGAGCCAGACCGCCCCAATGGCTTTCACCGACGCCCCAGCCATTGAGCAGCACCTTGTCGCCCGGCTTGAAGTCCGGGCTGTCGCTGGCAATCACGCTACCGGCAAGGTCTACACCCGGCACCATCGGGAAACGCTTGATGATCGGACTGCTGCCGGTCAGGGCCAGGGCGTCTTTATAGTTCAGGGTGCTATGGGAGACCTGCAGCGTCACATCCCCCTCAGGCAACGCCTGCTCATGCAGCTCGCGGAGGCTGACGTGGTAGCCGGTGTCATCCTTGTCGATCAGGATGCCTTTGAATGATTCATCTGCCATGTCGCCTCCGAATTAGACCGAACGTTTTAAATACGTCGAAGGGTCACTGCGGCAAGCCGCGCAGGAACCCGGCAATGAAGGTGTTCAAGGGTGCGTCGCCTTTTACCAGCCGGGCGCGCAGCACCGCACCTTCCCAGCCGATCCAGAAAAACGCCGCCAGCTCGTCGCAATTGGCACTGCGCGGCAACTCACCGGCCGTTTGTGCACTGCGCAGGCACGTCGCAAGGCGAGCCTGCCAATCCAGTTGAATCTGTTCCAGCAGCGGCCGGAAGCTCTCGGGCAGCACGCTGATTTCCTGACCGAGGTTACCGACCATGCAGCCTCGCCGGTAATCGTGACGCGCCATGCCGGCCTTGGCGGCCTGGACAAAACTGACCAGCCGCTCCAGGGGTGACAAGGCATCGTTGAGCAAGTGCTGATCGAGCAGGTGGGCGAAATAGTCGGCGTAGTGTTCAAGCACCACGAGGACAAACGCTTCCTTGCTGGGGAAGTAGTTATAGAAAGAGCCCTTGGGAATGGCGACCTGCTTGAGCAGAAAGTCCAGCCCCGTGGCGGTAAAGCCCTGCTCGGTGAGCACCTCAAGACCGCGACGGATCAAGACCTCGCGGGTTTCGAGATTATCGCGATCGAGCTTGGGCGGACGCCCCGGACGCCGGGGCTTGATGATGGGTTCATTCATGAGAATAGATATTAGACTGAGCGTTTTAAAAGTCAATCAGGTTGTTTCGAGAGCATTTGCTGAGCTGTCACTTTGAAATCAGCACTTCCCTGCCTATGAGTTATCGCTATATATTTCTGCTTATAGCGAAAACCCTGAACTGATTCGAGCCACACCCACACTACTTTTTGCCGGAGCTGTTTGATGAGTGCATTTGCGTTGCGCGTCGCGTTCAAGTCCTTTGCTGTGGCCGCTGTAGTCTGGGGCGCGATGCCGGCCTACGCCGATGAAGTCCAGGTAGCGATCGCCGCCAACTTCACCGCTCCGATCCAGGCGATCGCCAAGGATTTCGAAAAAGACACCGGGCACAAGCTGGTTGCGGCCTTCGGTTCCACCGGCCAGTTCTACACCCAAATCAAAAACGGCGCGCCGTTCGAGGTGTTCCTGGCCGCCGACGACAGCACCCCGGCAAAACTTGAGCGAGAAGGCGACATCGTCACAGGCTCGCGCTTCACCTATGCAATCGGCACCCTGGCACTGTGGTCGGCCAAGGAAGGTTACGTCGATGCCAAGGGCGATATTCTCAAGGCCAATAGCTGGCAACACCTGTCCATCGCCAACCCGAAAACGGCTCCTTATGGCCTGGCGGCCACCCAGGTCCTGGCCAAGCTGGACCTGAGCGAATCGACCAAAGCCAAACTGGTCGAAGGCCAGAACATCACCCAGGCTTATCAGTTCGTTTCCACCGGCAATGCCGAGATCGGTTTCGTCGCGCTGTCGCAGATCTACAAGGATGGCAAGCTGAGCAGCGGCTCGGCATGGATCGTACCGGCCAACCTGCATGAGCCGATCAAACAGGATGCGGTGATCCTCACCAAAGGCCGGGACAACGCCGCCGCCAAGGCACTGGTCGAGTACCTCAAAGGCCCGAAAGCCGCTGCGGTGATCAAATCGTTCGGATATGAGCTGTAAATGCCATTAGACAGCAGCGATCTGGGCGCGATCTGGCTGACCTTCAAGCTGGCCTCGCTGACCACCCTGATTCTTCTGGTGGTCGGCACGCCCATCGCACTGTGGCTGACGCATACCCGCTCGTGGCTCAAGGGGCCGATCGGTGCTGTGGTGGCCCTGCCTCTGGTGCTGCCACCCACGGTGATCGGCTTTTATCTGCTGTTGCTGATGGGCCCGCACGGCTATGTCGGGCAACTGACCCAAAGCCTGGGGCTTGGCACCCTGACCTTCAGTTTCGCCGGTCTGCTGGCCGGCTCGGTGGTGTATTCGCTGCCCTTTGTCGTGCAACCGCTACAGAATGCGTTTTCAGCCATGGGCAAACGCCCTCTGGAAGTGGCCGCGACGCTGCGCGCCGGGCCGTGGGACACGTTCTTTCACGTTATCCTGCCACTGGCCAAACCTGGTTACCTGACGGGCGCAATTTTAGGATTCGCGCATACGGTCGGAGAGTTCGGGGTGGTATTAATGATCGGCGGTAATATTCCGGACAAGACCCGTGTCGTGTCGGTACAGATTTTCGATCATGTCGAGTCGATGGCTTATGAACAGGCCCACTGGCTGGCGGGTATCATGCTGGTGTTTTCTTTCCTGGTTCTGTTGGCGCTTTACTCCAGCGGCAAGAACAAAAGCGTCTGGAGTTGATTGATGAGCGACGGCTTGCAGATTCGCCTGAAGCTGGCGTTTAGCAACTTCGCCCTGGATGTAGACCTCGACCTGCCTGGCCAGGGCGTTACCGCACTGTTCGGGCATTCAGGCTCGGGCAAGACCACCTGCCTGCGTTGCGTGGCCGGCCTGGAACAGGCCGCCAGCGCGTTCATCCAGGTCAATGGCGAGGTCTGGCACGACACGGCACGGCGCACTTTCGTGCCCACCTACAAACGCGCGCTGGGTTATGTGTTTCAGGAGGCCAGCCTGTTCGCTCATTTGAGCGTGCGCGGCAATCTGGAGTTTGGCCAGAAACGCGTGGCGACCACGCAGCGCGTCGTGCAGATGGACCAGGCAGTCGAACTGATGGGCATCGGTCACTTACTGGATCGGCAACCGGACAAACTGTCTGGGGGTGAACGACAAAGGGTGGGGATTACCCGCGCCCTGTTGACCAGCCCGCGCTTGTTACTGCTCGATGAGCCACTGGCGGCGCTCGATGGCAAGCGCAAGGCGGAGATCCTGCCGTATCTGGAGCGCCTGCACAGCGAACTGCGCATCCCGATGCTGTACGTCAGCCACTCTCAAGACGAAGTCGCGCGGCTGGCTGACCACCTGGTACTGATGAGCGAAGGCCAGGCCATCGCCAGCGGGCCGTTGCAGCAAACGCTGGCGCGTCTTGACTTGCCCATCGCCATGCAAGCGGATGCCGGGGTAGTGATTGAGGGCGTAACTAGCGGTTATGACTCTGACTACCAGTTGCTGACCCTGAACCTGCCCGGCAGCAACCAGACAATGCGCATCGCCCATGCCCCGCAGGCGATCGGCAGCCGCCTGCGGTTCAAGGTGCAGGCCCGCGACGTGAGCCTGACCCGGCAACCCGACGAACACAGCAGCATCCTCAACCGCCTGCCGGTGGTGGTGATCAAAGAGGTCACGGCGGACCACCCGGCGCATGTCATGGTCCAGCTTGATGCCGGTGGCACCTTGCTGCTGGCGCGGATCACCCGCTACTCCCGCGACCTGCTGCAACTGCAGCCCGGTCAGCCGCTGTGGGCGCAGATCAAGAGCGTCGCCGTACTGGCCTGACGGCCTTTTCCTGCACATTTTGTCGTCAGGCTCTGGCCATCGCGGAGCCTGGGCTTGACTGCCTCCCTCCGCGGGATTGCCGAAACTGTCCGTTCTGCTTTGCCAGATCGGCGCCGGGAAAACCGCTCATTTGTAATGAAAAGCTTACACAGAAAACATTTCATTACAAACTATTGTAAATAACAATGATTATCAGCAATATTCGCGGCCGCAGAAATGCAAATAACTATCAAAAAAACACGACTTGGATTCTCAAAGGTAGCGTTGTTCATGACTAGCAAGCTTACCCCTACCCGCTCAGCCAACCCGCTGATGCTCTCCGCCCTTGGCCTGGCTGTTGCTTCCTGCGCCGGACACGCGCTGGCCGAGCAACCCCGCGACAAGGCTGTCCAACTGGACAACATCAATGTCGATGCTGCCGGCGAAGGCGCTTACAAGACCGAACGTTCGGCGTCCAGCAAGATCACCACGCAACTGGTCGACACCCCACAGACCATCACCGTGGTTCCCGCCCAGGTGATCCAGGAGCAGCAAGCCCTCAGCCTGCGCCAGGTGCTGTCCAACGTGTCCGGCATCACCTTCAACGCCGGTGAAGGCGGCGGCGGTTCCGGCGACAGCATCAACATTCGCGGCTTCTCGGCCAACAGCAACATCCAGATCGACGGCCTGCGTGACAGCGCCCAGACCAGCCGTACCGATACGTTCAACATCGATCAGGTCGAGGTCATCAAAGGCCCGAACTCAGTATTCGGCGGCGCCGGCACCACCGGTGGCAGCATCAACATCATCAGCAAGCAGCCAATGGATCGTGCCTTCACCCGTCTGGGCGGCAGTCTTGGCACCGACAGCTACTACCGCGCCACTGTCGACACCAACCAGCCGCTGGAAGGGGTGGGCACCGACAGCGCGTTTCGCCTGAACCTGATGGGCCACAAGAATGACGTGGCCGGCCGCGACGTGATCGAGCGTGAACGCTGGGGCATCGCGCCGTCGCTACGCCTGGGCCTGAGCGACTCCACGCGCCTGACCCTCAGCGCGTTCCACCAGACCGACGACAACACCCCGGACTACGGCGTGCCGGCGCTTGATGGCAAGAAGCTGGCCGGGGTCAGCCGTGAAGATTATTTCGGCTGGAGAAACCTCGATAAAGAGAAGATCGAGCAGAACGCCTTCACCGCCAATTTCGAGCACGACTTCAACGACAATCTGCGCCTGCAGAACCTGACCCGGTTCAGTCACATCACCCGTGACACCACCGTCTCGGCGTCCCACGTCAACACTGCCGGGCTGCCTGCCGGTCGCTACCTGCCAGCCGGCCCGCAAGCCTATGGCCGCCACGCCAGCACCGAAATGTGGATCAACCAGACCAACCTGATCAGCAACTTCAACCTGCTGGGCATGCGCCACGACCTGGTGACCGGTGCCGAGATCTCTCGCGAGACGCTGGATCTGAAGACCTACAACTACGGCATTGGCAACTACCCGGCCGCCGGTTACTCGCTGAGCAACCCGCCGGGCTACTGGGCCGGCCCAACCGCCAAGGCCACTACGGCCTACACCGAAACCGAGCTGACCAACCACGCGCTGTATGCCTTCGACACCATCGCGCTGCACGAGCAGTGGGACCTGAACCTGGGCGTGCGCTACGATCACTTTGAAGGCGAAGCCGACGGTTTCTCGCCCGCCAAGGTCCGCACCAGCCGCTTCAAATCGAGCGACGACAAAGTCAGCAGCCGTGCAGGCCTGGTCTACAAACCCGTCGAAAACGGTCGCATTTACCTGGCCTGGGGAAACTCTTTCAACCCGTCGGCTGAAAGCCTGGCCTCCAGCGGCGGCGGCCTGAGCGCCACCACCGAGAATCTGGACCCGGAAAAGAACGAAACCTGGGAACTGGGCACCAAGTGGGAACTGCTCGACAAGCGCCTGCAACTCGATGCCGCCATTTTCCGCGTCGAGAAGAGCAACGCCCGGGAAACCATGGCTGATGGCTCGACGCAACTGGCTGGCGAGCAGCGTGTAGACGGTATCGAGTTCGGCGTGACTGGCCACATCAGCAAAGAGTGGGATGTGTTCGCCAACTACACCATCCTCAGCAGCGAAACCCTCAAGGCCGCCGACACCGCTGCCGGTATCGCCCGTGAAGGCCAGGCGCTGGGCAACACCCCGCCACGCTCGCTCAACCTGTGGACCACCTACAAACTGCCAGCAGGCTTCACTGTCGGCTACGGTGCCCGCTACGTCAGCGAGCGTAACGTCAGCTCCAGCACTACAGCCAAACTGGACGATTACTGGGTGCATAACGCAATGCTGGCCTATCAGGTCAACAAGAACTTCGACCTGCAACTCAACGTCAACAACCTGTTCGACGAAGATTATGTAGAGCGCGTGCGTCAGCAGAACGGTACTGCTGCGCGTTCGTCAGCCATCGAATACGGTGATTCGCGCGCCGCCATTCTGTCGGCCAACTACTCGTTCTAAATGATTGCCGCAGCCTCGATAATTCGGGGCTGCGGCTGTCTTTACTGAATGCCGGAGCCGTTCCTGACGACGCTTCATCGGTTAGGTACTTGAAGCTCATTGACAGGCCTCGCCTTGGCCTTGGGCTGTGTTGTAATGAGGTGAACATTCGATTCAGTGAGGCTAACTGTCATGGAACGCTCTATTTTATTCAGCACAACAATGGTCGATGCCATTCTGGCAGACAGAAAGACGGTCACCCGTCGCACGATCACCGCCCGCTCCCCACCGGCCTGCCCCTACGGGCCGCCCGGCACACGCTTGTGGCTCAAAGAGGATTGTTACGCCTATGGCCTCTGGGAATCGAGATACAGCCTGACAAGGCATCGTCAACTCAAACACTTCGTGGACATGACCCTGCAATCCGGGCAGAGCTATCAGCACACACCTCCCGAGGCGTTCAATAGCGCAGCAGCGCCCGCCGACCATCCCGCCTGGTGGCACCGCCCCAGCCACTCGATGCCCCGCCAAGCTTCACGCGGCCTGGTAGAAGTCATCAGTATCAGCACCGAGCAACTGCACGACATCACCGATGAGCAGGCCCAGGCTGAAGGTTTTTACCCTGTTAATGACAGCACTCAGGTGTACTTCGCCAATCATTTGCCCGCCCCGCACACCGGTCTCAGTCCCACGCCGGTGATCGCCTTTGCCAGTTGGTGGCAGGTTTCACACCGAGAGCAATCCTGGAGCGATAACCCGCTGGTGTGGGTGATCACGTTCAGACGCCTGTGAGACCGTCCGAACGCTAAAGCCGTATTTCAGCGTTGTTTTGTAGGCCCATGATTTGTCGAGATTTTTTAATTTGCCTGAAATGCAACATCTTGTGCCATCTCGGCACCCGACAGGCTTGCTTCGCAGGGCCTTGATGTATATATTCCCTGCTCTTGTCGTTATGCCCCGATGGCGAAATTGGTAGACGCAAGGGACTTAAAATCCCTCGTTCTTTGGACGTGCCGGTTCGACCCCGGCTCGGGGCACCATAGATAACACAAGGGTTTCAGGCCGGTTAGATGCTTTTCAAGCCTCCCGATTCTGGTCCGCAAAAACAGCAGTGGTCCGCAATTCCTGAAGTACCCCCCTCCCTCTGGCGTTCTGCCAATCTCTATCTTCCAGCTCGTTGCTCCAAATAATCGCTCAGTGCCTCATCGCGTTCACAGGTTTTTCACAACCCCCCGGTTACAGTAACTGCGAATCCAAGTGTGTTCTTTTAAGCCCGCTCCCCCATCGCGGGCTTTTCTTTGCCTGAAATTCGTGCCTCGTTCGTCAAGGCCAGCGCCCGCTAACCGTTTACTGACTAACCGGCGTTAACCTCACGTCCCGGATGCATTTCGCGAAAAAACGCACGCCGATACTCAGAAGGCGACGTACCGAGATGAATAGCGAATTGCTGCCGCAGTGATAACGGCGTTCCAAAGCCAGAGTCACCGGCCACGCACTCAATAGACAAGTCAGTGGTTTCCAGCAGCTCTTGCGCTCTGGCAACCCGCTCGGCGTTCAGCCATTTAGAAACGGTCCTGCCAGTCGCCTCCCTGAACTTGCGAGTAAAGGTGCGCCGGCTCATTCTCGCCCGCCCGGCCAACGCATCGAGTGACAGATCACTGCTCAGGTTCGTTCGCGCCCAGGCCAATACGTCAGACAAATGAGTCTCGCTGGGCAGTTGCGGCACAGGATGCTCAACGTACTGCGCCTGGCCGCCCTGCCTGTGTGGCGGCGTGACCAGCATTTTCGCGGTGCGGTTAGCCACATCGGCCCCCAGACGCTGGCGGATCAAATGCAGGCAGCAGTCAATTGCAGCCACGGTTCCTGCGGAGGTCAGGATGTTGTCGGCACTGACATATAGCACTTCGGGCCTGAACCGAACCTCAGGAAAACGCCGCGCAAACTCGTCGCGCCACGCCCAGTGAGTGGTTGCTTCTTTGCCATCGAGCAGGCCGGCTTCTGCGAGCAGGAAGGCGCCAAGACAGAGTCCGATGATGAGCTTGCCTTCGGTATCGGCACGTTGCAGCGCGCTGACAAGCGCCGCCGAGGCTGCGACCGCTTGATCGCTCCATGCCGGAATCACAATGACCTCAGAAGTCTCCATCAGCTCCAGACCATGAGCGACCGCCAGGCCAACGCCTTGATCGGTATTCACCATGCCTGGCTTCTCTGCGCAGTAACGGACCTCGTAGCCAGCTTCACCCACGGCACTTTGAGCGGTGCCCAGCACGATTCCCGGCACTGAGAGATGGAACAGGCTCACGCCATCAAATGCCAGAACGGCAACACGGATCGATTGCATGTTTTCCTCTCATCGATGCTTGGCAGCAGATGCTGTGACCTTACCGGCCTCTTCGCGAGCAAGCGCGCTCCCACCGAGGCATAAAGCACCTAAGTGAATGTATTGCGGCTAAAGCCGCTTCTACACAGGCGTGCCGGGTGACAGATTGGCCCGATTATATCGATTAATGTCATTCAGGCCACTGGGCACCGCCAAGGGGCTGATCAACAATGATGCCACTGACAACAGCGTCGCCCTGACCATCCTGCCGGAGCCAGCTCATGAAAAAAGGCCTTATAGTCGTTGATCTGCAAAACGAATACCTGCCCACCGGCAAGTTGCCTTTGACCGGTATAGAAGCCGCTGTCGCCAATGCCGGGCGGGTCATCAGCCATGCACGTGATATCGGCATTGCGATTTTTCACGTAAGGCACGAGTCCAAGGATGAGGCCTCTCCCATCTTCGCCAAGGGCTCCAATGGCGTGCAGATCCAGTCGGCGGTCGCCCCTGAAGGCGATGAACCGGTCATTGTCAAACACCACATCAACGCCTTCAGAGAGACGGATCTCAAACAGCAACTGGACGCCGCCAACGTGCAGGAAGTGCTGGTCATCGGTGCGATGAGTCACATGTGCATCGATGCTGTGGTGCGCGCAGCCGCCGACATGGGGTATCCGGTGACCGTGCTGCATGATGCCTGCGCCACGCTGGACCTGACCTTTGGCGGTGTAACCGTGCCAGCAGCACAAACCCACGCGGCAATGATGGCGGCCTTTGAGTTCGGTTACGCCAGGGTCAAATCTGTGGACGATTACCTTGCGGCCCAGTGATGGCGAGTGCCGATGTCTGACAGATGAAGTTTACGGCCATCTGAATCATGGTCGTCCACCGCGCAGCGCGCGGTGGACATACAGGTTCAGAAATCCAGCGTCAGGCCGGCATAGAGCGAACGACCATCACCCGGGGCGTGCAGCGACTGCCGAACGCCAGCACTGTCGTCGTACCAAGCGTATTCGTAGTAGCGATCAGTGATGTTCTTGGCTTGCAGGTCAACACTCAGAGTTGGCGTGATCTGGTAGCTCGCGCCCAGGTTGAACAAGGTGTAGGCGCCGAACGTGCCGGTGCTGTTGGTACGCTCCAGGTAGTAATCACTCTGGCCGTTGGCCCAGGCCGACAGTTGCAGTTGCGGGGTGACCTGCCAGGTCGAGCCGGCGGAGTACAGATGATGCGGCACATGGTCCATTTCCTGCCCCTTGCTGGCCGGCAGGTTCGGGTTGGGCTTGAGGATCTCGGAGAACTGCCGCGAGTACGCCAGCCACAGGCTGGTGGTCTCGGTGGGATACAGATTGACCTGCACATCCCAGCCTTTACGCAGGGTCTGGCCGACGTTCTCGGCATCGCCTACTGCGTCGTTGAGTTTGCGCTGCACTTCGTCAGAGGCCTTCTGCTCCCAGTAAGCAATACGCCCGTCGATCCAGGCCGCCGGGCGGAATTTGATGCCGGTTTCCCAGCCGTCGTTGATCGAGGGCTTGAGGTCATCGGCCTGAGTCGCCAGACGATAAGCCGCAGAACCGACGCCCACCTGATAGCTGCGCCCCCAGTTGGCGTACAGGCTGGCCTGCTCCCACGGCGACCAGACCACGCTGATCTTGGGCTGACGAATCAAGCCATAGTCGTTGACATCAGCATGCTCGCCGCTCAGGCCGTTGACGTAGCCACCGTAGAGTTTGTCGACCCGATAGGCCGGAATGATCTTCAGTGATTCGATCGGCTCGATCACCGCCTGTACATAAGCGGCATAAATGTTGAGATCGAACTGCTGATCACGGGTCTGCGCTGTGCGGCTGCGCAGCAAGGTGCGGTAGCGCAGGCTTTGGTTTTCCTGGCGCTGCACCTCGGCCCCGCCTTCCAGGGCAAAGCCGTGCAGCACATCGACCTGGGGCCGCCAGGTCAGGCTGCTCAAGGCGCCGTACTGGGTTTCATCGCTATAACGCTCTTGCTGCGCACTGGTGCGCCAGTACTGCGTCCAGCGGCGGTCTTCGAAGGTGTTTACATAGGCCTTGGTTGCCCAGCTCAGGTCTTCTGTGAGGCTGGCATCCAGGTGCAGGCTGAGCTGGTTCATTTCCCGCTTGCCGGTGTCGGTGGCGTTATTGGCATAGGACTGGCGCGGCCGGTCGCGGCTGTCGGCCCTGCTCAGGTAACCGGCCTCGTCGGCATCGACCTTGTAATGCCGGGCAATCAGGCCCGCACGCCAGGCACCGTCATCAGCGGTGTAAAACCACTTGCCGGCAAAGCTCATGCGTTCGGCATCGGCATGGCTGCGATAGCCATTACTGCCCTGATAGCTGATGGCGTAGTTCTGGCTCCAATTACCGGACTCGATGCCCTTTACCAGTTGCAGCTCACGGGTGTCGAAACTGCCGTAGCGCACACGCAACTTGCCGTCGTTGCCGCCCTGGCGGGTGTTGATCGTGGCGTTGCCGGCAATGTTGTGCAGGCCGTAGCGCGGGTCGTTGGTGCCGCGCACCACTTCGATACTGTCGATTTCCAGCGGAAAAATCATGTCGATAAACGGCATATTGCCGTCGTTGGTGTTGCTCGGGATGCCGTCGATCAACAGCTTGACCGCGTTGACCTCGCCCTCACCATTGAAACCACGGAACGACAATTTGCCTGATGTCGTGCCCTGGTTGAATTGAGTGAGCATCACCCCCGGCACCTTGTTGAACAGCTCCCAGCTGTATTGCACGGGTTGCTTTTCCAGAAGGTCGGCACCGACCACATCCACCGAGCTGAGGATGCTGCGACTGGCCAGCGGGCCGGCCTGATCACCGGTCACCGTCACGGCGCCGAGGGTGACCAGTGACGCGCCGGCAGTCGAGGCATCAGCCAGCGCCTGATTCAAGGGTGACAGGGCGAACAGAGCGGATATCAGCAGCGGGCGACTGCGCACATCAAACAGACGCAAGCGGGTGTTGAGCGTGTATTCAGAAGCGTAGACAGGCATTGTAAAGTCCTTGAGAAATGCAGCTGTAGCCAACCCGACACCTGCCGGGCGGCAGGCGATCAGAAACGTACGTCCAGGGTCACATCGAAGGTTCGTGGCGCGCCCATGTAGTACTGGCTTGAATAAGCCTGCTTGGCGTAGACCTCGTCAGTCAGGTTGCGCAGCCGTGCGGTGACGCTGGTCTGCCGGTCCAGCCGATAACGCACAAACGCGCCGAACAGCGTGTAGGCCGGAGCCTTGAGGGTATTGGCGTTATCGGCATACACCGAGGCTACATAGCGACTGTCGGCACCGACCTGCCAGTCTTCATCAAGGCTCCAGGTCAGCCACAGGTTGGCAACGCTGTCCGGGACATTGATCGGGTTATTGCCCTTGCGGGAAACCGAAACGCCACCTGCCGCTTCGTTGAATTCATCGTATTTGGCATCCACGTAGGTGTAATTGGCTTCTGCCAGCAACTGCGGCGTGATTTGCAGCTTGCCTGCCAGTTCGATACCGCGTGAGGTTTGCTGTCCGGCCTGTACGGTCAGGTTGGGGTTGACCGAGTCGCGCACGGCAAAATCCCGGCGCACGATCTGATACAACGCCGCCGTTGCCGAGCCTCGCCCGTCGAGGAAATCAAACTTGCTGCCCAACTCCCATTGCTCGCCCTTTGACAGGTCGAACAAGCCGACATTGGAATAGGTGGCGGCGGCCAGTGATCCGGCCGGCAAGTCAGCGCTGGTGCTGTATTGCAGGTACACATTGGCGCTGGGACTGAAGGCATATAACAGCCCTACCCGGCCGCTGAGCGGTTCCCAGCGACGCTCGAACCAGGCCGGGCTGGTGGCCGAGACGGCGCCATAGTTGGTGACCTCCATGTCCAGATGGTCGTAGCGCAGGCCAGTGAGCAGCGCCAGTTTTTCGGTCAGTTCGAGGCGGTTTTCGACAAACAGCGATCGCGTACTGATTTCGTGTTTGCGCTGCTTCTTGAGCCCTGCGCCCATGCCTGCAATCGCGTAGAAACTGCCGGCATCGAACTGATCCGGATCGACGCTATCGGAGGCTGAGCCGCTGGTAGGGTAGACATCCTGACGCATCACCGAATAATCCAGGCCCATTGCCCACTGGCTCGGCAGGCCGAGCAACGCCTGGTCGTGGCGCAATTGCAGGCGGTTACCCAAGACCTGTTGCTCATGGCGCTGCAGGTAGGGAGCCGACCGAATGACCTGGGTATTGCTGGCGTTGTAGCGGTAGTTCTCCAGGTTGCGGTAGTCGCGTTGCGCGTCGTAGTGATACAGCGTGTTCTGCAGGCTGGTGTCTGCTGTCAGCCGGTAGTCGAGGATCGAGCGCAGCCAACGCACCCGTTGCTCATAACGGCCATCGGCCGAGTTGTAATTCTCGAAACGGCGGCGCTTGTCGATCTTCATGGTGCTGCCAACCGGGTTGAGAATCGGTGAGCCCCAGTAAGGACTGTCTTCCTGGTCTTGGAGGTACTCAAGCGCCAGGGTATGGCTGAGGTCGGGGCTCAGATCACTGAGCAGGGACAGCGCAAAACTATTGGTTTCGCGTTTATTGCGATCGATATAGCCATTACTGCCACCGCGGCTGAAGTCCATGCGCAGATAGTGCCCGGCATCAGCGCCCGGCCGCCCCAATGCCTGATTGAAGCCCAGCGCGACTTCCGACTCATCGAAGCTGCCGTAACGCAACCGGCCTTCAAACAACTGCGCATCGCGGCTGGCCAGTTTGCTGATGGTGTTGATCGATCCGCCAACGGCGCCGGCCCCCGACAGGAAACTCGAAGGGCCGCCGATCAGTTCCACCCGGTCGACCAACCAGGCATCCACCGGGCGTGTCGCGCTGCTGTAACCCAGATTGATGCCGTTGTAGAGCTGCGTGACCTGATTCTGGGTAAAGCCCCGATAAGCCACAAAGCCGCCATAGCCGGGGTTAGCCGAGGCGTTTACACCGGTCATGCCGTTGATGATGTCCTGAGTGTCCCTGGCACCACGAGCCTCTATGACCTGCCGGTCGGCCACGCTCACCGAGGCGGGCGTTTCGCGCGCGCTCAGGCCAAGCTGGCTTGCGGTCTTGATCGGCTGGTCGAGGCTCAGACCGGATGGCGGCTCCTGATCGGCCTGGATCGTCAGGGGGTCGATTTGCAGCGCCGCATCCTGCGCCCAAGACAAATTGCAGGTGCCCAACAGCAGCACCAGTGAGGTGTTTCGAATTTTCATGTGCAACGGTTTCCACGCGAACAAGTGAAGCCGATTCCGACTGCAAAAGCGCGCAGCCTGACGGAATCAGACGGTTGGATTCACTGCGGGGAAAAAAGAGGGGGAAGCGCGGGGGTTGAGTGAGGGCCATAGATAGCGCGGCGGTGGCTGGGCCCAACTGCGCAGTACGACCGGCGACAGCGCTCCTTGCGCCATGACCGGAACTTGCCAGCCCATGGAACTGATCGCCAGGGCCATGCCGGAGGTAGAACACAGCGGGCAGGAAAACTGCGCCGCAGCATTCTGCATCTGGCCTGCATCGTCACTGCCCTGCCCCATGCCGCCGCTGGCGTCCATAGCGCAGTAACCACCGCTCAAACCACTCAGCGCCAACCCGGCCATCTGGCCGTGGTGGATGCTGCAGGCGAACAGACTGAACAGAACGCTGGCGTAAAGCATCCATGCAATCAGGGTTCGGTCTGTGCGGGTCATTTTCATGGCGGCGACTTTATCACTGGATGAGAAAAAGTTGCAGCGGGTTGATGCGGCAAATTGACAGGGTCTTGCGTTAAGCGTGTCGATGCGATCTTGCGCCATGGCGTTCTAGAGGAAGAAGAATCTGCACAACGGCTGGAGATTTTTAAGCAATACACGGGGTATTTCACCAACAGCCCCGACGCCTGTTCGACTGGATAACCAGACAGCCCCGTAAACGTTAGTCTACGGGGCTTTCGAATGTGGAGGCCGAGGTCGGAATCGATACGCAGCCCATTTCCGGGGTCCTGCCGAAGCGGCACTTCGCTTGCCCCCGGCTAGTTATTTTGTCGTATGCCCATGGCAAATCCCAAGAGGGATTGGTCGCCAACTCTGCCAGCCCCCTTGTCGTGCCCGTGCGATCCTCGACTGGAAAGCCTCAAGCCTAGTCTCAGAGGCAGTAGTCCTAGGACCTCTTTGGCCTGATGAGGCATCAGGGAAAGATTGAAGCGGCGGATTAGAGGTGTGCAGCATCACATGTACGTAGGACGAACCGATAAAAGAGCCTTCAAATATCGATTCGTCCGGCGTGACCAAAAACTGAAATTCTCCCTGAACATTGCCTGCCTTTCTTATGCTTTTCCAAAGCCCGCTGGCGTACTGCACATCGCCGTACGTCTTTACCCTGCGCAAGAAAAGTTTGTTCGATAGCCGATCTTCCGTCCGCAGGATGCTAGATATCCGAAAACTTTTGATGGGAACGCGTTTCTGCGGTTATTGGCTGCCTCTCGACAAGTTGAGAGCAGATAAAATAAACGCGGGACAGGTTAGAAAATCGTAAAGCTGTTATGGCATAGGCACAACGACCTTTGATAAATGAGCTGGACAAACGTTTGACTAAATTCCTCAGTGTACGCTTCTGATACTGAGTGTGGTTACGGAGCAATTTTGTGTCGCCAGACCCGGCGATGCCGACTTGAGCCAGCGCTGCCAGAGCTGTAAAGCGCCAGCACAACGAACCCTTGGAGAAAAATTGACGCTCCAATAGCGGCTGACATAGCCTTGCTGAAGGCACGCGCTCATATCCATGCTCATTCAGCGGAAGAAAAATATGCGACAGATGTCAGATCGTTCACCTACGGCTCCTATGGAAAGCGGCGCGCTGAACATGCTTCTGCTAAGACACTCTGCAGACCGCATGCGTTATTATTTTATGTTCTGCTTTCATATCAAAATTGCCTGTGATTATCTGGCAGAGGTTCACGGCGAATTCATCGATCCTAATTCAGCCATCGTAGATCACGCCACCCATCAGGTTGATACGGGTGCCCGGCTGAAGACTGGCAACCCATTTGAGAAAGACTCGGTTCAGCCAGACGATTTAAGCGCGACAGGGTGGGACAGCATGGATGCCGCCCACATGAACAATTTAGGTCTCGCCAAGGGTTTCACCAGTACGTGCGAGAGACTCGGCACATACGACCCAATCATGAATGAGCTGTACTCAAGATGCGTTAGTTTTTGTCGGGACACTCGTTGGCTACCACAGCCCATCAACCTTGGCCCTGATAAAGTCATTGACCAAGTGCATCGAAACATGCACCACCATACGTTTTCAAACACATCAAATACTCCATGCATAACCTCAGCGAACATAACGCTTTACTGTGATACTGCGAAAAGTATGCTTGACACATTTGCCTTAAAGAAAAAAACAGTTCATAACACTTTGGCCGAGGCTGCCGAAAACTACAAAAAAGGTATATCCATCCTTCAACCCACCTTGCTCGTAGAGCTCGAGCGTGAAGTGGCAGAATTTACTCGGGACATCAACAGAGCGCTCAAAGATCAAGCCATTGATGCCCGGAAAAAATTTTTCTCTACGACAAATTGGTCAGCCATACCCATCGCATACAAGTGGTTTGCCAGTCACAACTCAACCATCGACTCAACCCTCAATAACCCCATGGATTTTGAAATTGAACAAGCCACCCAAAATCACTTCGATGAGGCATTCACAAAACAGACTTACTCTGAGTCACCGCCGTTTTGAGCAAGCAGCTTCAAGTCTTCAAGTAACACCCTGCTGAGCTCGCGTGTGGGCATGCCCGGACGGAAAAAGGCCCGCGGGTACGGGCATTACGACGGATGACTTCAACTGTTGAAGACAATAAGGCGCAACGTCGATAAGCGATCATCTCGGTGCATTGTGTAGGTAGGATGCGGATCAGGACGAAGGCGTGGAGTGCGGCGGCCGAGAAGCCGACGGGCAGCGGTGAATCATCGTCATCGTCGTCGGCCAGCAGCGCCAGCCCGGCGTCGAGGCGGGCCTGGGTGATCAGTTCGGTGGTGAGTTTGCGGTAGTCGAGCCCGTCGCCAGCGCTCAGGGCGCGAACGCCATTAGGGCGCTGTTCGAAAGTAGCCATGCACCGGATTTTGCCGTGGGCACTGGGACATGCAATTTTTTGCGGCGTCCCAAATTTGCCCCAAATGCACGATTTTAAAAATCCGGTAGACGAACAAAAAAGCCCCGTAGACGTTAATCTACGGGGCTTTCGAATGTGGAGGCCGAGGTCGGAATCGAACCGGCGTTAACGGATTTGCAATCCTCGATGTGAACCCTTGATTTCCGGGCTTCCCAGCGTGCTTGGGTTCCCGAACCGGGGTAGGCACGGCAACCTCGAAACCCAATGGATACGGGGGGCTGATTCGCGGTTCTGGAACGCTTTTTTGAGCTGAAATGGCTGCCTTCGAGCTGCCATTTGAATGATGAGGCTGCTGAAAGTTTATGTATGTCAGAACAGCGCCGGGAACAGGAACTCGATGGAGTGCCTGGAGAGTTTCAGTGCTACTGGCTTACGCCCGTCCAGGCTGATCAACCCCTCAGACGCCATCTGGCTAAGCAAATTACGTGTGGTTCGCTCGCTCATGCCTAACTTGGCCTGGATATCCGAACGGTGCATCGGGCCGTTGTACAGCAGGTCGCGATAAACGTCCCGAGCCTCAATGCGCAGAATGGGTAAGTCTTCACCATTGGCTGTCGGAAACGCACCGCGCATACGCATTTCGAAGTAGTAGTCTATTCGCTTGCTGAGCATCCGGGGTTCCAGGAGCGAGCTGAAATAACGCACCTGCTCCAGCGCCGTATTAACGAAGTACCTGGTGAACGTAAGCAAACCACCGTCAGAAAGTTCACCACGGCCGTCAAGATCACCTTTGCGGATGTGGTCAGCGGCTTTAAGCGCGGCATAGTAAGACTCGACGTCCCGGCCAAAACCACGGCTGATCGTCCAGAGGCCATAACCACCCAAACCAGCGGCACGCAGGTATTGATCGGTGAACAGGCGGCCGGTGCGGCCGTTGCCGTCCATAAATGGATGGATCCACATCAACCGGTGATGAGCACCTGCAGCAGCCAAAACCCGATTCAATCCATGCAGCCAATCGAGCCGGTATGCACGCTCGAACCAACTCAGATACCCCCCCATGTCCTCAGCGGACGGCGGGACGTGCTCTCCCACCCTCACGCCACGGGTGCGAAACTCGCCCGGCACAAGGCGAACGGTCTCACCTTGGTCGTTGAGCTTAATATTCATGTGCTCATCGGGCATACCCACGTAAAACTCGCTGTGCATCCGAGTGATCGACTCACGGGTACAGATTGCAACCACATCAATTGGATCACTGGCCAGTCGAAGCTGGGCTTCAATGTGACGTTTAATCTCCAGGAGATCCTCAGCAGGCGTCTCCCCCGCCGGGATTTCCTGAGCACGCAAAACGTCTGCAGGCAGCGTTGGGTTCCCTTCAATTCTGTTGCTGTAGAACGAGTTCACCTGGCGCAACAGATGAATCATTGGCAGCCGCAGCGGCTGAGGAATATTGACGTTCAGCGCAGAGTCAAGACGCAAGAGCTCGATCACTGCGTCCTGCAGATCGCCTGGAGCTGAATCTTGAGAAATGAAGGGAGTAAGAGCCATTTACCGAGTCTCTAGCTGCTATAGGCTTGTATTTAAAGGGAAGGCAACGGTATGGATGGGCAACAGGAGCCTTGCGGGTTTGTGACTGGCAGGCCAAGCCACTACTGCGGGCCAGCGGGCAGCGGCCCCAAATCAACCTCGGCACCCTGCTCACGCATGCACTCAACCACGCGCGCCAGGCTGGCTTCATCCAGGGTCAGCAGCGCCGCCATGTAGAAGTGCATGTGCATGCCTAGCGCGCGGGGCTCAGCACCGCCTGTGTACTTGCGCCATTGCGCGCCTTGAGCCAGCCCGGAAAGGTCAGCCATCTGAGGGCTGGTAAAACCAAGATCGTCTTTCAGGCGCGCCAAATCACCCGCAGACGGCGGGTCGTAATGCTTTATACGTTTCATGAGAATATCCGAAAGCCCCGGCACGAACCGGGGCTGGGCGGTCAGGCGATGAATCGGGTCGCGATCCAGAATACGGCCAGCGCGAACACTGCGCCGGAGCCGGCTGAAATCAGCATATTGCGGGTCTGATGCTGGGTGCCGTTGCGGACTTCATTGCCCAACTGCTCAAGATCTGCGCGCATCTGCTTGATGACTTGATCGTGGCTCATGGTCTTCCTCACTGGGTGGCGGGTCGTGCCTGCTGCATGACCCTGTGCATATACTTTCGCTGCAAACCGCTAAAATCTCAAGCCCCGCCAGGCGGTGGCCCCGATTGCTCGGGGCCGGTGCTTAGATCTTATGGATGAAGGCGGCGGCGGTAACGATCACGGTAACTATCCCTCCTGCCGCCACGAACGGGTAAAACAATGTCTCCCGCTTCAGCTTGTTGGCCTCTGCGATCAGCTTTCGCGTCTCAGCTGCCAACTTGTGAACTTCGGCTTGAAGTTTCTCAAGCTCCAGCTCCTCCTTCTCGCTCTGCATTCAGCCTCCTTTCGGGTTACGGGTTGCACCTTCTGTGCCGCCCTTGAGAGACATATTGTACCTTTTGGGTACGGATTGCAAGGTATATTTTGCCGCTCCACGTCATCTATAGCGTCGTTCGAAGCCTTCAGCATCGACTACAACAGCCGTCAGAGCAGCCTGATAAATGCGCAGGTTTATTCATGCATGCCGAGTTGAATTTTCTCACAGCCTATTCGGATTTATCGGTCCTGTTCATAAGACGTTTGAAAATATCCCGGCGAATCAAGCCATTAAGACGCGACCACTGCTGCGGTTTTTTGGGGCTGGAGAATCCAAACGAAGTCTGACCCGCCGTCACGGCATCTTTAACGACTCAAGCGCACGGATTAGAGTCGGGTCCAGGTGATGACAAAGCCAACATAAAAACGCCCGCCCCATCTGAAAGGACGTCATGAATATGCCAGGACGGTGCAAAATAATTCCAACGGACATTGACTGCCAGTTCTCCAGATTGGCGCTGATCGATCACCAAAACGCGCCCTACCTATCATTGCCTGCTGTCGCCAGTGCGTTGGGGTTGGTCTGGTGCGACGCCTATATCAGCGCTGCCTTGCGCCCTTGCGTTTCAAACCTGCTGACAGACGACACCAGCGCCGAACCGTGCTTGCCACTGGCACAGTTTGGGCAATGGCTTGAACATTTGAAGCCAGCGTGCAAACACCGAACCACACGCGCTCATTTTAAAAGGCTCAGGACTGAAGCTATCCCACGGCTCTGGAGTACCTGGGGCGAATACGCCGAGACCAGACGGTCAAGTTACGACATGCACCTGAGCTATGCCGGTAGCAGCTTCAGATTCAAGCAGATCGGCGCGACCAAGTGGTACGTGGCCATCGACGTAGCTCGGGCGCTGGACTTCAGGAATACTCGCTCGATGCTGGGCCTGCTCAATACACGATCCAGGCTAACCCTGCGGTTCGGCAAGCGTGATTACCAGGCAATCAATTCGGCAGATATCCTGCGGCTCTGCCTGATCGCACCCGCCAAAAATGCAACGGCGTTAAGCGCCTGGCTGAGCGACCTGGACAGCCAGATCAATGAACCGGGCCTGACCGTCTACGTCCGGGAAGAATGCCGCGAGCTGGTTCAGAACTACGTCTCACGCTGCAGACGGTCGCTGGTCGAAGCGCAAGCCAAGCCGGTGGAGTTTGATGTCTCGATGGCCAACCAGATTGCCGACAAGGTCGCCTCAGCGGTTATTCAGCATCGGCGGTGGCTGCTAAACCTGAGTGGAGACGGCACACCGGTTCTCACGCCGGTCCCGAGCGACAGCATGGTGTTCAATCTGGATCATCTATTGAGATGGATAAGGGATCGTGATGGGGCTAGCGATGCGCAGGTGATGCAAATCAGTGCGGCGGTGATGGGGCGGAATGCTGGCGGCTTTTAGAGGCTGGGCAGCGCCCAAGTGATGCTATTGGCTGGGCTACAGGTCTGCGTTCGGCTTGGCCTGTCGTTTCCCGGTATTGAGCGGCGAACTTGGTAGTAGGACCTGCAGGTTTCGAGTCATAGTTCTCAAGGGCGACAGACAGAGAACGGCCAGAAGCGGACATGCTCGCGCCACATTGATGCGCCCGTTACCGCATACAACTGTATTTTTGCACAGCGCTTCGACATTTGAAGCATCACTACCGTAGCGAATTTTACCGCCTCGCCAAATTAGTTCCACCAATTTTAAATTTAGTTCCTCCATTTATGTTTATTTTTCACTATTTTGTGATATCGTTGGTGGATTAACGTAATGGAGGGCTTATGGCTCGTTTTCTATCCGATGCAATCATCTCGCGGCAGGACGCTATCTCACGAGGGGTTGGCACCCCGCTAGCTCTGCCGACATTCGACCGCTACGCGATCTGCAATCTTCGCGGTGGTATTGGCAAGACGTCTTTGGCGTTCAATCTTTCATATCTTGCGGACAACCTGCTTGCGGTCGACACCTGCCCGCAGGGTAATCTCTCGTACTTTTACGACAACGGCTACTACCAGAACGTCTCGACTACCGTGAATGACGTCTTGTTGCCGTACTTCTTCCCGGGGCTTGGCAAGGCCAGTCGTGTCGCGCAATTCATCGGTGCGACAAATCCCCATTTTTCGACCAAAAAAAACTACTTCATGCCGTCTTCGGCTGAGTTGTACACGTTGCCTTCGCAGATGGCTAATGCGCTCGCTAGTGCGAATCAATTGTCGGGGCCGCAAAAGGTCACCGTAACGGATTCGCTCCTGTACTCGCTAAAAACGGAAATCGAGCGTGAGGTGATCGAGACGGGCGCCAACAAGGTACTGATTGATACATCTCCTTTCTTCTCGGGATGTACGCACCTCGCATGGCATGCCGTCGACGCGCTCATCATTCCCGTTCGCACCGATAAGCAATCGGTAAACTCTCTACAGCTTTTACTGCGTACGTTGAGCAATCCGTCGAGCGAGTTTCGCCGGAATATGCCGTCGGATCAGCACGCCCCCAAGATTCAGATGATCGTTCTAACGGGCTGTGGTTGGACCACTCGTGCAGGGGCGCGGAACGAGCCTAATCAGCAAACGAAGGTGTTCCTTGAAGAAGTGCGGGATATCGTTGCGAGGAACATTGGTCATTTCACGACCAACGATCCGGACAAACACATCGTTCTCTCGGATGACTTCCTTGGATCGGGACGCGTTTCGTCGGCGTTGTCTAAGCCGATTGATTTGATGAATCCCGGCGACTCGACGCGGATCAACCGGATCAAGACCGACGTGAATCCGTCGGTCGACAAAATCAAGAATCAGCTCCGCTTCATCAGCAGCAATCTTTGGTAATCAAATGGCTCCGCATGGAGCCATTTTTTATCGTAACTAGGATGCAAGGCTCGAATGGCCGCAGAGTGTCTCCTACGTATCACTGCAAATGACTGGTCACAGCCGTCAGGCCGCCGGCCGTATTCGACCCGAAGCGAACAAACACGTGCTGCGCATCGATGTCCGCTTCGGGTCGATTGTGTTGAAAAAGTCGACCCGGCCTGAGTACCCATACATTGAGCGGTGAAAACGCTTTTTTGCACGCTGCTATGTCAAATCTGAGCCCTGAACCTTCTGCGCAGAACACAGATTTCAATCTCAGACGCGTACTTTTCTGCCGTAGAAACCAAGGCCGACTTTTTCAACAGAATCGGCAGATATCCACCCTCTAACAACGGACAGCTACACAAGTATCAGTTGCCCAACAACCAACATCAAAAGGGCGACCAACACACCCGCTACAAACGGAAATAGCCCAATGCTGGATGCAAACGATTCCTTGGCGTTTATACGGGCGTCAAGATCAGCGATCACCGGGCTGATCCGCGCGTGGCTGCTCTTCTGGGCTGGAATAGTCATGGTCGTCCTTACACGCTGATGGAATCAGGTGAATGTGAACCCACGCCCGTCAAAATTCAACCGCGAAAGTCTGGCGCCGCACCAGGCCTAAGCAGCCAGCCCCACCGCACTCCCGCTTTGGCCCCCGGCACGCACGGCCCATTTGACAGGACAGAATTCAGACCGCATTCTGTCCTAAACCCTCTCGCAGCAGGCGGAATCGATCATGTCCCTGGCCAGCCACATCAGACCCATCACCTATTTGAAGACCAGTGCCGCCGAGATCGTCAAGGAGTTCGCCGTCAATCCTGAGCCGATCATCATTACTCAGAATGGCGAAGCCAAGATGGTGGTCATGGACATCAACGAGTACGAGAGCCAGCAAGAGACGCTGGCTCTGCTGAAGCTGCTTGCGTTGGGCAGCAAGGAAATCAAGGAAGGCAAGTTCAGTGACGCGCATGCTTTTCTGGATGAGATGGACGACTGAACATGGCGAGAGAAATCGTCATCCTTGACAGTGCCAAGGACGACTTCAGGGATGTGAAAAGGTACGTGAACGACCAGTTTGGCAAGGGCGTTTGGGAGACGGTGAATGCGGAGTACAAGGAAGCGTTCCGGAACATTCAGGCCAACCCTGAACACGGCGCGGACATTGACGAGCTGAAGCAATTCGGCGTGACCAATATCAAGTTCAGGCTGGTAAGGCAGACGAAAGTGATTTATGAGTTTGATGACAGGATTGTCTATATCCGCATGCTGATCGGCACCCGAATGGATTTCAGTCGCCACCTGACGAAACGGGTTCTGACCCAGAAGATCTGAGTCACCATCGAGCCAGTGACCTCCCCTGACCGATCCATCCCGCGCTCTTATCCCCCACCACCAACCGCCCTCACATAAGCCTGACAAGCCGCCAACGCCCTCAATCCTCGGTCACCCTCCTCGGTGATGCCGATAATTCGTTGAGCATGCGCGGGGTCAAGTTCGGCTCTTGGGGCTGCATGAACCAGCTCGGGGGTGCGGGAGGTAGCGGGCACACCGGTGGGTTGGTTGGGGGTGGTATTGAGTAGGACTGACAGCCGCAGGTCAGCAGTAGCCAGGCGATCACGCAGCCGGGCTTGGCGAGTGTTTGCATCGGTCAGTTCCTTGTAGTGGATGTCGTCCTGGGCTTGGATCTGCCGCTCCAGTTGCAGGCGTTGCTGCTGGCTTTTGCGCTGCTGATCCAAGGCGGTATTCGCCTGCTTGGCCAGTGTGTCGGCCTGGCGGCGAGCGATGGTTTGCAGTTGCTGGCCATAGCGCCAGTCCTGGATCTGCCAGGTCGCGGTGGCTGAGGCGGTGATGATGAGGGTGATGGCCACGGCGTAGGCCGTGGCTGGCAGGGTCAAGGCAGCACCTCAAGGGCGCGTTCGTAATAGGCCAGTCGTTCGGTCTGGCCGTTCAGGCCGCCGTTGATGCGTCGGGTGATGGTTTCGAACTCGCGGTGGTCGGCCAGGGTATTCAGGCCATTGACGGCCCAGTACCAGGCGGCCGACATGGCCGCGTGGTTCGGTTGTTCCAGCAGCTGCGGCTGGCTCACGAAGTCGATCCCCAGCGCCTCTGAGCAAAGGCGGTAGTTGCGCAGCCCGGTGAGGTGAATCAGGCCCCGGCCGGCATAGCGCTGGCCGTCGCCATCGGCCTCTGGGGTGTTGCCGAGCCGCGCAGCAAGGCGGCCGGTGTCGTACTTGGCCAGGTAGCTGGGACCGCCCCGTTCGCGCAAGAAAAGCAGTTGGCCAGACTCGTGGCCGATCTGGGCGATGAAGGCTGCGATCCTCAGGCGTGTGACAATCTGGTAGTGCCCCATGGCCGCATTTAGCACAGGCACAAAAACGCCCGCGACTGGGCGGGCGTTGGGCAGGATCTGCAGCAGTCGCTGCTGGGTAATGGACATGGGTTATTCTCCAGACGAAAAAAAACCGCCCGCAGGCGGCTGTCATGTGATGCCGGTTACAACTGGGACTTGTGGT
Source organism: Pseudomonas sp. 21LCFQ010 (assembly GCF_024129905.1). NCBI lineage: Bacteria > Pseudomonadati > Pseudomonadota > Gammaproteobacteria > Pseudomonadales > Pseudomonadaceae > Pseudomonas > Pseudomonas sp. 21LCFQ010. The sequence continues at coordinate 56,077 of NZ_JAMYDZ010000023.1, read as the reverse complement.
CACTCATGTAGAAAGAAAGCGCGGCCGCGTGGTATTCAACATCGCAGGCAACAAGCATCGGGGGCATACTTGATATCGACTGACGCGGAGACCGTTTAATGGACATCAACCCGATTCACAACGACGACGACCTCAGTGCTGCACTCGCCCGTGTCGATGCTCTGTGGGGCGCGCCCAGCCATACGCCCGAGGGTGATGAGCTGGAAATGCTTGCCACTCTGATCGAAAAGTACGAAGCAGAGCGTTATCCGTTGCCCGCTTCGGACTCTGTCATTGAGCCCACGCCCGGCTCTTGAAATCAGCCAGCTTCAAGTGCGCTCAACCGTGCTTCGAACCCTGCTGCGATGAAGGCCAAAAGCTCATCCATACGAAACGCATAGCGGTCTCCGGCGCGGATGAGCACTTCGGTGCAGGCTTCCTTTATCAGTTCGCCGTTCTCGACGCTGCACGGGATGATCTCGTTCCCCGCTTCATCGCACTCGGCCGGGATCTTGATAGCGGCGTACTCGGCGGGATGCGTTACGGTTGTTTCTTCCCAAGCGTCGTAACAGATAAACGAGTAGCTGAACGGGTCAAGGTTATGGCTCTTCATCACCTCGATCGCGCGTTGTACGGTCATGCCGATGTGTTGTCTGGCCGACTCGCCCTTTTCTGCAAGCGCTGATAAAAACTTGAAAGCGCCAATCTCTTTCGACAGATCCCGTGCGGCGGCCAGTTCCTGCGTGGACAAGGGCCGAACAATCGTCTTCTCACGGGCATCCGAGGTGTTGATGATGCCTGAGCCGGCAAATACCTCCTTGATACGACGGCTTGCACTGCCCATGTTGTAGGTGTTGTCGCCGATGGGGTTGACGTGGCCACCGATAATCAGCGTGCCATCGACGTTCATCGTCAAGGGCGCTCTGTGCAGCGCGCCGCTGGCCAGGTCGACGACTTGAAAGTTGAAGAACCCGGAAGTCGAACCGGTGGAGGTCGCCGAAACACAAAGACCGTAGGTCGCGCCCTGGTGAAAAACGACCCGTCCCGCGTTCATGATCGACGAAGACATGACGAACTCTGCCGACCATGAAAGGCTGGTGGGGGTTGCACCCACGGTGAACCGTTGGGTGCCCTGGAACGAGTTTGAGGCGTTTAAAAGCGGGACGACCGCGCCCGATGTGCCGGTATTGCGCAGTGACGCGGTCCCCAGAGCGCCCTGCCCCCTGTAAAGCTCGGTGAAGTTCGCGTTGCACTTCACATTGGCACTGCGAATGGTGTCGCCACCGATGCCGCCAGGCAGCGCGCCCAGCTCGATAAGTTGTTGAGGCATGGTTTTTCCTGCTCATGAAAAAGCCCGCACAGGGCGGGCTGATGACGGGTTATGACTCAGTGATGCATCCGGGCAAACACAGCCGGCAGATGGAAGTCGTACGGGTTACTGAACGACTCAGTGATTGCCAGCATCCGCCGGGCCGGGAAGTCCCACCCACTGGAGAGGATCCTGCCGACGTTGTCACCCGAGAGCAGATTCATGCCGAACGAGTTGATCAGCAGATACTCGTTCTCGGGGAAGTGAAACGGGATCGTGTAGTAGTTACGGTAGGCCCCTGTTTCGCTTCGGTCGCTGTGCGAGTACGCCCAGTTCTGAAACGACCGGGTGAACACCGCGCAGGGCGTCCCGGAGTCGAACAACAGCTGCCCGTTACCGGCATACAACCTCATGCCAAACCGGGCCACCGGCTGAGCCGCGAAGGCCGCGACGAAGTAACGGCCATTGGGCTGGGCGGTATGAATCGACATCGCTCGCACGTAGAACCCTGACCAATGCCCAGGCTCGCCCAGCAGGCGCATGTAGCACAGGCTGGCAATGGCCCCGACCGTGTCAGGCCGGACAAACACCAGGGGTGGCTCGACGGTGGTCACCGCCCGCGCAAACCAGGTGGTTGACCCCAAGCCATGTTCCTCGGTGGGGTAGTAGCGCCCTGAGGCGATGACACACAAACGGGCGTACTCGGAGTCCAGCACCACCGTATCGCTGTTGTTCTTGACGCTCAGTCCGAAACTCATGTCAGTTGAACCTCATGACGATCAGGCGCATTGAACCGCTGGCCGTGTCACGCCCATGCCCCCAGTAGCGCATGTAATTGGCAACCTCCACCTGGTCATGATTCATCTGGGTTTCAAACTGCCGGGCAAGGGCCTGATCGAAGTTGCCCAGCGGTATGACAATCGCCACGGCATTGCCGGGGTTGCAACCGGGGACTGAAAAGGCGCGAATTTCCCGCTGGGTTCCAAACGAGACCACTTCTGAGCGCACCACCCTGACCGTGAAAGCGTTTTCATCGATCTGCAGCTGGCCGCCCTCGCCCCAGATCCGCATACCAAAACTCATGCGTGCAAATCCCCCAGCTGGACGCGCAATACGCCGTTGGCATCGAAGACTTTGACGGCGCGGTTATTGATCGACAGCCGGCCGCCACCGGGCACTGTGCCGTTGAACTCAAGCACCCCGGCTTTATCCAGGCGCCAACCTTGTACGCCAGGCACGTAGTCATTGGACTGGATGTACTGGCCGATCATCGCGTTGTTGATCCAGCCGGTGCCGATCAGCGCCTGGCTGATAAAGGTCTGGCCGTTTTGCACCACAAACGGTGCCATGGCCGGGCCGCCGCCCATCGAACTGACCACCGCAAAGCGGTCGGCGCTGACCAGGAACTGACTCTGCAAGCCGGCCGGGGTGTTCTCGATGCTCAGGCCGATACCGGCGGCGACGTATTGGCCATGCGGGTTGACCTGCAGCTTGACCGACCACATGGCCGAAGCGTTGCCCTCAAGGTCGGCGACCGCCTTGCTGACCTGCTGTACCACGGCGCTGGTGTCGTTGATCGTCGCCTGTACGCTGTCGATCTTTTGAGCGGTGGCGACTCCCAGCGCCACCACCGCCTGGCTGACCTGCTGCACCACGGCGGCGTTGTCGTCGACCTTGGCCTGCACGGTGTCGACCCGCTTGCCGGTGGCAATGCCGTCTTCGATGCGTGCCGACTGTTCGGACCACACGCCGACGAAGGCACTGGATCCCGCGTGGCTGCCTTCATCACCGGCCAGTGGCGGGTTGAGTTTGGCGAACACGCCATCGACCCGTTCGGAGATGGCCTCGACGTCGCCGGTGACCACCTGCAGGCGGCCGTTCACCGAACCGGGCAGGTCTGGCGGGCCGTCGATCAGGTCGATGCGCTCATTGAGGTGGTCGCCCAACGCCGACTCACCGATCTTGCCCGCAAAGTAATCGTCGTATTCGTCGCTGTCGGTGCTCGATTGCCCGGACACGCCGACGCCCTGCGGATACCAGCCACCGAGGTTGCCGGTGCGGTCGACCAGCCGCGCCCAGTAGTAGAAGCGCGCCCCGGCCGCCAGCCCGTCCAGGTCATGGCGCGCCTGCGGGTAGGCGAAGTCGGCCAGCTTGCGGGCATCGTCGCGGCTCGGGGTGCTGCTGTGCCAGACCTCGGTCCGTTGGGTGTCTTCGGCACCGGCGGGAAAGCCCCACTCCAGGCCGATGCCGTAGACCTTGCTGGTGGCGCGCAGGAACGCGACCACTGGCGGCGGTGTGGTCTTGCCGCCCAGCATCACCTCCAGGCTGGTGCCCCACAGCGAGGCGACCTCCAGCGCGTTGATCGCGCTGACCCGCGCCACGTAGCGCCCGGCATAGATGTTCTCGACCTCAACACCCAGGCTGCCGGTGCGCGGCATACGAATCCAGTGGCCGCCGTCCTTGCGCCATTCGACGTGGTAGGCCACGGCGCCCTCCACCGCCTGCCAACTGATGCGCAGGGTGCTGACGGCGATGCCCTGGGAAATCACCTCCCGCGCGGTGACCTCGATGCCCTTGGGCACCGGCATCACGCCGGGCGGGATGATGGTGATCGGCTGCGGCTCGATGCGGGCGCCGTTGTCGATGGCGTCGTATTTTTTCGGCTCGTGCTGCACCGCGCTGATCTGGTACTGATGCAGGCCTTGCGGCTCGATGGTCTGCACCCGGTAGCGCATCACGGCAAGATCGGCGCTTTCCACTGACCAGTTGCTTTGCGGCTCGGGCACCTCGGAATAGGCGGCCATGACCGTGACCTTGCGGCCGCTCACCGAGCGCACGATCCGGCCCTCGGGCTTGCCGCTGGGCAGGTTGACGATCAGCCGGTCTTCGGCCTGGATCTGCACGTCGCGGTCCAGAGTGATCACCCGGTTGCTCGCCGCGCTGATCCGGCCGCCGTTGGGCCGCCCGGAGAACAGCTCATCGGCCACGCAGATGATCTGCCCCGGCTCGACGTTGCGCCCTTCCATGCCGGTGGTGAAGGTCACCGACCAGCTTTCGAACTGTTCGGACTTCAACGCCCACAAGCCATGGCGCATGGCCTGGCCTTCCGAGGTGCAGCCAAACGCGGCGACGTCGAGCTGGCGATGGCCGAGCACGCCGATCAGTTCGTCGTTGGTCACCGGGGTCTGTTCGGTCTTGTAGTCGTTGTCCGGGTTGTCCCAGGACACCCGCGCCCGAGTGTGCCGGTCGGGCCAGGCAGCGGCGCCGTATTCGAACTCGCCGATGATGTTGGAGCGGCTGAACACGTAGCCGTCTTCGCTGCCGGGAATGTCGGCCACCAGGGTGACCATCGAGCCGTTCCAGCAACTGCTGCCATGGAACACGCTGGCCAGGTCCGACAGCAGCGCGTAACCCTCGGCCTGCTCCTGCAGGTAGACGTTGGTGGTCATGCGCGGCTCCTGCCCGCCTTTGCCATCGGGCACCATCACGTCGCAGTAGCGGCCGATTTCGTACAGGGTCCAGCGGTCGACCATGTCGGGGGTGATGCGTCGGCCCAGACCATAGCGGCGGTGCAACAGCAAGTCGTACCAGACCCAGGCCGGGTTGTTTGAATAGGCCAGTTTGAAACTGCCGTCCCACGGGCCGACGTAGACGCGGCTGTCCGGGTCGTAGTTGCCCGGCACGCGGATGATCCGGCCACGGGCGCGCACGCTGAATTTCGGGATGTTCTGGAACTGCGAGGCATCGAACTGCAAGGCACCGACGGCCAGGTTCGGATAGCGCAGCTTGGCGTCGATCACCTCGGTCAGGCCCTTGATGCGCATCACATCGGCAAAGCTGCTGTCGTTGCGGTTGGGGGTCAGGCGCCGCACGCGGACCAGTGCGCTGTTGAAGCCGTCCGGCAGTTCGATACGGTGGCTGCGTTCGTATTCGCTGGTGCCTTTGTCGTGCACCGCAGCGGTCAGGTACGGCATGAAGCTGCCGCCATCCACCGACAGATCGATGGCGTACTCAATGCGGTAACCGATCTGGTCGCCATTGCTGCGCAGTTCCCAGAGTTGCGGCCAGGACAAGCGAATGCGCACCGCTGACAACTGGGCGTCGTTGATCGCCCGGGTCCAGGCGGTGGCCGAGGTCAGTTCGACCGGCAGGCCCTGGGTGATTTCGTTCTCGATCGCCGGAAAGCCCGGCATGTGGTCCTGATCCACGGTGCCGGGCCGAAAGTCCCAGCGGCTGCCGGGAAAATTCTCGCTGCCATCAGGGGCCACCAGCGGCGTGCCGTCGAGCTTGACCGAGCGGTGACTGTGGACCGGCCCGACAATCGGCCCTTCGCTGAGGATGTACAGCAACTTGGCGGTGGCGATGGACAGCGCGGTGTCGGGGGCTTTGTAGGGCTGGTAGGGCTTGCTGGCCCCGCTTTTGGCGCCGCTGATCGGCGCAGTATTGTGGTTATGCATCACTGATCCTATTGCTGATCTTCCGCGTAAATTCCGGCGGAGACCACCGCCCCGCCAATGTCGCGCTCGCCATACAGCAACGGCTTGCAGCGGCCCTGGGCGGTGGTGGTGACTGCGCCGCCGAACGCATAGGACGGTTTGTTGCCGTCCTCTTCCTGATTGAGCAGGCCGGCCGGTGACGGCGCCATCATGGTCGCAACACCGCCCAGCAGCAGCCCGGCGCCGATGGCAGCCAACTGGTATTGCCCGGTGTACAAACCCACGGCGATCAGCACCACACCGGCCACCGCCGAGAGGATGCTGCCCCATTTGCTGCCGACCACCACCGGAGCGATGCGGATCGGCGCCAGGCTGCGGCAGTGCATGGGCAGTTCGTCTTGCTGCAGGTTGTGCCGACCGCGAAACACGGCGAAGGTCAGGCCGCGTTCTTCCGAGAGGCGCAGGAAGCGTTTGAAGCCCGGCACCATCACGCACAGCGCATGGATCGCCTCGGCGCCGGAACGCACCGCCAGCCGGTGGACCCGGCCGAAGCGCGTGCCGAGCACGCCGTACAGCAGCACCTCGATCACCGGCGGGTCGTCGCTGTAGCGGTTCATGGCAGCACCTGCGGCGCCCGTTCGTGGCGCAGGATCAGCCGCGTGCAGTCGGCCCACATGCCGCCGTACACGTCGCGGCTGGAAGCCTTGTTGTAGCGATGGTGCAGAAAGGTGCCCGGCGCCGGGTGCAACTCGGGTTGGCTGCTGAGCAGGCCATCGCCCAGGTAGATACCGGCATGGTTGGGTGCCGGGGCGTTGATCTGCATGACCAGCATGTCGCCCTTGCGCAGCTCGTTGACCGGGTAGAAACCGGCCTCGCGGTAGTAGCGCTCATACAGGCTCTCGCCGTTGTTCCACCAGCCGTCGCGGCGCGGGTAGTTGGGCAGCGTCAGGCCCCATTCGCGCTGGTAGAAATCCCGGCACAGCGCGTAACAGTCCAGCAGGCCGTGGGCAAAGGCGCGGCCCAGTAGCGGCGCCTGATATCCCGAGGGCTGAAACTGCTCGACCTCGCCCGACGGCCAACTGACGATCAGCCACGGCACGTCGTGCAGCTCGCAGCTCACCCGGTCGGCCATGCTCGGTTGCGCCGGGGTGTCGGGATGGCTGTGCACGATCAGCAGCACCGCGCCGCGATCTTCGGCATCGGCCTGGTCCTGGGCGTTGAGGATGAAATGCTCGCTGGGGGTTTGCGCGTCGTTGCGGCACGCCACGTACACCGCCCGGCCACGCTCGCGGATCACCACGCCGCAGCATTCCTGCGGGTAGCAGGCAGCGGCGTGACGGTGAATCTGCTGCATCACGGTTTTGTTCATCGGGTTCATACCATCGACGCTCCGGGTGTGCCGCCGAACGGCAGCGGGTTGCCTTTGCCGTGGCGCAGTTCGCAGTCGCTGACCCGGCCGCCACAGCGATCCTTGGCCGGGTCGTCGACCGGATTGCCGTCCAGGTCGAACATCCGCAAGCCGGTGTAGTTGCAGTCCGGGCCGCGATATTCGCCCCACAGGCACCATTCGCAGCGGTTGGAGATTTGCCCGCCGGGCAGTTTCTGGCCCTTGACCGAGGTCGGCGGTACCAGGGCAAACACCACCTCTTCGCGGGATATGCGGGTCGGCTGGTTGATGTAAGCGATGTCCAGCCGCTCATGGGTACTGGCGTCCGGGTTGCCGCCGGAAAAGTTCGCGGCGTCCAGGTACTTGGCGTAAGTCTGGTGGACGATCACCCGAATGCCGCACAGGTGCTGGAACTGCACACACAGCGCGGTCACCAGACCATCGAGGTTGCCGATCTTCAGCGTCGGCGAAGTGGTATTGCCCTCGACACCCCGGCCAAACCCGGCCACCTCGAACGGGCGCGGCAGGTACTGCTGACCCTGCCAGTGGATCGGCTCGGCCTGCTGATGGGCGTGGTAACGCAACACGCCCATGCCCCGCGATTCGCCGTCCAGCTCGATCAACTGGATCAGCGCGCCCGGCTCCAGCTTCTGGTCGTCAGCGGTAATCATGGCGCGTCCTCCGGCACGAACACCTGCTGAAAGGTGGTGCTCAGGGTGAAGCGCTGCTTACCGTGCGGCTGCAACTGCCAGCCACCGCTGGTGATAAAGCGGCCCTGCTCGGCCAGTGGCGGCGTCCACAGGAAATGCCGGGCGCCCTTGTGGCGGATGAAGAACGCCTGAATCGGTTTGAGGTACGCCTCGGTCCCGGTGAACGACACCGACCAGACAGCGGCCAGGTTGTTGATGCCCACCGACAGCCGCTGGCTGTAGCCGTCACCGAATTGCGAAGACAGCAGATTGGCCTGGGTATCGCCGCTGGAACTGATCCGCGGCGACCAGGTGAAGAGTTCGGTCAAGTTTGGTTCTCCTGAGCGCTGGCCGGTCAGCCGTTGCGTCGGTTATGCGGGTCCAGCAGGCCGTTCTGGCCCTTTTCCTGAATGATCACGCCACGGGCGATCTTGGGCATTTCGCTGCGCACCGTGGCCAGCAGCGCCTGGCCCAGCGCTTCGTAGCCTTGGGTCGAGTCCACCTCGCCACCGCCACCATCGGAGCGGATGTTGATGTGGATTTGCGGCGCCGTCTGGCTCTGGTTGGTGGCCTGCGGCGTCTTGTCGAGGAACTGTTTCAGGTCGCGGTTGGTGCGACCATCGACCACTCGTTCACCCTTCTGCAGCAGCCAGGTGCCGTCCTTGGGAATGTTGTCGATGCCGTCGTGGGCCATGCCGGCCAGGGTCATGCCCGCGACCATGCCGGCATTGGCGTAACCGGCGGCCAATAGAACCTTGCCAATCGGAATCCCACCCAGCACGGTCAGTTCGGCCGGTGCCTTGGCCGCTGCGATCTGCGCGTTCATGATGATCGACGCCACGGCGAAGGCCTTCTGCGCCAGGAACAACACTTTGTACGCCCCGGACTGTTCACCGGCGATCTTGCCAACCATGTCGGCCGCCTGCCCGGACAGTTCGCTGAAGGTGCTGAACATCGCCACCTTGTACGCGCCCTGAATGTCTTCAAGGCGTTGCTGGTTCATCTGGTTGATCTCGAACACCCGGTCCAGGTATTGCTGTTCGCTGCTGAGCTTCTGGGCATGCAACTCGGCCTGCAGGGCCAGTTGTTTTTCATGCCAGGCTTTCAGCGCGGTTTCGGCTTCAGCGGCCTTGATCATTTCGCCAATCGGGCCGCCCACCGAGGCATCCAGCCCGGCGTAGCGCGGTGCCTCGCTGATCGACCCCTTGGAGATGGCCTCGGCGCCCTGCTGGTACTGATCGGCAGACAAGCCGCCTTGGCGACGCAGGTTCTGCAGCTCTTCGAAGCGCTTGCGGGTGGTGAGCAACAGCCCTTCTTCCTGCTTGTGCACGCTGGCCATCAGGTCTTTGTAGGCTTTCTGGGTGTTGAGCTGGTCCAGGGCGATGGCGGCCCGTTCCAGCTCGGTTTTCTTGGCCCGATCGAGCTGGGTCAGCGCGCCCTGGCGGGTTTCGTATTCGACCTTGGCCAGCTCGGTTTTGCGGCCATGCACCTCGGCCTGTTCTTGCAGGGTGCGCAAGGTGCGGCGGTAGTGCTCGTCCAGTTGTTTGGCTTCGCGCTGGGCGGTCGCTGCCGCTTCGCGGGCCTTGCGGGCGCCCTCTTCCCGGACCTTTTGCTGGGCGATGGTCAGGTCGAGCAGCCGCGCCGCGTCCTGGGTCTGGGTCAGCAGTGCACGACCTTCCGGGGTCTGGCCCAGCTTGTCGCGCTCGCCCTGGCGAGTGACCGCGCCCAGCTCGGTGGGGTCGTTGAGTTTGTCGGTCTGGTCTTGCAGCGCCTCGATGCGTTTTTTCCAGGCACCGACTGTCGATGCACTGGGCGGCTGAATCTTGTTGAGCCCGGCGCCGAGGCCCGCAGCATTGTCTTGGGCGCGGGCCATGATGCCGTTGAGTTCGGTCATCTGCGCCCGCGCCGCATGCACCCGCTCGATGGTGGTCTGGTACTGGCCGGCCAGGCCTTGCAAGCGCTCTTTCAGCGCCTCGGTGGGCTTGATCGAGTCGACCATCCACTGGGTGGCGGTGTCGACATCGATGCCGCCCTTGATCCCGCGCCCGAAGTTGCGCGCCGCTGCGGCACGCTCGTACATCGACGCTTCGAAGTTTTGCCCGCCGCGATAGTTGCCGGATGCCCCTTGGGCAACCGCCTGCATCTCGCGCAGGATCTCGGCAGCCTTCTGTTTGGCCTGTTTTTGCTGCTGTTCCAGCGAACTGAGGATCGGCCGCTGTTGCGCGGCGCCCAGCCCTTCCCATTCCTTGCGCAGATCGGCTATCGGCTTCTGCAGGTCGACCACCGCGCTGGCCGCCTGGCTGGCCGTGTTGCGAAACAGCATAAAGCTGGCCGCCGTGGCTGCGACCATCACGCCCAGGCCCACCGGCCCGCCGACAAAACCCATCAGGCCACGGGTGGCGTTGCCGAGCACCGACGTGGCGCGGGCATTGGCGATCTGCGCTGCCGTGTGCGCTTGAGTCGCCTGCAGGTCGGCCAGCCGCGCCAGGCGCAAACGACTCAGCGCAGCGGCGTGCTGATCGGTGCCACGGGTCATGGCCACCTGGGTGCGTGCGGCGGCGACTTCGGCAGTGGCCTTACGGGCCAGGGTCGCGGTGGCATCGACCTGCGCCCGGCTACGCCCGACTTCTGCCGACTGCGCCGCCCGCGATGCAGCGGCCTGCTCCAGCATGCCTTGGGCCAGCCCGGCGATCTTGCGCCCGAACGCACTGATCGCCGCACCGGCCAGCAGCCGCACCAGGGTATCGATGTTTTCAGAAGCGAAGTTGATCACCTTGACCAGCCCCTGGGTGGTGCCGGTCGCGCCATCCACATCGCCGACCCAGCGCTGGAAGGCGTTGCCCATGGCGGTGGTCGCGCCGCTCACCGAGTTGGGCATGGCGGCGTATTCCTTGCGCAGCACGTCCAGTTGGCTGACCAGCGCGGGCACGATCTTGTCGATGGTCAGCAGGCCGTCATCGGCCATGCCCTTCAGCTCACGGCGGGCCACGCCCATGCCGGTGGCCAGGGCGCGCATGATCCGGTCACCGTTGGCATTCACCGAGACAAAGTCGTTGCCGCGCAGCACGCCCTGGGCCAGCGCTTGGGAAAACTGGGTAATGACCGACGACGCCTCACCCGCCGTACTGCCCGACAGTTGCAGGCCCAGCGCCAGTGACTCCGACAGTTTGAGAATATCGGTCGACGCATAGCCGTATTCACGCATCGATGCCGCCGAGCGGCTGAACAACGTGGCGTTGTCACGGAACGCGGTGCCGGTCAATTGGCTGATGCCGAACAACACCTTTTGGTTATTGGCAAAGTCCTCGGTACTGCTCGACGCCTGCTTGAGCCGCGCATTCACCGCATTCCAGGCATCGGCCTGAGTGGCCAGGTTGCCCAACGCCAACGCACCGGCCATGGTGCTGACATAGGCACCGACGCTGCCGGTCAACGACACCATGGCAGTGTTCTGGGCATTGATCGCCGACTGCTGCGAACGCCAACCGGCAGCGGCCTGGCGATTGCCGTCGGCAATGGTGCGCAGGTAGTTCTGCCCCATCCGCGACGCCCGCGACATCTCCCGCTGATAGGCGCCGGTCTCGGCAGAGACGCTGACGATCAGCGAGCGCAGGGTGTTGCTGGACATGGCAATGCTCTCTTTTGAGGGAATCGACGGGGATAGGCTTATGAGGTGTGTAGCGGCGTGCCAGACATCGGACTTGGCTTGCGTTTTCTATGCATTGATTCTGACTAATAGCCCAAGAGCCTGCTCGCTGGAGGCGTAGGGAACCCCAGACTTACTAACAAGAGACAAGTTATGCCCCCCTAACCCCAAGAAAACTTAACTCTTTAAAGAATTAACATCTTTGTACTTTTGCACTTTTGTACTTTTGTACTTTTGTACTATATACCGCCTGCGTAGCCTGCGTAGCCTGCGTAGCGTGTGTCGTTTATATATCTAAGTCTATTTCGAAACCGCCCCAAGAAAAGAGAAAGCCGGCTCTACGAAATTCATGATCAATCTCGACAACAGAACAGTAGACGACAAAAAGACCAAAAACGAACACGAACAAGCACAAATAGATGTGTTTACTTGTGTTTACAAAATTCAAATCACAGCAGCGAAAACAGCATCTCGCCAGTAATTTTCGGATATAAATTGTTGACGAAATGCAGGACCTACATTAAATTCACTGAACTTCGACCACATAACATCTAGACCCAAACCTTAAAGTTTTGGTTGCGAACAATTTCGCCTTGATATTTAGATCAAAAGAACGCTGAGGGGTTGCACCCCCTCAGCCTACCCGTAAACAGATCGTCACTGTCCAGCACGATCCCCATCGAAACTCGATGATTGCTCACAGGGTTCTCGCACGACCACGGTAGCATAAACGAGAATTGGTGATCCAAGGTCGCGTGCTGAGCGCGACCGAAGGCGGCAAAGCCTGGGCCAACGTACGGAAGAAAGCCCATGACAACTGTTCAATTGGTGCTGCAGCTGGCAATTGAGTTGGTGCAGCTCGCGAGAGAATTACTGATCCTCATCAGCGCGTAAGGCAAGGCGCGGGGGGCTACCCCGCGCCTTCTCTTTAGAGTGTCAGCTGTTGGACACAATAAGGCGCTGCGTTCGATAAGCGATCGTCTCGGTGCATGGTGTAGGTAGCCCCGAAAAAGTAGTTCACCTTCAGCACCAGCATCTGGCGGGTAAGCCGGGTGATATCAGTGCGAGTACTGTCGCTGATGCGGACCTGCTTGCCGTCGTATTTCAGAAGCTGGAGCATGTCGCGCCCGTTACCCGACGAGCAAATGAAGCCCGAGCCATCCGGGTTGAATTTCATCGTCACCAGGTAATAACCGATACTCCCTGTCCAAAAGCCAATCATGGCCTGTGGTGGCGGGACCGGGCTGATCGCTGGAAAATCGTTATTGGTCATGTCCGAGTGCATCGCACAACCCGTGAGGGTCGAAAGGATGAAAGCAAGTAAGAGGGTACGCATAGGATTTCCCTGATCAAAAGAATCGGGAAAGCTAGCACCGCCCAACCCCAGCAAAGGCGTGACCTGATAAATCAGGACGTTTCTGACGCGCTCTTCAGAAACGTCTTAAACGCCGACTCCCCTTGCTCATTTTCGGGGTCGCCTGGCACATCGATGGTTGCATGCCACTCCGGCACCAAGTCCGCAGCCACAACCTTGGCCCCCTGCGCCTGAAACGCCGCTGCCGCCACTATCGCCGCCTGAACATCCCCCCGCCGGTCGCTGATCGGTGATTCGCGGTCGTAGGCTTTCCACAAAAACAACTCTTCAGCACTCAGCCGCTCGCGCAGGTCGTGCAGGGTCATGCCCAGGCGCAGTGCCAGGGTCAGCAGGAAGGCCAGCCCCGGTTCCTGGGTCAGGCGTTTCCCGCGAGGTCCACCGGGTCGGCCGGTTGGCTGTCGCCGCCCGCTTCTACGCCGCTGAGTTCGAAGGCTTTGCTCACCAGCCGGTCGTGGACCGGGCTGAAGGCGGCGGTGACGTCGTCGAGGTCCTGGTCTTCGAACACCCGGTTGTGGGTGGCGTCGAACAGGGTGCGGATCAGGACGAAGGCGTACAGCGCGGTGGCCGAGAACCCGGCGGGCAGTTGCGGATCGTCTTCAGCGTCGCCGGCCAGCGGCGGCAGCCCAGCGTCGATGCGCGCCTGGGTGATCAGTTCGGTGGTGCGTTTGCGGTAGTCGAGCCAGTCGCCCGCGCTCAGGGCGCGGACGATGACGTGGGCGTTGTCCCATTGTTCGATGGTCAGGGTTTGGTGTTTGAAGTTGCGCAGCGGGTCGAGGGCCAGGCGGCGCAGGTTGGCGTCGGTGGGGTTATTGCGCGGCATGGTTGGCTCCTGCGGCGGCGGGCGACGTGAAGCTGACCTTGCCGGTGATGCGCACGTTGAAGGAGCCGCTGACGGTGCCGTTGGGTGCGGCGTCCCAGGTGAACTGGGTGACCAGGCCAAGGAAGCGTGATTTGCTGCCGTCGGCAAAGTCGACCTTGAAGGCGCGTGGCTCGCCATCGTCGCGGGCGGTGCGCAGGACGGTCTGGGCCTTGTCTTCGATTTTCCAGTTGCCGCTCATGGTGAAGGTGCCGTTGTCGGCCAGGCCGACGGTGAATTCCTTGGCTTCGCTGGCCAGGGTGGTGACTTCGATTTCATCGGACTGGCCGCCCTGGTACTGCGGCTGTTTGACGGTGACGGACAGGTCTGCCCACTCGATGAGTGGGTCGTTCGGGTCCAGGGTGGTGTCGGTGGAGACGCCGAGCCCCGTGCCCTGGGTTTTGACGAATTTGGCTTTGGTCGCCTGATTGGCCATGGGGCCTCCTACGGTTGCAGCATGAATTCCCAGCTCACCCGGAACAGCCGGGTGTCTGATTCGTAATCGTCGGGCAAGCGCTGGGCCTGGCCGACGGTGAAGCCGGGGCCGGGTCGGGTCATGACCTCGAACACGGCGTTGGCCAGCTCAAGGGCCAGCAGTTTGTTGCCGGCCCAGGCATCGATTTGCAGGGTGGCGTCTTGCGAGCCGTCCCAGCCGGACAGCACCCAGCCGGTGGCGACACCGACGCCCAGCCAGGTGATGCGCGGCACCGGTGCGTCGGGCGGGGCGATTTCCGGGTAGACGTGACCGCCCGCCAGTGCGCCAAGGCGCGCCGCGATGTGGGTTTCGATCATGGGTGGTTACCTGATAAGGACCTTGTCGATGGCGTCGGCCAGTCGGTTGCGCACGGCGCCTTCGATCTGCGGCAGGCTGCCGTCCCAGGCCGGGCGGATGAAGGGCCGGGCGCGCAGTTTCGAGGTGCCCAGCTCCAGAAATTTCCAGTAGAACGGTGAGGCGTATTCGGTTTTCAGCCGCCTGCCCGGCTTGCTGCCACGCTTGGCCGGCCGGGTGGTTTTGCCGGTGGGCCGTCTGACCCGGATACCGGCGGTGGCAGCGCCTTGGCTGTGCGCCTGATTGGCGCGGCTGGCGATGATGTTTTTCTTCAGCTTGCGGGTGCGCACCGGTGCCGAGGTGCGGGCTTTGTCGCGCACCACCCGCGCACCGGCCATCACTGCGTCACGCAAGACCCGCTCGCCAGTGGCCTTGGCCAGCCGTTCGAAGTCGGCCTGCAGGTCGCCCAGACCGAGGATGTTCATGGAGATTTCAGCCATCCGGCTTCACCATATGGATGTCACCGTTTTGCACATGAGCCGCAGCCGGTGGCGGCCCCGGTCGAGCAGTGGTTGTTCGATCTGGTAGGTCAGTGTGTCGTGTGCGACGCGCATGCCGGCCAGCGCCGCCAACGGTCGGCAGTGGATTTCCACGGTGACCTCGGCCTGGTGCTGGGCAGCGGCCAGCCAATTACGGCCGCTGACGGCGCGCACGTCGCCCCAGAATGCCCGCACCAGCACCCAGCGGTCGGTGTCACCGCCTAGCGGGTCGCGGATCGGCTCGTTGCGGTACAACTGGCAGCGGTGCCGGTAGTGGCCTGCGCCCATGTCAGAACCTCGCCGGTATGGTGATTTCGCTGAGCAGCGAGTCGAGAAAGGTGCCGGGCAGCTTGGCCAGGGTCTGGCCGGTGACCACGGTCTCGCGGTGTTCGTACGCGGTGGCCGCGTGCATCAGCAACCACGAACGCACGCCGGGGTGACGATCCAGGTCGGTACCGGCCAGATAACGAATCGACAGTTCACCTGCAGGACGCCCGGCCGGAAACAGCAGCCGGGTTTCCTTGGCGCTGTGTACCAGTCGGGTGGCGACGTTCAGCGGCTGTTCGCTGCCATCGGCCTGCACCTGGCAGACGCTGACGATGGCTTTGACCTGACCGATTTCCAGCACCCGGCCACTGGCGTATGACGCAGGCCAGTGTTCCTGATATTCGGCCTCGCGCACCGCTGCCCCGGACAGCGCCTCAGCCTGCTGGGTCACGCCGGGAATGATCACCTGCTCGATCAGCGCCGCCTGCAGGTCTTCAGCATCGAGGCGGCATTGCTGGGCGACTTCATCCAGGCTCAGCACCGGTTCGCCGGTGTAGGCGATGCGCCGGGCCATGCTCAGGGTTTCTCGTCGTTGTCGGCAGGTGCGGCCGGGGTCGCGGGTTCAGGTCGGGGTTCCGCCGCCGGTTTGCTCGGTGCTTTGGTCGGGCGGCGTTGCTTCTTGCCGCCTTCATGTTCGGTGGCGACACCGGCATCGATCAGGGTCTGGGCGACCGCTTCGTCGAAACCGGCGGTTTCGCCCGCCGCGTAGCCGCGCCAGTGTTTGGCGAAGGTGATGATTACTTTGGACATGGGTTACCTCGCAATGGAATCGGCCCGCCAGTGCGGGCCGTGGATGACGTCACAGCCCGGCGCCCCAGACCACGTCGGTGAGCATCGCGACCGACTCGATGTGCCGGGGGCCAAAGTCGTGCTTGGCGATCACCCGCACCAGGGTCTGGTCGCGCTGGAAAGCGCTGACGATGTTCCCGGCGTTGTCCTTGTAGGTGGCCTCTTTGCTGAAGTCGATGACCATGTCGTCGTCTTCGCCGATGAAGCAATCGGCGAAATCGGCAAAGTAGATTTCCGAGGCATCACCGTTTTCACCGAGGTTGATCGGCACCTGGGTGGTGGTCGCCACCGGGAAGCCTTTGAGCAGGTTCTGGTCCAGCTCCGGGTAGGCCTTGTTGCCGTTGCCGTCACGCAGCGCGGCCAGCCAGCGTTTGCTGCGCGGGGCCATGATGAAGCCCGGCATCAGCATGTTCGCGTCGGCCTGTTCCAGGCGCAGGATCAGCGCCGACAGGGCCATTTCGACGATGTGCAGCTCTTTGTCCGACGGGCAGGTGATGATGTTGAACGCCGGTGCCCAGAAGCGCAGGCCTTTGGGCAGGTTGCCGGTCCCGGCGCCGCGAATGAAGCCCAGGTCTTCGGCCAGGCCGACCGCAGCCGTCAGGTCGTTGACCACCAGCCGGTCAACGTTGGGGTTGGTGCCGGAATAGCTCAGCAGGTCGTTGCTGATCGGCACCAGGCCGGCCAGTTTTTTGGCCGACAGTTTCAGGTCGTCGAAATTCAGGTCGGTGACCGGCACGTCTTCTTCGCTGCCGATGTAGCCGACAATCGCCCCGCCCTTGATGCGTGGAATGGTCAGGTTGCCGCTGTTGAGTGGCAACGACACGGCGCCGAGTTTGCGCACTACCGACTTGGGCCGCAGCAGCTCGATCACTTCGCTGGAAAAACTGTGTGGCACCAGCACCCCGCCCGCGCCGGGGGTCACAGTGCTCAGCGCCATGGCGATTTCCGGGTTCATGCCGCCGTCACTGGCCATTTTCGCCGCAGCCTGCTGATCGCCACGGGTCGCGGCCAGCAAGCGCACCATTTGCGCCATGTTGGCTCCGGGAATCGGCTTGGCGGTGAAAGGGCCGCTGATGCCACCGGCCGGTGGACTGGTGATGCCTTGCGCGCCCTCGCTGAGCGGCACGGCACTGGCCAGCGCAGTGCGTTCGGCCGCCTCGGCGCGGCTGAGTTTGTCGGTCAGCGTGTTAAAGGCGCTGTTGAGTGAATCGAAGGATGTCAGTTGTTCGGCATCCAGCACGCCGCCGTCGGCTTCGATGCGCGCCAGCGCCTGGATCTGCTCGTTGAGTTTGGCGCGTTCGCTGCGCAATTGGGTAACCAAGGACATGGGTCTCTCCAGAATAAAAAAACCGCCCTGAGGGCTAATGCCGATCAGTTCAGGCGGTTGGGGTATGTTTCACTGCCTTGTTGCGGCCCAGTGGGAGCGAGCTTGCTCGCGAAAGGGCCGGTAAAATCAGCCCATTTGCGGTGGGTATCGACGCCGCCTTCGCGACCAAGGTCGCTCCCACAAGGAGCACGCCTGATTAACTGATCAGCCTTACCCTGAGGGCGGTGGGTGGTGCGGCCGCGAACGCGGTCAGAGTCGGGCAGCGATGGCGCAGGCGCGGGCTTGCAGGCTGATGCGTTGGCGTTGCTGCCGGTGCAAGGCGATGCCTTGGCTCAGTTGGTCGAGCGCCTGTTGCGGTGCCTGCATACGGTCGGCCAGGCCCATGGCGATGGCCTTGGCGCCCCGGTAGCAGGCCGCTTCGGTGGCGATGACCTTGGCCACGTCGAGGTGGCGGTAGTCGGCCACCTGTTGGGTGAACATCTGGTAGCTGTCTTGCACCAGTTCGTTGAGCACCTGCAGCGACTGGGCGGTAAGCGGCTCGTGCGGACTTAGGTCGTTTTTGTGCGCCCCGGCGTAGACCGTGGTGACTTTGACGCCCATGCCCTCTTCCATTTTCGAGCGGTCCATGTGGCTGGCAATCACCCCGATGGAACCGACCCCGGAGGTCTGGCTGACGACGATTTCGCTGCATGCAGCGGCCAGCAGGTAAGCCCCGGAATAGGCCATGAAGTTGACCAGCGCGGTGATCGGTTTGATCGCCGTGGCGGCGCGAATGTCCGCCGCCAGTTCGAAGGCCCCGACCGCGCTGCCGCCGGGGCTGTCGATGTCGAGCACGATGCGTTCGACCAGCGGATCGGCCACGGCGCGGCTGAGCAAACGCCGCAGGTCTTCGTAGCTGGTCATGGTTTCGCAGGCCGCCAGATGGCTGCCGCGACTGACCAGCACGCCGCTGACCGGGATCACTTCGATGCCGGTCTCGGCGATGACCTTCAGCCGCTGCTCTTCGCGGCGCAGGTCCTGCTGTTCGCGGTCGTCGTCATCGAACATCATCTGCGCGCCCTGGCCGATGCCTGCGGTGTGCAGGTTGATGATGTTCAGGCTCAGGGTCTGGTTGGCCCAGCGCACTGCGAGGTCGAGCAAGTCAGGGGTGGTCAGCAGCGGCTGGTTGAACAGCAGGCTGGCCACCCGGAGGTGGTGTTTCATGCGCCAAGCATCCTCAGGATGTCGTCGCGCTGCTGTTCCAGCCGGGCGCGGACGTCGGGGTTATCGGGGTTGGCCGGGTTGTGGGCCACGTCGACCATGTTCAGCGGTTGCAGGTAGCTGTCGCCGTTGGCCACCGGCGGCATGTTTTCCAGGCGGCGGATGTCGTTGATCGACAGCCAGCCCCACTGGCGGCCGACCGCATAGGCGTCGTAACGGCTTTTCTGGTCGCCGCGCAGCAGCCCGGACAGGTTGAATTCAATGAAGTAGTCCTTGCGTTCGCTGCCCAGCAGGAAGTCGCGCATCATCGCCTGCTCGTGGCGCTTGACCCACGGCATCAGGGCGAAGATCACGTACTGGATCAGCAACTGTTCCAGGCTGTTGTAGCTGGCTTTTTCGAGGTCGTTGACCATGTGCGGCGGGATCTTGTAGATCCGCGCCACGTCCAGGCCGGTGGCTTTCATGATGCCCAGCAGTTCGGAGTCGACGTTGTTCATCGACACCGGTTTGAAGGTCATGCCCTCTTGCAGCAAGGCGACCTTTTTGGCGTTATCGATACCGGCGAATTTCTCGCCCCAGCGGTCCAGGATCCGGTCGATGCTCTCCATGTCACGGATGGCCGGCGACTCTTTGGGCCGCTCGATCACGCCGCTGACCGCCGTGCCGTTGGCAAACGACTTGCCCGCGTAGTGACGCACCGCCTGGGCCAGCCCCACCGCGTCGGCATGCAGCTCAATAGGTGACAGGCCGGTGTAGTGGTTGCGGGTGTGCCAGCGCACATGGTGAATCAGGCGCATGGGCAGCGGCGCATGACCGCCGATGCGGTAGCACGGCAGCAGGTCGGTGCCCTTGAGCACTTGAATCTGGTCGTTGTGCAGCGGGTACAGCGCTTTCACCGCGCCGTTGTCGGCCCGCTCGATGAAGCTGAATGCATTGCCACGCATGCCCGCCGCCAACTGGCTGTACTCGCGGTACTCATAGGGCGTTTGCCACGGGTTGGGCTGGTAGCGCAGCACGTCGTACAGCGGGTGATGAATCGCCGCCTCGCGCTTGCCGTCGCCCAGCCGCCGGTAGAGTTCCAGCGGTAACTGGGCGACGCTTTCGGCCAGCAGGGTCACGCAGTTCTGCACCACGGTCAGGGCCAGCGCGCTGTCGGCGGTGACTTTGACCCCGGCCGAGGATCGCGACGAGCCGATCAGGCTTTGCCAGAAGCTGCTTTTGCCGTCCGACACCAGCCCGTCATCCGGGCTGAGTTGCTTGCTGAAGAACATGCTCAACCACTCCCGTTGCCAGCGTTGCGCGGTAAACCGGCCGCTGCCCGGTCGGCCAGGTACGCCCAGCCCAGCAGGCAGAGCCCGGCGGTGATGCAGGCGGCCGGGATGTGGATCAGGGCGATGCCGCCGATCAGCAGGCCAAAGCCCAGCCCGCCGGCCAGCCAGGCCAGCAGTGCGATGAGGTTCATATGCCGATTCCTTGGTCGTAAATGGAGGTGCTGCTGGAGGCTACGGGTATTGAGCCGCTGATACCGGTAGCCATTAGCGCGGCGACGATGCCGTCGATGCGGCCGGTGGCCTTGGCTTTGTCGGGCTTGCGGTTGTTGGCTTCGTCGGCCTTGATTACGGTGTTGCCCGCGCACCAGGTCATCACCGGGTTGCCGTCGTGGCGCAGGCTTTCGACGCTGACACGTTGCGCATCGCTGCTGCTCTGCATGACAGGCATATCAACACCCAGCAGGCGCCGCTCGAATTCGTCGACGGCCGGTGCCATCGACATATAGCCCTGACCGAAATCGATCATGGGCGGCAACTGAAAGTCGTGATCGTCGCCCAGTTGAATGAAATCCTCGATGCGCCAACGGTCGTAGCCGATCTTGCGCACATCGAAGTAAGCGCAGATGGTTTGCAGACGCCGCAGAATGTACAACTTGCTGATCGCCCGGCCCGGCGTGGTTTCCATATCGCGAGTCTTGATCCACGCCAAGTACGGCACTTTGTCACGCCGCTCCCGCTCTTCAAGCTGGTGATCGGGAATCCAGAAATACGGCAGCAACCGCCAGTGCGGGTCTTCATAGGTCGGGTAGAACAGCAGCACGAAGGCGGTCAGGTCGGTGGTGCTGGCCAGGTCCAGGCCGCCGACGCAGGGCCGGTTGCGCAGCACCGACATCGGTACGGGGTCACGTGCCTGGTCCCATACTTCCCAGGAAATCCAGGGCGAAGTGGCCTGGGTCCATTCGCAGAAATTCAGCCGGCGAGTAATGGCTTCTTTACTGGGCATGCCACGGGCATCACTGACCTGCTCGCGCAGGTACTGGCGACCGGGAATGCCGTCGGTCTGGCCTTCCTGAATGAAATCCAGGCTGGGGTTGACCTTTGACCAGCAACTTTCATCGGTAAACGGGTCATCGCCCTTGTCCAGGCTGCAGATAAAGGCGAAAAAGGCTTCGTTGTCTTCCTCTCCCTTGCAAATCCGCACGCCCAATTCATGGTGCTGCCAACACACGCTGTTCTTGTCCGACCCGCTGTTGGTGATCATCACGATCAGCGCCTGACGGCGGCTCTTGGTCCCGGCGCGAACCATGTTCACCACGTTGCCGTTACGGTGCTCGTGAATCTCATCGAGCAATGCCATATGCGGACGCGGACCGGACTGGCCTTCGTCGGCGCTGATCGGTTTGAAAAATGACTCGGTGTTGCCGTAGTACAGGTTCCAGATCTTTTCGTTGCGCCCGGACATCTCGATCCGGGCTGACAGCGATGGCGACTGTTTGACCATCGCCACGGCATCGCGAAACAGGATCATCGCCTGATCGCGCTTGGTGGCGGCGGCGTAGACTTCGGCACGCGCTTCGTTGTCGGCCACCAGGCCCAGCAGGCCGATACCGGCGGCCAGCGGACTTTTGCCCGAGCCTTTGGCGGTTTCGATAAAGGCGGTACGGAAGCGCCGGTAGCCATCGGCGCGCTTCCAGCCAAACAGGCTGCCGACGATGAATGCTTGCCAAGGCGCGAGCAGGAAGGGTTTGCCTTCGAACTCGCCGCCGTTGAGCACCAGAACATCTTCAAAAAAACCGATGGCGAACTGCGCCGCGCTCAGATCCCAGTGCAAACCGCGCTTGTGGCCGTGACGCAGGTCGCGCAGATGACGCCGAGCGGCGCGGCGTACATCGGGGCCGGCCACCCGTTGCTTTTTCACCACCGCCAGGGCGAAGTCCGTCGCCCGGTCGACTTCAGCTGAAGTACTTGGCGGCGGCGTCTCTTGGCTCATTGGGGATCAGGTCCATTTGCGGGGAAACCAGCTTCAGCGCCCTGCGAGCCAAGGGCGTGAAACCGAACTGGCGACCGATGTGGTCGGCTTTCTGGTGGGCATCGTTGCGCAGCTTGCGCCAGATCGACATGTCGGCAGCACCGGACTTGTACACCTGCACATCGCCCAGGTGGTCCGAGGCGATCTTGTCGTTCATCTGCTCGATCAGGGTGTTGAACTTGCGCCACTCGACCTTGGCCTGGCAGTACTCGGCGATGGCCTGGCCGTCTACACGCGATACAAGGCCCAGGGCGAGCAGATCGGGGATCAGCTGATCCCATTCACGCAGCACCTCTTCGCTCAGCCAGTCAGGCCTTGGAGGCGCCTCTACGGGCACTGGCGGATGCTGGACCTCATCCAGCAGGGATTTGACGTTCTTTTTGCTGGCATTGCCTGTCAGCAGGTGCACCACCGCCGGTTTAGCCGGACGGCCTGAATTGCCATTACCGGCCATTTAAAACCTCACTGTCTGTACGGAATAAGCCCCCAGGCCTCAAGGGGCCACCCCCCATTTTTCCCGCATTTTGCAAGGAGAGTGGAGGACTCGGTCTATGTGAAAAAGGCCAAAAACTTTATGACCCCCCTACCCTCGGCACGCCGGAAAATGGCCGGCCAATCAGGCCCGTGGCCGGTTCCAATGGTGGCCGGGATCCAGCGGCCGGCCCGCTGCATCGCAGCCGACCTGCCGACCGGATTTCTCCAGCCGTTGCTTCCAGGAGTTGTGGCAGGTCTCGCACAAGGGCTGCCAGTTGTTGCGATCCCAGAACAGCCCCATATCGCCGCGGTGCGGCTTGATGTGGTCAACCACCGAAGCCGCGGCGATCAAGCCCTGACGCTGGCAGTTCACACACAGCGGATGCTTGCGCAGGAAACCGGCGCGGGCTTGTTGCCAGCGGTAGGTGTAGGGGCTGGGCTGCTTGATCGACTGCATCAACCGTCAGCATCCCTGCGCATCAGCCCCAGCCGCCGCGCAGCCCATCGCTCATAAAAACTGATCGCCAGATCCGCCCCCGCCATCGCCGTCAAACTGCCCACTGCTGCAGCAGCCATCATCGGCACCTCTGCCGCATACAGCAGCATCATGGTCGAGACGCCGCACATCACGCTGGACCCCGAGCGCAGCACCAGACGGCGCACAATCTTCGAACCGCACAAGCCGTCCTTGTCGGCGCGCCACAGCTCGCCGGTCACACCGCCGGCCAGGGCCAGCGTGATCAGCAGCCACAGCGGCAGCTCGTTCAGTGTTTGTTGCCCGTCCGTCATCACGTCCCCCAGAAATGCAAAGACCCGGCACGAAGGCCGGGTCTGGTATGCGGTACGGGCCGCTTGCTGCGCCCGCACCTGTCGAAGATGACTACTTTTTACCCCCTGATTTTCCTGGCATCAAGCTCAATCCGGCGCCACCCATGAATATCCGGGTAACACCCAGTGAATGTCGGGTGAATGTCGGGATATTTTCAACCATCGCTTTCGCGGCTTTGCCGCGTCCCTCCATGCCCCACTGATCCAGAGACAGGCCGGACATCTCAAGGCCACATAAATCAAGGCTCCACCCTACTGTCCTACTTATTAACTCCTTTTCCGTGTGTAGAAGGATATTAATCACACGCTGCGCGACGCGCGCGTGCATGACGGCGCACATGTGCGCGGGGCACTTTTGCCGGGACACTGGGACAGGCCACGTAATACATGGCCCGCAGCCGACCCACTGCAAAACAGCCAGTGGGTCAGGCCAGACAGCAACCGGCGCGCCATCATGCAGCGCGCCGCCCGAGCAGGCTGGCAATGCACACATGCGCATCATGAAGCCGCTGGTAGTAAGTCTTGAGGCTACAGCCGCAATACATCACCTTCTGCGACAACAGGCTGTCGTGGTTGCAGTAATGCTCCCGCACCGCCACCGCCAGTTCTGGCGCCAGGTGCTTGTTAACGATCAGCTCGATATCGGCAGACTCATCCAGCAGCACCCGGCTCCCGCGTGTGCCCCGGATCAACTCGCCTTTGCGCTCCATCAACATGGCAATCATGTTGCCGCCACCGCCTGTCCCTTCGTGATCGCTGTGCAGCTCCTGCGCCCAAAGCTTGAGCATTTCGTCGATGTACTTAACCAAAACAGACCTCCTGCACCGGAGCCGATGCCGCTGTCGGGCGCCCCCAGCCGGGCGGCTTCTTGTAAGCCCAGGGCCGCTTGCCGCTCTTGCGCAACGCTGGCAAACGCACACGCTGCCAGCCCAGCCGATGCATGATCGCCCCGACCCGCATCTGCTCCGGCTTGCCCCAGTGCCCGAAATCCAGCTTCAACGCGGCACTCAGCAGATCGCTGCCGGTAGTGGTTTCACCGATCTGCGACTCTTCCAGCCATTGCAAAATCGGCCCTTCCCACTCATCGACCACAAACCGATCTTCCTGCGCCGCCGTGAACATCGGTTCCTCTTCGCGGGTCACCCACCAGCGTTCGCCAGCGTGGTAGCAATACACCGCCTCGGCCAGCAACTGGTCGCGAATCTCCCGCAGCTTGTCCAGGTCCGTATCACCACAGGCCACCGGCCAGTAACGCCGGTTGCCGGTCGGGTCTTTCAGATACTCTTCCTGATTGGTGGTCCCCACGAAAACACACTGGCGTGGCACGTCGATCGTTCTGCGGCCATAGCTTTCGCGGTAGGTGTCGACCGTGGCCGAGAAAAACTGCTTGGCCTTGGTGCTCTCGGCCTTGTTGAAACTGTCCAGTTCGCCCAGCTCCACGACCCACTTGCCGCGCAACGCCTGAAACGCATCCTTGTCGCCCAGCACAAACGGCGTATCCATGAACCACTTGCCGCCGATGATGTTCATCGCCGTGGACTTGCCCGCGCCCTGCCCGCCTTCCAGAATCATCACCGCATCAGCCTTGCAGCCCGGCTGCATGATTCGCGCAACCGCTGAAATCAGCCAACGCTTGCCGACCTTGGCGCTGTACTCGGTCGCAGGCACACCCAGGGTATCGGTCAGCCAACTGTTCAAACGCGGCGTGCGGTCCCATTCCAGGCCATCCAGGTATTGGCGGACAGGGTGAAAGCTATGGTCATGGGCCACCACGCTGACCGCCTCCATCACACTGGACGCCTTGACCCGCAAGTTGTAGTGCTGGGCCAGCCACTTCATCACCCGCATATCATCGATGTCAGCCCACTCACCCGTGCCCCCGCCATACGTCGCGGCCCGCAGCTTGATGATCTTGGAGCTGAACTCGCAGTAGTTGATCACCCCACCCCAGCGCTCATCGTTGCCCAGCACCAGTTCAACGTTCTGCATATGCGGAATCAGGTTGCCGTTCTCCAAGCGAGCCAACTGATTCTTCCAGCCCCCGGCAGCCGGTGGCCTCACGACAGCCATCACCTGCCGCCGCACCGCATCCAGCCCTTCGGCACAATGCAGATCGTTGAAGTCAGTCCACTTATCCTCCCGCTCACCCGAAAAGATCGGCGCAACCACCTGGCCACCGACCACCACCGCCGCGTTGCTGGCTTTCTCTTCACCGGGGTTCCAAGGCTCGCCGTTCTGCTTGGTGGTCTTCCAGTCATCGTCACGGCAGATAATCAGCGGCCGGCCCGGAAACCGCTCGCGCATGCTCTTGGCCACCGGCAACAGGTTGCCCGCATCAAACGCGATGGCCACCGCCATCGAGGTCGCCATATGCAGGCTCGCGCCGGTCGCGTAGCCCTCACACACCAACACCGGTTCACCGGGGTCAGGCTCCGGGCCGATCAGATGAAACGCGGCCTCCTTGGTCATCCCGCTCGGCCAGTACATCTTCGACAGGCCGGTGACCGGATGCTTGTCGGGATAGATCACCTGCAGGCCAACAATCCGGTCCCGGGCGTTCTGCAGCGGAATCAACACCGCCCCACTGCGCGGCGAGTAACGAACCCGAAGGCCCACCACCTGCTTGCGCTGCAGATACGTGCTGTTACCTTTCTCCGGCAAGCGCTGGAAGATCGCCGTAGCCCGTGCAGCAGCACGCCGCGCCCGATGAGCCGCTACCTCCACCGCCCGGCGCTTGGCCTCTTCCTGCCGGGCGCGCATCACCTCGCGTTCCTCGGCAGACATCCGCCCCGGCTTGACCTTGATCTTCTGCGTCTCGCCCAGGCGCCAGTCGCCATAGCTGCCAAAGATCAGCGTCTCACCCTTGGCGGTGAGGTGTTCATAAGCCACATACCAGCCCTTCTTTTCCCGGCCGGTATCGCGGGTGGTCTTGCAGCGGGTCAGCTTGCCGTACACCAACGGCATCTCCGGCAGCAGCCCATAGTCATGAAACTGCACCAACACTTCAGCCAGCATGGCGCACCCCCGCACGTTCAAACGCGCCCTGGCAATGCATGCAACGTTTGCAGCCCTTGGCCGCGATCTGCCGGGCCATGGGGATCCACTTCCGGCAAGTGCAGCAGTACTGCTGCGAAGCACAGCCGGGACGCGACCGATGGGCTTTCAGCGCTTGGTCCAGACGCCACTCCAGCAAGTCGTTGGCACGATCAGCGTTATCAGCCATGCGCACCTCCCAACCGGGTCAGGAAGCCGAGCAACGGATAAACCGCCAGGCAATTCAGCCAGCCGCTGCCAGTAGCTGGCGCGCCTCTTCCAGAGAGAGAACCTGCGCATCGCCCGCTGAAAATGTGTCGCAATTTGTCAGCGCCAAAACCCCCAGCGGCAAAGGCTCGCGCCCGTCCCAATCGTCCACGACGTGGGTCTTTCCGAAGAATTCCAGCAACTGTACGGCCAGCGTGGTTTTGCCCGAGCCTTGTGGTCCCGTGATAATCAGCGTCTGCATAAAAATCTACCTTGAATGAAAGATGGGTAACGACTTCAAACGCCTCGGTCTGCTCATGACCCTGAAGGTCCACACCGAAACCGCCTGACAGGCACCGGGGAGTTGAGTCAGCCATGCTCACCTCCCCGCGTGGTCTGGTTCACATAGCAAGCGCGGTTGTACATGGCCAACAACGCCTGAATACCGCGAAACACCTGCAAGCGAAGCTCGCCCAGTTCGCGGTCACTGACCTTGCCGTCACCAATCGATCGCGCCCAGGTTTCAGACAGATCTGCGACCTTATAAAAGAATGTCGCGATGCCACTGGTCATGGTCTCCGGCATGTCATCGGTATAGGCCTCGGCCAGCTCCTGCCAGATGGTGTCCCCCACCAAAGCGTGAACCGCATCAAGAATCCGACGATCCTTGGTCAGCTCCAGGATTTCGCAAAATTCCTGAATATTGATCACGTGGCTGGGGTGCGTGGGTGACAGCTTATGTTGCAAGGTACTGGCGCTTCGGCCAGTGGTAGCGGCGATTGCAGCGGCGCCACCGGGGTACTCCCGTGCCGCGTGGTACAGCGCCAGATCAAGCGGCAGAATTTCCCGCGAGGCCCGGTCAGAACAGGGGTAATTACGACTCATGGCAGCGATCCTTTAAAAATGCCACTGCCGCGCGGCGATACATGGTGGTACATTCGCCGCGTGGCTTATGGGTCCACACGCCGGCAAGGTCCTCTAGACCGAAACCGGCACCGTGCCAGGGCGAACCGTCCTTGATTCATCCCTGGCGCAACAGCTGCCTTTATCTGTGGTGGAGACGGGCAGAAACTCAAGGCATCCGTGCCTTGAACAACGCGGTAGATACGGTGGGTTGGTAAGCCCCACCATTTACCGTGGCCCGACAACGCTGTGGTGGCGCGAGTCGGGGGAAAAGCAGGCGGCCTTGGGTCGCCTTTTTTCTAACTACGCGACCTCAGAAGGCACACTGTCGTCAGTGATTCCGTAATGCTCAAGAACCTCCGCAAGAGAGACTCGCCCCTTGCTTTCACGAGCTAGCGCTTTGATAAGCGACACGCTGGGATTCTTGCTGGCGTATTTGACGTGCAGTCGTAGATAGCTCAGGGCTATAGAACAACGATGGGCATAGTCCTGAAGAGCCGTAGGCTCCAACTGGTGTATGTATTCACGCAAACGCATAGATTTCTCCTCTGAGCCCAAAACATAACCTAAAAGGTTAATCATCACAACACCTTTTTGGACATTCACCTTTGAGGTTAGCTCAGCGAGAATTTTACGATGACAATCTCAAACACCCGGCTTCAAAATTTTCGCAGAGCGCTGACCGAGAAAAATATGCGGTTAGTGGACATTGCCGACCTCCTCGGTAAGGCTCCGGCGCAGGTCAGCGCTTTTGGTGGGAAAAATCCTACGAAAGGAATTGGCAACAAGATCGCTAGAGAGATAGAGCAAGCACTAGATCTGGACTACGGCTATCTTGATCTCCCGCAACCACCGGAAGTCACGCTCGAAGCTGCCACTGAGCCGCACGGTTCTTTAACGCCAGTCTTCGACTCAAAAAGTGCCGTGATCTGGTGCGAATCAGAAAAAGTAGGGGAAGTCGAGCCAGTAGACTGGGTATCAACACCCAAGAAGGTTGGAGCTAAAGCATTCGTTCTGGTAATCGATGGCGACAGCATGGAGCCAAATTTTACTGCTGGCGACCAAATTGTGGTTGAGCCAGCCCTCGCATACAGCTCAGGTCAAACAGTAGCTGTACGCAGAAAAGGCAAGAATCATGCAACGGTCAGATTGTTGCTTCAAGAAGGCGGCGAAAGATATCTTCAAGCCATGAATCCGTACTGGCCTGATAGAATAACAAAACTCACTAACGAATGGATTATCTATGGGCGAGCCACATGGCTAATTCAGAAGCTCTAGTAAGAAAACCCAAAAACCTTTCGCACATTGCTTGAGCACGTCAAAATTTGAGTACACCAGCATCCCTACAGCAACAACAACAGGAAGAAACGTCAGAAACTGTAGAACAAAAAAGATTTTATCTAGAAGCTTTCCTTGCTTATCCACCTGAGAAACAGTCAACTCCAATAATTTTTTCAACTTTTCCGGATAAGTTGATATTTTGCTTTGAAACTCTTCAAAAACCACATTAAAGCTATTAAGCAGCCTTGACACTTGTAATCGCTGATTATGAATCACGAACCAAAGGATTACTGAAACTATCAGAATACCTCCCAGCACGACAACAGATTCCAGAAAACCCTCGGCTTTTTTTAATGCTACCAACGCAGCGAGAGAAAGGGGTAACGCCAGTAACTTACCGCTGATATCGGCTAACGAAGCATTTAGCTTTGCTCCGTACTCAATCTCAGCCTGCGAGACCTCTCTTCTCACTTTTTCAAAAGAGAATCCGTAAACATATGACTGCAAATTTGCCCGATAGTGATTAACAACAGCTTTCCACTCACGCGCCAAGGCTAAAAACTGACTAGGCTCACTCTGATGTTTTTCAAGCACATCCGCAACAGCTACGCATAGCATCATTTTACGCTCAGACAGATGCGCTTTGTTCTGATTCTTTGGGTTAAAAATTTCTTCCAGCAAATTAACGTGCTGCAATTCAAAGGAAACCATGGGCGGAGTGAAGGCCGTCGGCAAAAGAAATGACCTAGGTGGTTTATTACCCTCCGGCGGGAGAGCAAAAAACAAATTATAATGATCAGGGCTACTATCTTTATCAACACCCACAGCAAGCATAGCCAACAGTTCGATAAAACGACACATTTTACGAACTTTGAGAATTTCTGGAGGACAAGACTCATCGAAGCTTGCCCAATTCAGCCCAACAATAAAAAAATTTTTAGGGAATATACCCTTACCTACAGACGGAGACCTCTCAATAAACTCAGGAAGGTCTTTAAAAAACTTTCCAAATTCACTTGATGGCAGCCTAAACTCAAGCTCCACAACGCCAGCCGTAAAGTCCACGTGTTCAAACTTTCCGAACCTAGCGTCTAACACCTCGCATTCTTTTATAGAGTCGCAAATCTCCTGGGTTGAAGGCCCAGTAAAACTTAACACTCCACCTTCGACTGTAGGATGAGCAAGAGATCTATACAGCTTGACCACAGACTCAAACATATCACGCAGTCCTAGCGCTAAGTTCTTTCTCAATCAACAAAATCATCTCAGCCGACAGATTCGATAAGGTAATCTTCTTTCTCGTTGAGTCATAAAAGATATCTGACACCGGATCTTCACCAAGAGCCCCCTTATCAAATTGCAAAGACCAATTTGAAGCTTCACCCTTGATCCTTGTCTTTTCTTTTAAAGCCTTTGCATTGACAGTAAACTCATTAGGGACACGATTCCGTTCGCCATTTAGGTAATCTTTCAACCCCTCAACTTCTTCGACCAACTCTGGAGAAACAAGCGAAATAGCCGCATGACATATTGAATCCAACCGTGCGGGCGTCCCCGCCTCCAACGCGGACTCTAAGTACTTGGTAACAGCTTCCTTTGCTTTATAAGACAAGCTTCTAAGCGCTGGTCGATCCCTGAAAAACCTACCAACATTGTCGATAGCATTTTTTGTCGCACGCCCCGAAGCAACTCCCTTTGCGCATCCAAGGGCGGAAATAAAATAATCCGACGCTTGGCTGTCACGCCCCTTACTAATAAAGCAAAGGTATGTCTTGTCCGCTTCCGAATCTTCATTCTCTGGAGCCAGCTGCTTGATCTCATTGAACCGTTTGAGATTTATTCGAGCAGCTTGTTGAACCTTATTGAGATCAACTTCTTGAATCTCTATCGGAACGTAATTCTCATCGAGTTGAATACCACCCTTCTGCTTCATACTGGCGCAAATAAAGAAATGCTCGCCAACTGACTCATATATAGCGAATAAAATATGCCCACCAGTAGATAAAACCTGTTTACCTGCTTGATCTACAAGCTGATCCATTGCCAAATGGGACAGATCTAAAAATTTTTTATTATCATCAACAAAACTTGTATAGGCTTCAAATTCTTGTGGAAACGGCCCTTGTCGTCCATCATTGGAAAACTGACCGTATACAACGCTATTACCTTCCTTCCCTATCAAACCATTGATCCCCTTTGCCAGTGACTCTAGCGCGGGGTTTTCAATATCCAACAGCTTTGTTTTCTTAACAACTTCTGACACATAGTCTGTGTGCGCTAACTTTTTGAAACTATGAATGATTGCCATACTAAGTTTAAACATGGAATCCTTTCTCTCATGCGATCTGATAGCTACAAGCCATCACAACCATATCATCTAGGCTGCTACGCCATCAAAAAAAATCTGTACTTTCAAAGGATTTTGAAAAATTTCAGAAATATCCCACAAGAAATAGGTTACCTTTTTGGTATCCACCCATTGACCAGATAACCTTTAGGGTTAACAATCGTTTCCAACCCCATAGAAACGAGGTTATCCCATGCGCACCACAGCCACCCTGCACGTCCACCCGACCTGCACCCACAACCGCCAACTGGTCGAGCAGCTGCAAGCCAGCACTGGCTGCCTGATCCTGATCCAGGGCGGTAAACCCCGACTCATCCCCAAGCGTCAGCGCCCTGCCCCCATCAATCCGAGCGGAGGGCGTGCAGCATGAATTACTTCATCGTTGATGAGCGCACCCTGGCGCTGTTCTCCGCGCAGGCCAATCTGAACGGTACTTTCCAGCACACCTGTATCGCCGCCCGTTCCAACGAACGGCGGTCGTTCAGCCTGCAGGTGGATCGCGGCCCGCAAGAAACCACCTTCACCGTGCTGATGCGTGATGAGCGCCACACGCTGACGCTGCGCCGAGACGAGCGCCGCATTCACCTACGACTGGCAGAGTTCGTCGAAGCCATCGCCAATGGCCGACTGCTGACCATCAGCCCCCAGGGCTCAGGCAGCAACAGCCCGCCCCATGCCGGGCAAAGCCGTTTTGATCCCCGGCAAACCCGGCAACTGCTGTCGCTGATCGGCAGAGGCGGCTTTCTCAGCCTGGAGTTGGGCCTGCCCTGCCCGCTGCAAGTTGCGCTGCACCGCACCGGCGGCCGCGATGCCATTACCGCCATTCTGAATCTGGGCCTCAGCCGACCGCAGACGTCGTGCTTCACCGTGTATGGCAGCGACAACGAAGCGTTCGAGCTGCTGACCGAATCCATCGAGCATCTGGTGACGTCCAGGTCACCGGCGGCCAACCTGGCGTAAGGAGGATGCATGGACAGCACACTCGCCAAAGCCGCCACCCACTTGGGCCTCAGCCGACCGCAATTGATCAGGCAGATGCGCGACAAGGGCCTGCTGACCACTGACAACCTGCCGGCCCATCCGAACCGCGACCGCGACTACCTGCACGTCAAAGAGGGCCACTGGTGGCACCCGCAACTGGGCATGCAGTACAGCCGATCAACCCGCGTCACCCCGGCGGGCATTCGCTGGCTGGCCGTGCAACTGGGCATTGAGCTTGCGCCAGTACCGCCAGACAACCGGCACGTGGCCTAGGGAATATGCCCGCCAGATCCTCGCCATGCCCACACGCGAACAGCGCAATGCCGCGCTGCTTGAGGTGCCGGAGCCTCTGCGCGAACTGGTCAAACGCCACTGCCTGAACGCCTGGCACCACCCGGCCCGCCTCAACCGCAAGGAGCCACACCAAGGCCCATGAACAAGACCAAACACCCCCAACTGCGCCTGCTACCCGCGCCGGACGCGGCCACGCTGGACATGCTCTACCGCACCTTCAATGACGTGCTGGTGCCACTGGAAAAGGTCCGCACCCAGTATTTCCGCAACCTCAACGAACAGTCGTTCTTGGCGGAATTGAACAGCGGCCGCATCCAGCTGCCCATCCTCACCCTGGACACCAGCCGCAAGGCCATCAAGTACGTCCACCTGCGCCACGTCGCAGCCCTGATCGACATCTGCGCCTACCGGGCAGATGAAAACCTGTCGGCGCTCACTACCGCGCCCGACGAAACCACCGACTGAACCCCGGCCGCCACCACCGGCCATCACCGGCCACCCAAGGAATGCTTACCATGGATAACACCCAAATCTTCGCCCTGCTGTTCGTGCTCGCCTGGGCCGGCGCGATCTTCTGGCTGGGCTACTACTTCGGCCAGAAAGACGGCAAAGTCAAAGCGGAAGTCATCAGCCAGGACCTGGCCGACCAAGCCAACGAAGACCTGACCCGCAAACTCAACGATGCCCGCACCCTGAACCGGCGGCTGATGGAACACTTCGAACTGGTGCAAGCCCGCCTGCTGATCACCACCCCCAGCCAGCCCCCAGTCACACAGCCCACCCTGCACACAGGGAAAGCCGCATGAGCCAGCTCATCACCTACAGCGGCACCACACTCGACCTGCTCAGCCCACAGCCAGAGACCATCGATTCTTGCGACATCGCCCACGCCCTGTCGCAAATCTGCTGCTTCAACGGCCACTCCCGCGAGTTTTACAGCCTGGCGCAGCGCTGCTGCCTGATCAGCGACCTGGTCGAGCCGCAGCACAAGCTCGCCGCCCTGCTGATGGAAGCCCCAGCTGCCTACGTCGGCAACCCGCCCCGGCCACTGAAAAAAATGATCGGCATGTACCGAGAAATCGAAGAGGAGCTTTGGCAAGCCATCTGCCAACGCTTCGGCCTCTACCCCATGCTGCCCGACAGCGTGCGTGAAGCCGAACTGATCGTGCTGGCCGCCGAACTGCGCGACCTGCTAAACGTCCCCATGGACCGCTGGCACCTCCCGGCCGGCCCCGGCGCAATGGCCGAAACCATCACGCCCTGGACACCCAAACACGCCCGCTCGCAGTACCTTGATCGGCTGTTCAGCCTGATGACCGATCCACCTGCAGATCACCTCACCGACGAAAACGGCCAGTCTGAAGGCCACGCCGCCTGAGCACATCCCCATTCAACACCTCCCATGGCGCCCCTGATGTCCTCAGGCCAGCCATGGGAACCCGTCGAAGGACAGCAGCCGATGGAAACTGAAATACTATCGGAAGACGAACTGGCAGAGCTGACCGGCTACAAATCCCGGTCCGGACAACGCCGATGGCTCGACCGCCATCACTGGGTTTACATCGAAAGTCGCGGCAAGCGGCCACTGGTCGGCCGCCACTACGTGCGAATGAAACTGGGCATCATCCCCGCCCAGCATCAAGCCCTCACCCCACCTGCAGCAGCGGCATGGACGCCGGACTTTTCCAGAGTGAACTGAAATGCGACCGCGTAACCCTGAAAACCGAAATCTCCCGCCCAGAATGCTCAAACGCACCAGAACCCGCAAAAGCGGCAAGGTCTGGACCGCGTACTACTACCGTACTCAGGACGGAAAAGACATACCGCTGGGCACGGACATCAACCTGGCCAGGCTCAAATGGGCTGACCTGGAGGCCAAATCCGTCCCGGTCGAGATGAAACTGCTGTGTCATATCTTTGATCGTTACCGAGACACCATCATCCCCCGCAAGTCGCCACGCAGTCAGAGTGATAACTTGAAGGAGCTGAAGTTTCTCAGGGCCGTGTTCGACAGCGCGCCGATCGATGCGATTACACCAGCGATGATTGCCGGATACCGAGATGCCCGGAAGGGAAAGGTGCGTGCCAATCGGGAAATCGCGCTGTTCTCGCACATTTTTAACACTGCAAGGGAATGGGGCCTAACGGAGCGCGCCAATCCTTGCCAAGGGGTACGCAAGAACAAGGAAAAGCCGCGCGATTACTATGCGACAGACCTGGTGTGGGATGCTGTCTATTCAAAGGCCAGCCAAGACCTGAAGGATGCCATGGATATGGCATATCTGACCGGGCAGCGGCCTGCTGATGTGCGCTTGATGCGTCGGGACGATGTCCAAGGCAGCTTTCTGCTCGTCACGCAACAGAAAACCAGCAAACGGCTACGTATCGAGTTGGAGACGGACGGGATGCGTAATAGGTTAGGGTTACTGATTGATGAACTTAACTCAGCTCAGCGCTGCCGAAACTCACCTTATTTTTTCGTAAGCCAGCGGGGACAGAAAATGTCGTCTAGAACCTTGAATGCTCGATGGGTAGATGCTCGGAATGCCGCAATAGCGGCGGCCTTAGAAGAGGGAAATAAACCCTTGGCATCAAAACTGTCTGAATTCCAATTCAGAGACATCAGACCTAAAGCGGCTTCCGAAATTGAAGACATTGGAGACGCTAGCAGATTGCTAGGGCACTCCAAGCAGGATATTACCGAAAAAGTCTATAGACGTATTGGAGCAATCGCCAAGCCCTCTAGGTAACCGAAGCCTAGCGATTACAGACGGGGCATATTGACATCCACCTTAGAAACCGTGAAATATTAGAACCTGAAGCTCCACGTACAAATTCGTCAACCATGCTACTCCATGTTATACGAGAAATTTACACCAACATTTTAGAACAGCAACAAAGACCAAGACACAAAATCAACGACAAAACCTATTCAAGGCTCATATGAAATTAACCCTCGTCAGACCTTACAAATCTTTTCGTGCCTTCAAGCAAATTGAGCTTCCAAATTTTACAGTAATAACAGGAACCAATGGCGCAGGAAAAAGCCAATTTCTTAGCGCCCTAACTGAGGGCGCTATAACAATTGAAGAGTTTAACGACCTCTTTCCAACCGAATTACCCATCAGAATGTTTGATAGCTCAACATTGATACCAAACGACACAGGATCATTTTCTAACTTCCAAAGCAAGCAAGAACGGGAAAGCACTTGGCAGCAATTCTCGAACATACTCAATTCTGCCAAACAACCCTTGGAGATAACCTTATCTAAATTCCCGAAACTGTCACAGATCAGTTTAAAAAAGGTAAGCACCTTAACACCCCAAGATCTTTTGCAATATGGTGTCTCGCCCAACATGGCTGAAACCATACACTCTGAAATTCAAAGCCAGCTTACTATCTATAGCAATAGCCTCGCAGAAAACTTTGCCGCTCAAAACCCAAGCTCATATCCCAAACTAGTAGAGGGCCTGATAGCAAGCTCATCCGTACCACTCATAGCTTTCGATATGGATACTTTCTACGACACTTATCCAATTTCTTGGCAACCAGTCGACCTATTTCAGCAGTCCTTCGCAAGGCTGTTCTCAGAGTATCAAACCAAGTATTTTGAAAATATATTAAAATTATTCAGGAAAACTTCGCTTGGCCACGATATCACAGCGCTCAGTGAGCAAGACTTCCTAGATAAACATGGAACTCCGCCATGGGACTTTTTAAACGACGTATTACAAACCGCAAATCTCAATTTTAGAATCAATCGTCCAAATGAATATGACGAACGACCTTATGACCCCATCCTCACAGACACAATCAGTGGCGCACAGATAAGGTTTAACGACTTATCATCAGGCGAAAGGATTCTAATGTCTTTCGCGCTATGCCTATACCACACCAAAGATTCAAAGCTAAATACCAAACACCCTTCAGTCTTATTATTTGACGAAATTGATGCACCACTGCATCCGTCAATGACCAAGTCCCTACTTGACACCATACAAAATGTATTAGTCACAGAGCGAGGCATCAAAGTAATTCTAACTACGCATTCCCCATCAACGGTGGCTTTGTCACCTGAAGCAGCGATTTACGTAATGAGCAAAGAAGAGGACAATCGGCTTCAGAAAACCAGCAAAGACACTGCACTTTCCTTACTGATGTCTGGAGTACCCAGCTTAAGTATAAGCCATGAAAACCGTCGGCAGGTCTTTGTAGAAAGCCATCTCGACGTTCAATATTATGACAAAATCCTTGAAAAATTAAAACCTCATTTACACCCAGAAATTTCACTGAGTTTCATAGCCTCCACTAACTCAAAGGTCGGAGGCTGCGCACATGTTAAGGACATTGTAAAACAACTAACTACATATGGTAATCCGACCATCAGGGGACTAATTGACTGGGACACCAGCAACGAACCAGAAAGCAACTTAGTGGTACTCGGCTACGGCCTCCGACACTCTATAGAAAACTACTTACTGGACCCGCTTCTAATTGCAATCCTACTATTTCAGGACAGGAATCTTACACGAAAGGATTTGGGCTTATCCGAAACAGAAACAGCATCAGATATTAAAGACTTCGATAGAGAGCGGCTACAGCACATTGTTGATTTTATTTGCTCAACAGTCGAGCCCAGCATTAACAACCCAGATCCAAAACTAGTTGAGTGCAGCTATTTTGGCGGGCAAAAGGTAGGCATACCTAGGTATTATTTAACAATCCAAGGACATACTTTGGAAGAAATTATAAAATCAAAATTCCCGAAACTAAAGCAGTACCACAAATCGGATCAGCTCAAGAACACCATTTTAAGTCGAGTACTAGATGAATACCCATCATTAATTCCAGCCTGCCTAATTGATGCGTTTAAGAGCCTGCAAGCCCCCATTCATTAATACAGTTATAAAGTAGAGAAATTATAATTCAATTGGGGTGATACCACCCACTCAGAGCTCCGTCACGTTGCTTGCGCGGCGGCTCGCTCAGCGTTCGGGCGGCATCCAGATCACTTGATTCTACTCAAGGGCTTGACGGGATGCACACGAGCTTCTCGTTCGACGTTAGATGTAAAGTTAGGGAACACCCACCCATTTTTAGGGAACACATGCCCTTTTCCAGCCACCACAAAAAAGCCCCGTAGACCTTGATCTACGGGGCTTTCGAATGTGGAGGCCGAGGTCGGAATCGAACCGGCGTTAACGGATTTGCAATCCCTTGATAAAATCCTTAATTTTCAATGAGTTATCTTAAAATAGTTTCCGCTATCTTCTCGTATCACCCTCACTACAGCCCTTGAAAACCGGGCACCCACTCAAAGGTTGCGGAAGTGATTTCGGGCCTTTCTCCGGCGCTCTGCCGACACAAAACCCCCTCAAAAAAATCAGTCAGGCAACATTGCATTCTGAGTGTCATACCCACAAGAGCCAACGTGCTGGACATGACACATCAAGCACCGAACGAGACGCTCATCACGAAGCATCTCAAGCAGCTTGTGAATCAGATGCTTCCCACTACCAGGCAGCGATCTATAGCTTTCGATGAAAAAGCGCTCATGCTCAGGCAGAGGTACCCCGCAGGGCCTGGAGCGGCCGCCTGATAACACATACATGACATCCGCGCCCGCTGCCGCGACACCCACAAAATAGTCTGCTCGAGGTACTCTCACACCGCTTTCGTAGTGCGCTTGTGCGTTAGTTGCCACACCACCGACAGACCCGAATTGGGCCTGAGTAAAGCCAAGCCTGATGCGCTCATATTTCAATCGCCTGCCGATGCCGTTCATGCCGCTCACCTTGCGATACATTTGGGCATCAAATTATCTGATAGATAGCTGGTTGCCATCTTTTTTCGGAGAATGAGCCGATTTTATGACCAACCGGCATTGCTGTTCAGATCGTCACCCTCCAAAAGCGAGAAAATCATAGCCCCTCCCCAATGCGTTCCAACTCCGTTTGCGTAACGTCCCAGGCACTGGGAATGCATCGAATAGACCTTAAAATCAATGATCCTGAAGATCACAACACCATCCTTGCGTATGCATCTATCACTGCACATTTGCCCAAGATGCACGCCGTTCGTCCCGTATGCATTCATGCCTACAAGGGAAGTATCCATACAAAATCTCCATGTTATCCGAGCTTCGACGCTGCGAGGGGGCGGAATAATACGACGCGCTGTCAGGAACGAAAATTATCTGCCCCTTATCAAACGCACGCTATAGCATTAGCCTGACAGCGCGATAATTTTTTTACTCCATTTCGCCAGTATCAACCTTGAGCTCTCATGTCTTTCGGTTTGAGCCTCGCCCGCCACGCCATCCTCTCAGCCTCGCTCATCAGCTCAAACGCCAGATCCTCAACTTTCATCCCGCCTGCGCAAGCGCTATAGCGCGGACCGCCGCCGACCCTCAATCCCCAGTGCATCAGGCCCGCCCGACGCTGATCGGCACCGGCCACGAGCAGCATTTCGTAAAACAGTGCATCGCATACAGCTCGGGACAACTGATTTACGCAATAAAGAAGATCATGGATCACACCGCATGCACGATCTTCAATTCCGGTCAGCAATGGCCTGACAATCCAGGGTGTGGACGCCAGATCGGTGATGAAGTATTTCGGCGCTGTGTAGGTCTCGCCGTCAGCCGACTGGTAGCGGAAGTCGTGCATCAGCACCCACTCGCCCTTGGCGTAGGCCTGGAGCACAAGAGGGTCGAGGAAGCGGCCGGTCATGGTGCACCGCCGCAGGTGACTTCAATACGGTTCGGCGCGATTGAGGCGTTGACGAGGATGCGGTTCGCCTGCCGCGCCGGTTCCGGTGCGGCACAGTACGCATTGGCCGCGTAGCTCAGGGCTTGGACTGCGCAGCCAGGTAGCAGCGCGGCGATGGCGAAAAGCAGGGCCAGGCGCTTCATGCGATCACCCCGCCGCAAGCAGAGTACATGGCAAGCAGGTCTGGCTCGGGCACCTCCTCCTGCGCCCGCTCGTCTGCGTAGATTTCCAGCAGGCTGGCCAGCTTGTGTTCGCGCTGCCCGTAGCCAGCGCCTGGCAGGCTGGCCCAGATCGGTGCGGCCTTGGCGATAGCCTGGCGAATGTCACCGGCTTTGATGAACGGCATCGCGCCGCACTCGATCAGCAGCTTGATCGCGGCCAGGTCTTGGGCCTCGGGAATGAACCGGCCCTTGAACCCATAGTTGCGCACGATGGCGTCCCAAGTACGCGCCAGGAACTGGTACCGGCCGGCAGCCGATGACTTGATCTTGTAGCGCGGCAGATCCACCAGCACGCGCGGGTGCTGACTGTAATCGCTGAACAGCTTGCCTCCTACCAGCACGTTGTAGCCGTCGTCAGAGGCGGTGATGGTGCTCGTTCCTTCGCTCCACGCCAACATATCAAGGAAGGCCAGGACGTTCTTGCCGCCGGCCTGTGTTGCGTCGATTCGTGCCATTTCACTTTCCTTTGGGCGAAAAAAAGCCCGCTCGATGGCGGGCTGTGGTTACCGGGATTTGTAGTCGTTACGTTTTAACGCGCACAAAAAAGCCCGGCGCGGGACCGAGCTTCTTTTTAGCGTTCTCAGCCGAAGGTGATGCTCACCTTTGCGCCAGCGGGGTTGGTTGCATCGTGAATATCTACCCGACTTTCAGGCAGAACCATCCACTGCGGCTTACCAAAGGTTTGGGGGTAACCGATTCCACCTGCTTCGTGCCAACGACAGGCCGTCGCCAGTTCAGGCTTACCTTCCCAGTAACCAAGAGCGATAGCAAAATCACCATCGTTAAAGATGATTTTCTCTACCTTGAACTTGCTCGTGCTTTCGATCATGTACTGCCCTCAAAATTTTAAGTGTCGGGAATTGATCACTGCGCTTTCTGACCTCTTTTGTCAGCTGCGCGAGTGAACGATTTCAATATGCCACATGTCGGGAGCACGAGATATTAGGCGGGCCAGCCCTGCTCCAGCATCTCTGCCGTGATCGAGCCATCAGCAACGGTCAGTTGCAGCGCAGCCTCACGATCAAAGCACGCTTGAACGTGATCGCTCACCGCATCGGCCATGGCCAGGACCTGGCCGGCTGACAGATCAATGAAGCCCTCGACCGTCTTCCAGCGCAGGGTGTAGCCCTCTTCGCGGGATGCCCGGAGCGCGGCGCCGTTGATCAGCAGCTTCGAACGGTCGTCAGTGGCGACCGGGATGGCACCCAGCGCGATGCCGGAGACTTCCGCTTCATAGCGCCTGGCCGCGATCAGAGACAGCCAGTCAAGCCTTGGGACAGGCACCGCCCCAGCCTCTATTAAGCCCCATACGCCGCCAGCCCAAATAGCGACTTGCCCATCCTCTGGCGCCGGAGGTGCGAGCGTAGTGCTGTTTGGCGGCAATTGCCCACTAGGATCAAATTCCACTGAGCCGAAGTAGACTCCGGCACCATCGTAAACATATGCAATTGCCATTACTTAACTCTCACGTGTGCAGTGACTTGAGGCGGCGCAGTGTTAGACCCGGATACGGCAGAGTTTTGGGCTACGATGGAAGGTACTGAAAATTCTGTATTCGGATCAAAGCTGTATGCGTCACGGAAATATTCAGAGGTTTCTATGGTGTTGTTTCCCGTTTTTGATACGATGTACGAAGTTAAGTATGTAGCAAAATCCCCACAAATATAAGCCTCTTGTACACTGGCACCAGAGTATGCTGATGCTACCGTCCACGCCTCGCCCGATCTAGTTACTTTTCTAATTCCAGAGCTACTACCTATAATTATTTTATCACCATCTGTAGATATTGAAACCGAGGTTGTACCAATTCCGGTATTGGGTACCGATGCTTGCCCGGTCAGGGTATCTCCAACACGCCTGAATGTGTAAACAACTCCTGCGCTATCCGGCGAAGATACAATCCTAGAGCCATCAGCACTGATATCTATACGATACTGCGCCGAGGACGGCATAGTTCCACCATGCGTATTTGGCATCAAATCAAAAGTGTCACCGTTACGCTTGTAAAGATTGATCCATGGTGCCCCAGCGGTTGATGTTGCAACCATATAGTTGCCATCCGCGCTCATCGCCACAGATCTTGCATTACCAGCAAGGATACTTACCCTGGCTACACTATCGCCAGTTCTTTTGTAAAGATGTATTGCGCCAGTTGATATAACTTGTACCCACCAGACTCCTGAGCCATCACAGGCCAGCGAACCATACGGAAGGGTACTATCTGATGGACTCGGAGTTATTGTTAAAGATGAAAATACATCACCAGATCTTTTAAATATCTCAAGCCCTTTTGCGATGCCTCCAATTGGCTGCACCGCCTGACCGACGAAAGTTCCCCCTATAGTGACTGCCAAGGCAACTACGCCCCCAACGGAGGTGTTGGCAGTGGGAAGTTTTCCAATATAAGTCAGGGTAGTGCCGGAGCGTTTAAACACCCTGGTGTCGCACCCATTGAGACCTGACGGATACCCAGCGAAAACCAGGTGAGAGAAATCAGCAGAAGGTCTCATGTACCTAAGCGTATACCCAGATGATCCCGGATAAGCGTCGATACTAAAAGGCGTCAGCCTGTCAGGGAAGGCAATAGGAGTTTTACCGAACTTTGCTATCCACTCTGGATACGCAGACTGCAGATACACGCCACCATTGGCAGGCAGGTAGTCCGAGCCGGGGTTAGCCGCGCCGACAACGATATCTCCTATCGCGTGCCGAGCAGGGATAACTACCGAATACCAGCCCACATTGTTGAGCGAGTCTGTACCCAGAAACCGATTAGCCACCGGAAGCGGGCCGACCGCAGCGCCCGCCGCATGCGCGTAAACCTGCGCCTGATCGCGAGCAGCCTCAGACCCTTGCCGCGCCGTGACGGCCAGCGCCTTCTGTTCGGTTGCCAGGGTGACCTGCTGGGCGGCTGCGGTTACTGATCCTGCTGCGGCGCCAGCACTGGCGGCGGCGGCATCGCGGGCGGCCTGGCTATCAGTTACGGCCTGATTGATACCAGGAATGGTGCCGCTGTTCATCTGCTCAACGAAAGCTTTCTCGGCCAGCAGCGTGGCGTCAGCCTTTGAATTGAATACCGCCTCCGTATCGGTGGACAGCGGCGGCGAGGGTAGCGGCGTGAGAGGTGCAATAGCCATTACATGAGGCTCCGTACGGATAGGGTGTATGTGGCGAAGTTGTAAGTCGGCAGCCCGATATCGAGATCGTCGTAAGTGCCGGCGATGATCGTGTAGTCGAGCTCTTCCGCGCCGACGTAGAGCGATGCCGTGGCGTCGAGCGGGTCAAGCGTTTGCAGTGCATCGGTGACCTGATCGCCCTCCATGACCACCTGGTAATTGATCTGCCGCCGGGCGCCGTGCTTGGTCATCGTCACGCTGCCGTCGAACTCTTCCTTGACCGTGGTGTAGCTCTTGCGGCCAAGAGAGGTGTCGTAGACAGCAGTGCCAATGGCCTTCGACCAGCCAAGGATCATCATGCCTACCCTGGCCGTGCCGCCTGGCGCGCTGATGATCACCCGGATATCCGCGTTGCTCGCCGGCGGCAGATCGAGTACGGCGAGGTTCTCGCGAGATTTGAATCGGGCGAAGAAGTGCTGGTACCACCCTCTTCCGCTCGGCGCGGTCATTACAAGCATCTGGTCGTAGATCGGCACCGGGTTGCCCGGCTGGGTCATGACCAC
Source organism: Pseudomonas sp. 21LCFQ010 (assembly GCF_024129905.1). NCBI lineage: Bacteria > Pseudomonadati > Pseudomonadota > Gammaproteobacteria > Pseudomonadales > Pseudomonadaceae > Pseudomonas > Pseudomonas sp. 21LCFQ010. Next base: position 13,130 of record NZ_JAMYDZ010000023.1, on the reverse strand, counting down.
GCGCACGCTTGATGCGAAGACGCCGACTAGACCGAGCGAGTTGATCCGTTGGCCTGGCCGAATCGTCAGATCGATCTCGTTCGCGGCGCCCGAGAACGACCCGATTGCCCATGTATTGCCGATCTGCTTGTTGAACATCCGGTAGCGATTGATCCAACCCAGATTCAGCCAGGCGGCCGGGGTGGTCGTGTCGCTCACTGGGTTACGGTTCGTGTGCGCCACCAAGGCCTCATAGTTGATCTGCCCCACCGTTACCTTGTCGCCGATGGCATACGCCTTGGTTGAGGACCAGACGTCGTAATCGGCGATGGGTAAGGTGCTGGAAATCAGCCGTGTCGGAGTGATCTCCAGGCCCGGCACAACAATCATTTGGCTCATGCGATTACCTTGACTTGAGCGGTACCGATCACCTGCGTACCCACTTCCGCGAGTTGCCCGGTGTTCTTGCTGGTGTCTTTCGTGTTGGTCGCAATGGCCGCAAGCCCTGCACGGATCTCGTCACGCAGTGCCTTGAGCTCAGCCACGGTTGCAGCATCGGCTTGGCCAGCAGCGCGACCTTGGGACGGATGCGCTGTATAAATTTGGCTTGGGCGGGTGATCTGCAGCACGGGACCGGTTTCACCGACGTTGCCGCCAGCGGCGAAAGCCGGGATGCGTCCTGCGTTCATTTGATCCAGCAAACCGGTACCGAACATGCGAACGGCATCAGCGCTCATCACATACTCGCCGTTCGACAGGCGAGCGATGATGCTGTCCGACGTTCCGGTGCCTGGACCACTGATCAGCCCGCCTGTGGCATAACCGGCCAGTTCGCCGTTCTTGATCGCATCGGCTTTGATAGCCGCGGCCAGATCGGCAACCGACCCGCTGCCCAGTTGGCCAGCCCAGTACGCAGCGCCAGAGACATCGGCGTCACGACCAAGCACGCTCTGGTAGATAGCGTTGATATCGCTGTAGGAAGGCGCGCCACCCGCCCCTGTACCGTTGTAGCTGGCTCCTGGTGTTGGGGTTGCTGCCTTCGCCGCCGTAGCAGCGGCAATCGCAGCGGCCAGGTTATCCATGGCCTGACGCACAGAGATCACAGAATTGTCGATGCCGTTTAAAGCGTCGACCTGAGACTGAGCAAGCTCAAGCTCTTTGTCCAGGCGTGCAATCTCGTCCTCGTACTGCGATTTCGCAGCCTTGATCTGGTCTTGCACGGTCTGTAGCAGCTTTTCGTCTGCGGTCAGCTGCTTGCCGGTGATGCCATTCAGCTCCGCCACCAGGTTGGCATTGCGCCCCTGCTCGCGGTTGAACGCCTCAAGACTGCTGTAAAGACTGGTGTCGTTGTCACTGATGACACCCAGCGCATCCTCCAGACCTTCGAACCCGCTGAGCGAGCCGCCGGCCCGAGCAATGGCCAGGGCCGAGTTGACCGTGGCTTTCGCCTGCTCCCGCATCATCTTCACTGCATCGTCAGACGTGCCGCGCAGCGCCTTGAGAGCACTGTCCAGGGCGTTCGTGATCGAAGTCAGACCACTTATGTTCGACTGCGCGCTCGACATCATGTCATTCAACGATGCGACACGGGCGTTGTAAGCCGCAGTGATTGCCGACTTCTCAGCGTTCACGGCGCGCTGCACGCCGCCCATGGCCGCTGTGACGGCATTATTCAGGATCGTTTCCTGTGCCGTGTACAGCATGTCCGCCGAGCCGGCCAAAGCCATCATGCTGTCGTAGAGCTTCTTTCCGGCCTCAGTGCTACGGTCGATTCCCTCAACCACGGACCGGAAAGCATCCCTGGTAGTCGGCAGATCCACGCCGGCCTTCTTGAACTCCTCACGCACAGCGCTCATTGCGAGCGCGGTGTTCTCTGACTCGCTCAAGAACGCCTGGTTGTACGCCTGCTGCCGCTCTGCGATCTTCGAGTAGTAAGCGTCGGCAGCAGTAGCAAGCCCCATGAACGTGGCGAACATCGCCTGCCCGGCCGCCGTACTGACATCAATGTCTTCGACCATGGCGCGGTAGGACTCGCGGGTGTCAGGCACTTTAAGTGCGAACGACGCGAACGAGTTCTCCAGGTTCTTCTGCAAATCAGCGAACTGCTCATCAGCCGAGAAGAAGGCGTTGTAGTAGCCGGTGGTCAGGTCGGTCAGGACCTTGACCTTCTCTTTGGCAGTGGCAGTGTCGACGTCCAGGTCCGCGATCTTGGCGACCATGTTCAAAATCGCATCCGATGCGATCAGGCCATTTTCGCCCATCGCCAGCGCGGATACGTTGACCTGCTCAAGGGCGCCGTTCACGCCGTTGAAGCGCGTGAAAATACCTTCGATGGTGCCGATCACGTCCTCTGCGGTGGCATCCCAATCGTGTGCGAATTTCTCAAACTGGGCGCGGAAGTAAGCCGGCAGGGTGCCCGACCCAACAATGGACTGGGCAAGGAAGATGCCCATCAGGTCGTCGTAGTACTCATTCAGGCGGCCCTCTATCTCACCTTCATACTCTGCCAGGACGGAAAACTCCTGGCCGTTGTCGAGTGTGGTGGAGAACGTCGACGAGTAGTTGCCCGATGTGCGCCGCCGACGCATTGTTAGATCCGTGGCAACGTCTGCGCCATTCCCAAGCGTGTCGTACAGCATGCCCAGCGTTGTGCTGAACTGCTGGGCGTAACCCGTCAGTTGCTTATCGACTGCGGTGCCGAACTTTGTCTCGCCTTCTTTCCAGCCTTCGACCCAACCGCGATCAGTGAACACACCATCTTTATATGTGCCCGATGCAGACGAGGCCAACTCTTCGTATTTCTCGCCCGAGCCAAACCACTTGTCAGCGCCGATTGCGCCCAAGGCTGCGCCGACTGCGAAGCCAATAGCGGTACCGATACCAGGAAACACGTAGGTGCCAAGCGCAGCGCCAGCAGCAGCCATGCCGCCAGTGACTGCGGCACCTTTGAAGCCGTAGGCCTCAAAGCTCTGGAAGATGCTGTACACACCCTGGATGTACGACAGCACAGCACTCAACGTGCCAAGCGTCGATCCGGCGGCGTTTGTAGTCATGGACGAGGCGCTGCCAACAACTTCGCCGGCCGCGTTCGTCACGGTGTTTGTGGTCAGATCCACCATTGCCGCGCCAGTATTCCCAACCGACACAGCAACGCCGTCAGCAATGATCGTGGAGGCAGTCTGTGAGCCAGTAGCAAAAGCGCTTGAAATGGCGTTTGCAGCGTAACTGCCGCCGCCTTTGATAGCGCCTGAAACGCTATTCACAAAACTGTCGCCACCGGCAGCCCACCCCTTAACGACCGAGTCGACGAACTTGCTGCCTGCAACGTCGATAACGGTTTTCGCACCGCTGATCATCGAGGAGACACTGAATCCACCGCCGCCACCGTCACCGAACAGGCTGCCAACGATTCCGCCGGATTGGGTTTGGCTGGCCAGGCCGCCGACGCCCAATGCGCCGGCGATCTGCACCACGATGGGCTTGGTAATCGCCATGTGCAACATCTCGGCAAGGAACTGCCGGAAGCTGTTCTTCAAGGTGTCCATGAAGTTGCCGGAGCCATCAAGCACCGACTTCCACATATCCGCAAAGGCGTCGTCGATACGGTCTACGGCTGCAATTGTGATCTGCCCCCAGGCCGTGGCGGCGCGCTGATTGGCTTCGTACTCAGTGCCCAGTTTCACAAGCGTCTGCTGGTACAGATCGATGTTGTCCCGGTCGTTCTCCATCGCCCAGGTCAGCGCCTTTTGGGCCTCCCGATACTCTTTCAGCGCAGCGATTTCGGGATTCAGCCGGTCGACGAGGTTGCGAGCCTTGCTGGCCTGGTCCAGGGCCTTGTTGTTGTCCAGCTGCGCCTTGGTCACCTCCAGCAGTTGCTTGTACTCTTGCGAGCCGACAGCGATGTTCTTGCCGATCAGTGCAGTCTGCACCTGCTTAGCGACGTTGTAGGCATCAATCGCCGCCTCACCCTGAAGCGTGGCCTTGGCCAGGTCCAGGGTCTGGTCGTTTTCGGTGCGCATCTGCGCGACCATCTCTCCGATGGCAAGCCGGTCTCGGGCATCGGCCTCGTCATTGATTGCCTTGGTGACTTTGGTGCGAGCGCCAGCCCCTGTCTTGAGCAGTTCCTCTTCGATTTTTTGCTCAATAGTTAGGGTGCGGACGTTGTTGGCTCCGCCGAGATAGGCGTCAGCCATAGCGTTGGTGGCGGAGATTGAAATGGCGGTCTTTTCAAGGAATCCATCCAAAGCCTCCTGCTGCGCCTTGAGGGCCCTCGCGGCCTCATTGGCCGCCTTATCGACTTGCTTGTTAACCTCCGTTCCTTCTGTAATGAGCTTCCATGCCTTAGCGACCCGGTCAGCAACACTTTCGGCGGCTTCGGCGACGGCTACGGTCGGAGTGCCGCCATTGGTTAGCAAGCCGTACCCGGAGAGATTCTGAGGTTTGGGGTTGGCCATGACTGGAGCATAGGACGCGGCAGCAACTGCCATGAAAGCTGCTGCTTGCCGCTTGGCGCTACTTTCTGCTGCGGCGGCAGTATCAGCATGCGCCTTCGCCTGGACTTCGGCAGACTTCTTGGCCGCATCCTCAGCCGCATACAGCCCAGCAAGCTTGACCTTCAGCGCCTCCTGTTCGGTCTTGTTGCTCTCTTTGTACGCATCCTGCAACGCCTTCAAGACAACCGTTTGCTCGCCAAGCAGTCTTGCTTCATCAAGCTGCTGGGCATTAGCCCCCATCTTGATTGCATTGTACTCAGCCTCGGCCTCCGCGTTCGCCCCGATCAGGTCTCTGGTTTCTTTCAGTTTGGCGACGTACTTGGCCCACTCATCAGCCTTGGCACCGCTGGACTTAACCAGCTCCTTCTGAGCGGCGGATAACTTGTCGGTTTCTACCGCAGCAGAAGCAACCACCCCGTTCGACTGAGCAAGGAGCTTCCGATACTTGTCGGCATTCACGCCGCTGATCTCGTAGGCCGCAGCAGTTTCTTCAAGACTGGCCGTGAAAGTCGGCATGATGGTGTTGTTCTGCTTGACCCACTGGGTCACGCTGTCAAGTGAGCGGGTTCCGCTTCGAACCTCTTCGACCATAGATTTGAAACGGTCTGCACTCTCAACACCTTTGACGCCTAGCTGGCCGAAAGCATCAATGCCTCGGGTTTTATATTCATCCAGAGCGGCCCCGGCATCCTTCAGCGCCTCGGCCTGCTTCTCCGCCCAGGTCGAGAGCTGCAGCGTTCTTTGGGCCGCGCCAAGCGCTGTAAATTTGGCAATTGAATCATCGATGGTGAGGTTCTGATCAATCAGCGCCGCAGTCGCGACGTTGCTGTTGTCGCGGAACATGAGATAGCTGGCAGCTACAGCTCCGATTGTGAACACCAGCCCCGCCGGCCCCCCAAGAAGCCCCAGCAGAGCCCTGCCCGTTCCAGTAAAAGCACTTGCCGCTGCGGTAGCGCGATCTGAGGCCGCTATTGCCGCGTTAGCTGCCAGCGTTGTTTCTGCCATTCCGGCTTTTGCGGCGGTAATCTTGGTATAGGCAGCCTGAACTTGGGCGGATGTCGCTACCGTAGTAGCCGCAAGCTGGCGCTCGGCGATTTCTACCTGCTTGATGATTGCTATCTCGGAGCGCCTGATTTCCGCCATGCGCGCGACGCTTTGAGCTCTGCCGGTTTCGGAAATTTGGGCCTTGAGGCGCTGCTGCTCAAGAGCCAGCTCAGCAGTCAGAGCATTGCGGACCATCTGGATGTTTGCCAGCTCGGAAGCTTGGCGCACCCTGTCAGATGCTACTTTGCTTTGGGCAGTAGCAAGCTCGGTGGTTGCTCGCTCCAGCATGGCTTTGGCGTCAATTTGCTTGGACTGCGCAGCAACTACATCTTGAGCTGCCGATGCAGCCGAGGCATTAAGTGCCACTCTGTTGGCATTGGCCGCAAATAAAGCTGCTGCGGCCTGCTGGGAGAATCCGCCGACTACGCGTCCTGCTGCGATGGTCGCGACTGTTCCTACGGTCGCTATTGTTGTCGAGAGTGATTCAGAGTTTGCGGTGAAGGTATCAACAAACTTCGATGCAGCGATGACGTTATTTGCGAAGGCAGACGTAGCGCCACTTGCCTGATCTATTTCGCCAACCATCCTGGTAAACGTATTGCCAACGACCTGCAAAGCCGTGCCAATGGTATTGGCAATCTTCCCGAACTTCTCGTCTACCTCGTCAGCCTGATCCTGTAATGCCTTGACCACAGCGTCGGCGGTGAGCTTGCCTTCCGCGCCAAGCGCCCGGAGCTCACCAACAGATTTCCCCATGCCGGCGGCTATTGCCTGGGACAATGCGGGGGCCTGCTCCATCACGCTATTGAGCTCTTCACCTCGTAGAGTGCCTGAAGCGAAGGCCTGCCCCAGCTGTGTCAGTGCCGCTGACGCGCTAGTGGCTGAAGTACCGCTGATCGCGAGGGTTTTGCTGATGGTATCCGTTACACCGGCGACCTCTTTGCCGGTCAGTGCCAGCGCTTTCTGGTTGGCCGCGATTCTTTGATACAGCTCACCCGTCGCATTAAGGGGCTGGCCTGCATTCTGAGCGCTTTTGAAAACTGCATCCTGAGCCGCCCTCAACTCCACTGCGCTCTCTGTTACCAGTCGCATGCGGTTTGTGAGTGTCGCGTAGCTTTCTGATGCCTGGTAAAGCTCTCTAGCGCCAAATGCCGCCGTCAAGGCGCCAGCCGCCTTGCTCACAACAGACGAAGTGCGGCCAAGCGAGTCTAGCGACCTTTCGGCCTGACTAACCTGGCGACTGTCCACGGTGATTATTAGTCTGGCCGTTTCTGTCATACGTTTCTCCAGGCAATAAAAAACCCGCCGAAGCGGGTTGTAATGAAAGTGTATTGCTGACTACATTGCGGCAAGCATCATGCGTACCAAAGACAGGCAAACAGAAGAATAACTGCGGTAATAGCGCCAACTATGAGCAGACCTGAATAGCTTTCGGCTACTTGGGCTGCAGTGAGCTCGCGCTGGCTTTGAGCCGCCGCAGCAAGCGCCTCTTGCTCGGCTGCGAACGCTTCGCACTCAGCATCAAATATCTTCAGTTCCTCAAGATGGACTCGATTAAAGTCTTCGACCTCATCCGAAGCTAAGGTTGCAAGATGCTCAGCCAGCTGCTCTTGATGCTCCCGAGTCAGTCGACTGAGATCTTCGCCGGCTATCGCACGCTTAGATAGCTCACTTCCACTGCTCCGAACAAACTCACGGATAGCCTCACGTCTCGGAGAGGCAGAAAGAGCCTGAAAGTGTGTCTGCGGATTCGACTGGCCTAGATCGGTGGCTGACCGCTCCAGCTCCATAATGTAGAGCTCAGCAAGTCGAACTGCCTGATCCGGGTCAAGATTGGCGGATGCCTCTGCTTTTGCGACCTCCTGTCGATGAGCTACCACCGACAAATCAAGGCCAGACTCGACGGCCAGCAGAAGATCCGCCCGGTATCTTTCGGCGAGCGCTCGCGCCACTCTGCCCAGATCTACGCTAGACCTATCCATATCACCAATTTCCCCGTCCAGAATTCGGGCAATCTAACACTATATTCTGGATGGCCAAAGCTCCCACGCCTCCAGAGCTGTATGGACGTCCACCTGTACAAAAGACTAGTGGCCAAAGGCAATCTTGGCATAGTAGGTTCCGCGACACGCGCACATCAGCGCATTAGCTAAGGAAGCAGTAAATGGAATTTATTGAGCGGTTGAACACCCTTTCCTCCAAGGTCCGCCAGCAGGCCGCCTCAATCCAGACCGAAGAAGCAACCAAGACTGCTCTGGTAATGCCCTTCATCCACACGGTTCTGGGGTACGACGTTTTTGATCCGTCCGAGGTCGTGCCTGAATTTGTCTGCGATGTAGGGACGAAAAAAGGCGAAAAGATCGACTACGCAATAATGAAAGGCGGCGAAGTTCAGATCCTGATTGAGACCAAGAAAATCGGCGAGCCTTTGCACATAAATCATGCAAGCCAGCTATTCCGATACTTCCATGTGACGTCCGCCAGGATCTCCATCCTCACGAATGGCCGAGTGTACAAGTTCTTCACCGACTTGGACGCACCCAACAAAATGGACGAAAAGCCATTCTTGGAATTTGATCTTCTCGACATGGACGACCATGCCATTCCAGAGTTGCAGAAGCTGACAAAATCAGCATTCGACGTAGACTCGATCATCAGCGCCGCCGGCGAACTCAAATATGTCGGCCAGATAAAACGAGAGATCGCCGCCCAGCTATCGCAGCCAGGCGAGGACTTTGTGCGGTTCTTTGCCTCACGAGTCTATGAAGGAGCGATCACGCAGAAGGTTAGGGACCAATTTGCAATTCTCACCAAAAAAGCTGCCGACCAGTTTCTCAACGATCAAGTTAATGGACGATTGAAGTCAGCGATGAGCGGCCCAGCTCCTGCTGCCATCGCTGAAGCAGAGGCTGAGGCTTTAGAGCCCGCTTCCGCTCCCGCCCAGGAAGAGTCGGAGGGGGACAAGATCGTAACAACTGCAGAGGAGCTGGAAGGCTTCCACATTGTGAAATCAATCGTGCGCACCGTCGTGGACTCCAGGCGCATAGCTCAGCGAGACACCCAGAGCTACTTTGGCGTCCTACTGGATGACAATAATCGAAAGCCGATCGCCAGGCTGCACTTCAATCGAAGCCAGAAATACCTAGGCATCTTCGGTGCAGACAAGGCTGAAACGCGGCACGCCATCGAGCACCTGGATGAGATCTATGGCTTCGCGGAGCAACTGAAGGCCACCGCAAGCCAGTATCTGTAACGTGGCGAATGCGGATGATGCCCGGCAATCTACCACCATCCGCAGGGAGCGCCAAAACCCCGCATAGCCTGGCCAGCCACAGCCTTTCCAGCGCCCAATAAAAAGCCCGGCGCTGGGGCCGGGCTGGCATATCCGCTCGCGAGAGTCGGTCGGTTACAGCCGGCCGAGCTTTTCAATCAGAATTTGCGCCTGGGCCACGCTCAGCTCGGTCTTCTTGCGCGTGATCACCCTGTCCAGTTCGTAGTCACAATCGTTTCTGAATCGTTTGAGAGTGGACATAGCCTCTCCGATTGACTTTGCCGAATGCCCCATTTTGCACAGGGTCGCGATGACACTAGCGTGATCGCCATGGCCTGTGCCTTTCTCTGGTTATCAATGTGAAACGGCAACAGCCCCTAGGCGTCAGTTACCTGGCACAGCACAGTGATGGAGGTGGTGCCGATATTCACCAGCCTGGCGGTAGCAGTCACGTTGTTTTCCATCAGATTGGTCGCGGAGGTGACCGGTGCTGCTGGCGGAAACCAGTCCCAAGCCAGGGTGAAACCGCCACCGTTCATGGCGACGAACTTCATCTCGCCGCCCATGTCGGTCAGAAAAACCTTGTTGGTTTCTACATAAGTGTTAGAGGACTGCAGGCCGACCACATCACCTTGATGCGGGCCTGGCTCCTGCCAGGAACCTTGACCATCAATCTCATAGGGCCCGAGCACCAGTACTGAGTTCGAGTTGTTTTGAATGGTGATATTGATTGTCCGGCCGCCCTGATCAACGAAAAGAGTCATGTACGAATCCCTGTAGTAACGGTGGGTGATAGACATCGCGCCTAGCGCTGAATGCTAGCACAAAGCTATTTATCTGCCACCACACCGCCAATGACTTTGAAGGCGCTTTGACTGAGCAGGCCATGAAAAATGTCTGCGCAGTTGGCGATTGGAATCACTGCATCAGTCCATGGCGAGCAGTTCACTGCGGCGATCGCTATCCAGGGTGCGCCGGCGGGGGGGGACTGGTTAAATGGGGTGAGTACCATCATCAACAATTCAAAGATTATGCTAGCAGATATCAAAATGCTTGCATGATGCTAGCATTACGAATAATGTTTGCACACCAACGTCACATAGAGCATGTATTCATGTCAGACGAAACCCAGAAGAAACCCGTCGGCCGCGCTAAAGGCGGTGCCGCACGACAAGCAGCCCTTAGCCCAGAGCAGCGCCGCGAGAACGCTCGCAAAGCGGCGCTAGCAAAAGCCGAAATTGCCAAACTCCCATTAGCAACCCATGAGTCAGGCGATCACCCACTCAAAATCGGAGACGTGGAGCTCACCTGCTACGTACTTGAAGACGGCACCCGAGTACTGTCTCAACGAGGCATGCAGGCTGGGGTTGGCATGTCGACAGGCGGGAGCTCATCTGGTGAGCAGCGCCTGACGAATTTCGCCCTTTCAATAGCAGCCAAGTCCAGCGAAATCAGTGACTTGCAGTTGAGCAGCACCGCCCTAGCGGAGCGCTTGAAGCAGCCAATTCGGTTTAGGCTTCCAGGCATCGGCGCAGTAGCATTTGGCTATGAGGCAACAATTCTTGCAGATCTTTGCGATGTAATTCTTGCCGCTCGCTCCAATAAGCTTCTGCAAAAACAACAGTTACACATCGCAGATCATGCTGAAATTCTTGTTCGCGGCTTCGCCCGAGTCGGCATTATCGCACTTATTGACGAGGCAACCGGCTATCAGCGCGACCGCGCTAGAGATGCTTTGGCCAAAATCCTTGAGGCGTGGGTTGCCAAAGAATTACAGCCATATGTCAGAGCGTTTCCCGCCGAGTACTACGAAGAGCTATTCAGGCTTCGGGGGCTGAAGTACCCGCCAGAAAACCCCAAATTCCGTCCACAGTACTTTGGGCTTCTCACCAACGACATTGTGTATGAGCGTTTGGCGCCTGGACTGCTGGAAGAGCTAAAAAGACAAGCAGCGAAAGACGAGAAGAAAAAACACCTACACCGCCGCCTCACTCAGGAGGTCGGCCACCCTCGACTGAGAGAGCACCTGGCGTCTGTAGTTACCGCGATGAAACTCTCAGCCGACTATCCAGATTTCATCACCAAAATGAACAGGCTACACCCTCGGTTTGGAGATAATCAGATGCTTGATCTTGAGGAAGGAGATCGGTAGCACAAGGGGTAGCGAGAGCTACCTGAAAGGCATGACCAAGTTTTAACATCTCAAGGAGCGCATATGCCCAGCATAGACATAGATGACAAAGAAGTTATTGATTGCATTCATATGGTAATTGAGAATGCAAGGCGCAATATCATGAAGTATTCCAATGACAAAGCGCGTCATGATATGGAACGTAGTTTTGTTTTAGGCTATATAGAAGGGCTTCTAAAGCACGGACTACTTAGCAGGGATGTTGCCTATGACTTGGTCGAGAAGCTCAAGAGCTCTTAATGCAACCGTGCAGCTACTGAACCAGAACTCAGACCATTAGATCGTTATGCAAAGCCCGCATCAGTGGGCTTTGTTTGCATGGGTAACGAAGTCGCTATAGCAGGATCTCGCATACCCATTTCCCCATTCTATACGGGATAGAATGGGGAAAATGTATACACTTTCTGTCCTCCTGGAGCCTGCAATGCAAGAACCAACGGTCACATTCAAACGCCTTGGCGTCACCAAGGGGGAAGATGGCCTCATCAAGCTCTTCCACTTGGAGGCCACAGAGACCCGCAGCGACACCACACGGCGCGTATCGGTCACTCCAAGACAGATCACCTCAGCGAGAACGATGAAGACCTTCCTGCTCGGCAAAGGAATGTTCTATCTGGCTACACGAGACCAGCATGACCAGATGCTGCTTGAGCTGACGTCGAGCCCTGACCTTGAGGAAACGACCATAGCTTAAACTACAGAGCGAAGGCGTCCGAAAAGCAAAAAGCCCAGCGGGTGGCTGGGCTTTTGAGTCCTTCGCGGTGCTATCAAGAGGCGCCTTACTGTTTTTTAGTGCCGCCCACAGGAAGAGTATTGAATTCATTTAAATCAACACCGGGAAACTCGTCCCGCAGACGCTCTTTGTCCCGATCATCCTGAGCAATCTGCTCAGCGGTCCGCTCATCATCTTCATCATCATGGTAAGACATATGCAAACTCCTGATCTTGGCGAGGAAGCACAGCAAGCGTACCACCTGGCGCAGGCAGGAGCAAAACCAATCCTCAGGCCGATACCTAAACGTGGCTTTCGCCAAGCCTTAACACATGCTACCGGCCTGCTGCCTGCGAGCCTCACGAGCTGAGCAGATCTGATCGTCAAACATAAAGGGGGTCGCAGTTTCGCCCCTTCCTTGCAGCCCGGCAGATGCCCGACTCGCCATGGGTTTCAATCAGGCCAGATCTGGCTCGATTGAGGATTGGGGGCCGCCGAACAGTTCGAGTGCCCAGCCCAAGCGGCTGATTTCACTGAACTCCTGCGAATCTCGGGTCTTGCTTGGCGGCTTCCTCAAGGCTGCATCAGTTTGATCACCCCCCTTTCCGGCCCGGCCCTCAAGCCGCATCCAGCCCCAGGGTCATCTGCAACTGATCACGCCAGTAGGCGACTTGGTACTCGAGCCCCGGTTTCTTCTGCTTCCACTTGGCCAGCTCGCGGCCGCTGAGGCTGGCAATGTCCTTGCCGTCGTCCAACGCCTTGCAGGCCAGGTCGAACTGTTGCTTTTCGTTTAGCTCGCCGCGCAGCAGTGCATCGATGTGCAAGTCCGCCCATACGGCGAATTTCAGGTCCAGCCAGCGCGCAAAAGCCACCGCCAGTTTCGGGTGTAACCAGGTGCCGCCTTGGTGCCGTCCGCGGCGAGTTTCTAAAAGTGACTCTGCGTCACAATTAAGAGCTTCGGCCAAGACAGCAAGGTACTGCTTTGTCTCCGCCTGCTTGAGCCAGTCCACCGGTCGTTTGCCAAACCGGCTGGCGACGTCAGTAGCGTTAATCCAGCCGTCGCTGTTAAAGCGCACTGGCTGGCCTTGGTAATGAAAGGGAATCACATTGCTTGCGTTCATGGATGCCACCTCGTCCATCAGGCGAATAGGTACGCAGCCGGGGCGGACGGATGAACGAACATCCACCGTTCAACTGATCGGGTCTAGGCTGCGTGTAGGGTTTGCCTTGCGGCAGAAACAAAAAGCCCCGGATCGCGGGTGCGTCCAGGGCTGACAACTAAAGGTGGGCGATACTGATAATTGGTGCGCTAGGGAAACTCCGAACAAGTTGCCCATCAGCCGGAAATGGACGGCTTGAGGATGCCGAAAGGCCCGATTTTCAGCCGCTGATTATTAGATAACCAAGGCAACGCCTTGGTTATCTGCCCTCACGGGCGCA
>NZ_JAMYDZ010000022.1:0-113053 GCF_024129905.1 Pseudomonas sp. 21LCFQ010 | reverse complement strand
GCTCGACGTACTTCTTGATGCCCGCCACGCCCAGCGCACCGGCAGGCTCGGTGATCGAGCGGGTGTCGTCGTAAATGTCCTTGATCGCCGCGCAGATTTCGTCGCTGCTGACGGTGATCACCTCGTCCACGTAGTGCCGGCAGACCTCAAAGGTATGCTGACCGATCTGCGCCACCGCCACGCCATCGGCAAACAGCCCGACCTGGTTGAGCACCACCCGCTCGCCAGCAGCCAGGGCGGCCTGCAGGCAGTTGGAATCGTCCGGTTCGACGCCGATGATTTTGATTTCCGGGCGCAGGTATTTCACGTAGGCGGCAATGCCGGCGATCAGTCCGCCACCACCGACCGGGACAAAGATCGCGTCCAGTTGGCCGGGGTGCTGGCGCAGGATTTCCATGGCCACGGTGCCTTGCCCGGCGATGGTGTCGGGGTCGTCATAGGGGTGCACATAGACCAGCCCCTGTTCCTCGACCAGCCGCAGTGAATGGGCCAGCGCCTCCGGGAACGAGTCGCCATGCAGCACCACCTGGCCACCGCGCGAGCGCACGCCCTCGACCTTGATTTCCGGAGTGGTCTTGGGCATCACGATCACCGCCTTGATGCCCAGCTCCCGCGCCGCCAGGGCCAGGCCCTGGGCATGGTTGCCGGCTGAGGCAGTGACCACGCCACGGGCGGTCTCTGCCGCGCTCAGTTGCGCCAGCTTGTTGTAGGCGCCGCGGATCTTGAAGGAGAAAACCGGCTGCAGGTCTTCGCGCTTGAGCAGGATCTGGTTGCCGAGCCGCTCAGACAGCTGGCGAGCCCCCTGCAACGGGGTCTCGATGGCCACGTCGTAGACGCGGGAGGTGAGGATTTTCTTGACGTAGTGTTCAAGCATCGCGGCGACATCACAGACCAAAGTGGCAAGGTCGTGGAGTTTAACCCCTGCTCCCGACGCACGACCATACGAATGACAGGGCTTTACCATGCGGCCATCGTTATAATGGCAGCCCTTTTGACACTTTTTCCAAATTCGGCACCGTGGAGCCCGCATGACCCAGGATCAACTCAAACAGGCCGTCGCCCAGGCCGCCGTCGATTTCATCCTTCCCAAAATCGACAAGAAGAGCATCATCGGTGTCGGCACCGGCTCCACCGCCAACTGCTTTATCGATGCCCTGGCCAAACACAAAGTCGCCTTCGACGGCGCTGTCGCCAGCTCCGAGGCCACCGCCGCACGCTTGAAAGGCCACGGCATTCCGGTCTATGAACTCAATACCGTCAGCGACCTTGAGTTTTACATCGACGGCGCCGATGAAAGCGACGAGCACCTGAACCTGATCAAGGGTGGCGGCGCCGCCCTGACCCGCGAGAAGATCGTTGCCGCCGTGGCCAAGACCTTCATCTGCATTGCCGACGGCAGCAAGCTGGTCCCTGTGCTGGGCGCGTTCCCGCTGCCGGTCGAAGTCATCCCCATGGCCCGCAGCCACGTGGCCCGTGAACTGGTCAAGCTGGGCGGCGACCCGGTGTACCGTGAAGGCGTGCTGACCGACAACGGCAACATCATCCTCGACGTGCATAACCTGAGCATCACCAACCCGGTAGAACTCGAAAGCCAGATCAACGCCATTGTCGGAGTGGTCACCAACGGCCTGTTCGCTGCCCGCCCGGCCGACCTGCTGCTGCTGGGCACTGCCGAAGGTGTGAAGCGCCTGAGCCGCTGACAGGACGCTCGCAGGGGTTAAAGCGCCTGCGAGCCTCAACGCGTTTTGGCAGTCTCATAGGCCGCACCGCGCGCTCGTTTAAGGTTTACGAAACACATAAAACAGATTCGGCTCACTGACCAGGTACAGCGTGCCCGCGTCATCCATGGCGATGCCTTCAGCCTGTGGCACGGTCTTGCTCAGGCCCATCTGGCCTTTTTTCAGCGAGCTGCTGCCCACCGGGCGGCCTTCGATGTCCAGTTCCAGGATCTGTCGCGACTCATCTGACAGCGCCAGCAGGTGGCCGCTGCGCTCATCGAACTGCAGGCTGGACAAATCACGGACGAAGATTCCGGCATCGCGCTGGCGATTGGAGATCACTTCCAGAGATGTCGGAGTAGCCGGATCAAGCTTGGGGAAACCGCGTACTTCGATGATCTGCACCGGGTCGCGCTCTTTGGCGACAAACAGCCGCTGGCCCTTGGTGTCGTAAGCCAGCCCCTCGAAGCCTTTGTTATTACCGGCATTGAAGTCCAGGGTCAGGGTTTCGGCCTGGGCCGCGTCCAGGCTGCGGGTGTCGTCATTGACCTGCACCTGGATCAGCCGCTGGCGGCGCTCGTCGCTGATGACATAGACCCCCGGACGGATATATTCGACCGCTTCGGCATCGCCGAACCCATCCAGATGAATGCGCCGAACAATCCGGCCATCGAGGCTCAACTCGACCAGCTCGCTGTTCTGGTTGGTCACGGTGAACAGGGTCTTGCGGTCAGGATCGTAGCTCAGCGCCGAGACATCATCTTCCAGGCCCTCGATGACCTTGCCTTCAATCACCACCCGATACTCGCTCAGGCCAATGGCAGCGGTCGATTCCGATTGCCAGAACAGATTCCAGTTGAAGGTCGCACGCTCGACCAGACGAAACTCACGATTGGCCAGAAATGCCAGGGCAGCCAACAGCAATACAACGACAATCAACAGTTGCAGACGGATGAAACGACGCATTGCGATGACTCATGGACGGGAGGGAGGGCATTAGAACACGGCAATCTGAAGCCATCCTTAATGACAGCAGATTGCCATACAGGCATCGAGAGGAAAGTTACTTGTTGCTGAAGGAATAAAACAGGTTCGGCTCACTGACCATATACACCGTGCCCTGTTCGTCGATCGCGACGCCTTCGGCACGAGGAATGGTGTCTTTCAGACCGTTCACGCCACCCAGCAGGCTCATGAAGCTGACCTGCCGACCCTGCTCGTCCAGCTCCAGCAGCAGGTGCGAGTCGGCAGACAGCACCAGAACGTGACCGGTGCGTGGGTCGACGCTCAGTGCCGAGAGGTTGCGCACGTCGAGGTCGTACGGCTCAAGACGCTGTTTTTCACCGGCCAGCAGCGTACTGCCATCGCTTTTCCAGCTGAACATCGCCGCCGGGCGCTCCTGGCCGAGCAGCAATTGCTGACGCTTCGCGTCCCAGATCACGCCCTCGAAGCCCTTGTTCTTCTTCTCGGTATGGCCAAGGTCATATTTGACCGCATCGACCAGACGCAGGCGCGTGGTATCCGCATCGACCTTGATGATGCTCAGCAACTGTTGGCGCTCGTCGGTAATCGCCACCAGACCATTGCTCAGGACTGTCAGCCCTTCCGGGTTGCTCCAGCCTTCCATGGGGATTTTGCGCAGCACGTCGCCCTTGAGGCTCAGTTCGACCAGAAACGGATTCTTGCCCATCACCGCGAACAACGTTCGCGTGACCGGGTTATAGGCCAGGTCGCTGGCCTCATCATCAGCCATGCCTGGCAGCACCTTGGCATCGATGGTGACCTTGTAGTCCGGCAACCAGACGCTGGCATTGCGCTCGTCCTTGCTCTGCAGCGCTTCCTGCACCAGCAGCACGGCGCGGTCATCCCAATGCATGGCGTAGGCAACACCGTAAGCAATGGCCAATGCCAGCAGCACGCCGCTATACCACCGCGACCAGAAACGACGCGGCGAGGCGGCAGGTACTCTAGACAACGAAGACGACGGAATGGCCATTGAGGGCTCCTGATCGGGACGGGCAGCGCGTGACTCGGCACCCCGATCCTTGGGCACCTCTAAAAACTGCCTGCTGGCTGGACGCCTGCGGCGCTACGCGCGCCATCGCTGCGTTAAAACAGGCTCGGCATGCTCATTTACAACTCGTAAACGCCGCCGCCCCGCCTGTTTCTGCCTTGCGCTGACTGCCTCGCCTACGTTTTTAGAGGTGCCCCATGGGGTCGGAAGAATTATCCAGATCAGTTGTGAAAAAAACGCGAACAATAACCGCACAGCGTTGTCATGACACAAAAAAACCGCCCAAAGGCGGTTTCATTTTATGTCGCAGCCGATTTAGCGCACGGTGCTTTCGTAACGAGCCTGGCCGTCCAGTTCCAGTACGATCTGGTCGCCGGCCTGGAATGGACCCACACCCGCCGGGGTGCCGGTCATGATGATGTCACCGGCCTGCAGCGAGAAGTTGGCCGCCATGTGCTGGATCATCGGCACGATCGGGTTGAGCATCAGGCTGCTGTTGCCGTCCTGTACGACCTTGCCGTTGAGGGTCAGGCGAATGCCGATGTCCGTGAGGTCCGGGAAGGTCTCGGCAGGCACGAACGGTGCGATCACTGCTGCGCCGTCGAAGCATTTGGCCAGCTCCCACGGCAGGCCTTTCTCGCGCAGCCGCGACTGCACGTCGCGCAGGGTCAGGTCCAGGCCGGGGGCGAAGCCGCTGATGGCGTCGAGCACTTCTTCGGTCGATGGGTTCTTGCTCAGCGGCTTGCCCAGCAGCACGACGATCTCAGCCTCGTAATGGACGCTGCCACGGTCAGCCGGGATGCTGAAACTGTCTTCCAGCGGCACCACACTGCTGCCAGGCTTCATGAAAATCAGGGGCTCGGTGGGGACCGGGTTGCCCAGCTCCTTGGCGTGCTCGGCGTAGTTGCGGCCGATGCAGACCACTTTGCCCAACGGAAAGTGGATATTCGTTCCATCGACGTATTTGTGCTGGTAGCTCATGGGGTCTCCTGGGGACGCGGTTACAGGGCGAAAATTTTTCCGGGGTTCATGATGCCGTTGGGGTCAAACACCGCCTTTACAGCTTTCATGTATTCGATTTCGGCAGGCGAACGACTGTACGCCAGATAGTCGCGTTTGGTCATCCCCACGCCGTGCTCGGCAGAAATCGAGCCGTTGTACTTCTGCACGGTTTCGAACACCCAGGTATTGACCTTGGCGCAGGTGTCGAAAAACAGCTGATTGTCCATCTGCTCGGGCTTGAGGATATTCAGGTGCAGATTGCCGTCGCCAATGTGGCCGTACCACAGCACTTCAAAGTCGGGGTAGTGTTCGGCGACGATGGCATCGATCTCGGCCAGGAAAGCCGGGACTTTCGAGACCGTGACCGAGATGTCGTTCTTGTATGGAGTGAAATGCGAGATGGTTTCGGAGATGTACTCGCGTAGCTTCCACAGATTACGCAGTTGCTGTTCGCTCTGGCTCATGACCCCGTCCAGTACCCAGCCTTGCTCGACACAATGCTCGAAGGTTGCCAGGGCCTCATTGGCCAGGTCTTCGGTGGTGGCTTCGAACTCCAGCAGGGCGTAGAACGGGCACTGAGTGGCAAACGGTGCCGGCACATCGCCACGGGCCAACACTTTGCTCATCGAGGCGTGGGAAAAGAACTCGAACGCGGTGAGGTCCAGCTTGCCGTGAAAGGCATGCAGCACCGGCATGATCGAGTCGAAATCCGCTGCGCCAAGCACCATGGCGGTGAGGTTCTTCGGCGCACGCTCCAGACGCATGGTGGCTTCGACCACAAAGCCCAGCGTACCTTCGGCGCCGATGAACAGATGACGCAGGTCGTAGCCGGTGGCGTTCTTGAGCAGGTCCTTGTTCAGTTCCAGCAGTTCGCCCTTGCCGGTAACGACCTTCAGGCCCGCCACCCAGTTGCGGGTCATGCCGTAGCGAATGACTTTGATGCCACCGGCATTGGTGCCGATGTTGCCGCCGATCTGGCTGGAGCCTGACGAAGCGAAGTCCACTGGGTAATACAGGCCGTGCTCGGTGGCCAGATCCTGCAACTGCCGGGTGATCACCCCCGGCTGGCAAACCACGGTGCGATCCGTGCTGTTGACCTCCAGCACCTGATTCATGGCATCGAAGGACACCACCACCTCGCCATTGGCCGCCACCGCCGCCGCTGAAAGCCCGGTGCGCCCGCCCGACGGCACCAGGCCGATACGATGCCGGTTGGCCCAGCCCACGATGGCCTGGACCTGCTCGATGCTCTTGGGCAGGACAATGGCCAACGGTGCCGGCACGAACTGCTTGGTCCAGTCCTTGCCGTAGGTGTTCAGGGAGGCGGTATCGGTGAGGACTTTGGCAGGCGCGACCAGGGCCGCGAGTTCATGGATCAGGGCCGTCTGGGTCATGACTCAACTCTTGGTGAATTCATGGGCAACCTGAGAACCATTCATGCGCAAGCATGAGGTTTCAGGGGCTGGTTATGCTAGCATACGACGCCAACTTGCCAGTATGCGACGCGCCTGCCAAGGCTCTGACAGCGGTTCGCATGCATGGCTGAAGCTTTTTCAAGTGCCATTTATTTTTCGGGATACAGGTTAACGCAGATGAGCAAGGTTTCCCTCGACAAGAGCAAGATCAAGTTCCTTCTTCTCGAAGGTGTCCATCAATCGGCTGTCGATGTGCTCAAGGCCGCTGGTTATACCAGTATCGAGTATCACACCAAGTCACTGCCCGATGCCGAGCTCAAGGAAAAGATCGCCGATGCCCACTTCATCGGTATTCGCTCGCGCACCCAACTGACCGAAGAAATCTTCGATCACGCGAAGAAACTGGTCGCTGTCGGCTGCTTCTGCATCGGTACCAACCAGGTTGACCTGGACGCGGCCCGCGAGCGCGGTATCGCCGTGTTCAACGCTCCGTACTCCAACACCCGTTCGGTGGCCGAGCTGGTGCTGGCCGAGGCCATTCTGCTGCTGCGCGGCATCCCGGAAAAGAACGCCTCCTGCCACCGTGGCGGCTGGATCAAGAGCGCGGCGAACTCGTTCGAAATCCGTGGCAAGAAACTGGGCATCATCGGCTACGGCTCGATCGGCACCCAGTTGTCGGTTCTGGCAGAAAGCCTGGGCATGCAGGTGTTTTTCTTCGACCCGCTGACCAAGCTGCCACTGGGCAACGCCACCCAGGTCGCCAGCCTGAACGAATTGCTGGGCCTGGCAGACATCGTTTCCCTGCACGTTCCCGAGCTGCCGTCCACCCAGTGGATGATCGGCGAGAAAGAAATTCGCGCCATGAAAAAAGGCGCGATCCTGATCAACGCCGCGCGCGGTACTGTGGTTGAGCTGGAAGCCCTGGCTGCTGCGATCAAAGACCAGCACCTGATCGGCGCGGCCATCGACGTGTTCCCGGTCGAGCCACGCTCGAACGACGACATCTTCGAAAGCCCGCTGCGCGGCCTGGACAACGTCATCCTGACCCCGCACATCGGTGGCTCGACTGCCGAAGCCCAGGCCAACATCGGTCTGGAAGTCGCCGAGAAGCTGGTCAAGTACAGCGATAACGGTACGTCGGTATCGTCGGTCAACTTCCCTGAAGTCGCCCTGCCGGCCCACCCTGGCAAGCACCGCCTGCTGCACATCCACGAAAACGTGCCTGGCGTGCTGAGCGAGATCAACAAGGTCTTCGCCGAAAACGGCATCAACATCTCCGGCCAGTTCCTGCAGACCAACGAAAAGGTCGGCTACGTGGTGATCGACGTCGACGCCGAATATTCGGACCTTGCCCAGGAAAAACTGCAACAGGTCAAAGGCACCATTCGTTGCCGCGTCCTGTTCTAAGCCGCCTGGCGCAATAAAAAAGGAGACCCTCGGGTCTCCTTTTTCGTTTTCGGTGGGACGTGCTTGACCCGACGTACAATGGTGCCTTGGCGCAGCAGCATGGGCTGTCTGCCAGCTCAGTGAAGAGGTACTTGCATGCACCTGCCACCGATCATCCGCAAAGCCCTGCCGGCCGACATCCCTGGAATCCTCAGCCTGCAAAAAGCCAATCAGCAGTCCCAAGGCGGTAAGTTGTCGGCCGAGTTGCCGGCTGAGCGCCTTGCAGAAATGCTGAGCGACACAACGCAGATCGTGGCCTGCCGTGGTGAGCAGGTGGTCGGTTTCCTGCTGACCACTTCGCAGGCCATCAATCGCCGATACCCGGCTCCAGTGCTGGAAAAGACCATTGAAGCCTTTGGAGCCATCGAACCGGACACCTATATCTACGGCCCGGTCTGCGTCAGCGCAAGCGAGCGCGGCCAAGGGTTGGCACAACGCCTGTTCCAACGATTGCTAGAACTGGAGCCAGGTCGGCAGGGCGTGTTGTTCATCCGCGATGACAACCCGGCCTCCCTGAGCGCCCATCGCAAGATGGGCATGGCAAGCGTGGCACAGTTCCACTTCAAGGGCGGACTGTTCCACGTATTTGCCTACCGAGCCGCCTAACGTGAACGGGCAGAGCTGGCGAAACAACCAGTGAAGCCAAGCCATCTGTAGTAGATATGCCCTTGTACTCCCCCGCTCTGCTCGCTCACGAACAGCCTCGGCAGGGCCGTCAGATCGAAGGCACTTTCTGCCAGACCTTGGGCTTGAAGAACAGCACTTCGCCACGCGCCAGGCCCACCAGGCTGTCGTGGTCCTTGACCACTTCGGCTTCGATCAGGTCGCTCTGCCCTTCCACCTTCAGGGTTACCCGGGTCGTGGCGCCCAATGGGCGGATATCCCGGACTTCGGCCGCATGGTGGTCTTCCAGCTCCTGGCGCGACAACGACACTTCATGGGGACGGAACAGCAGGTGTTCGCTGTCACCCACGCTCATGCGGTTTGAATCGCCGAGGAAGTGATAGACGAAGTCGTTGGCCGGGAACTCGTAGACTTCACCGGGCGAGCCGATCTGTTCGATCACGCCCTTGTTCATCACCACGATCCGGTCAGCCACTTCCATGGCTTCTTCCTGGTCGTGGGTCACGAATACCGAAGTCAGGTTGATGTCTTCGTGCAGGCGGGCCAGCCAGCGACGCAGTTCCTTGCGCACCTTGGCATCCAGGGCACCGAACGGTTCGTCGAGCAGCAGTACCTTGGGCTCCACTGCCAGAGCGCGGGCCAGGGCGATTCGCTGACGCTGACCACCGGAGAGTTGCTCCGGGTAGCGGTCGGCCAGCCAGTCCAGTTGCACCATGTTCAGCAGTTCGTGAACCTTGGCCTTGATCTGGGTTTCGTTGGGCCGTTCGTTACGCGGCTTCATGCGCAAGCCGAAAGCGACGTTATCGAACACTGTCATATGGCGAAACAGCGCATAGTGCTGAAAAACAAAACCGACGTTGCGATCACGAACATCATGGCTGGACACGTCCTCGCCATGGAACACGATACTGCCCTGATCCGGGGTTTCCAGACCGGCGATGATCCGCAGCAAAGTGGTCTTGCCGCAGCCGGAAGGGCCGAGCAAGGCCACCAGTTCGCCGCTGTTGATGTCCAGATTGATGCTATCCAGCGCCTTGAAGGCATTGAAGTTCTTGCTGACGTTACGGACTTCGATCGACATGACTTATTCCTCCGCCGCGCTTTGGCGCAGACGGTTAATGCGTGATTCGCTCCACTGCTTGAGCAGCAGGATGAACAGCGCCAGGACCAGCAACAGACTCGCAACCGCGAAGGCCGCGACGTGGTTGTATTCGTTGTAGAGGATCTCGACGTGCAGCGGCAAGGTGTTGGTCACGCCACGGATGTGTCCGGACACCACCGACACCGCACCGAACTCGCCCATGGCCCGCGCGCTACACAGCACCACGCCATAGATCAGCCCCCACTTGATGTTCGGCAGGGTCACATGCCAGAACATCTGCCAGCCGTTGGCACCCAGCAGGCGCGCAGCCTCCTCCTCTTGAGTGCCCTGCTCCTGCATCAGCGGGATCAGTTCACGGGCGACGAAAGGCACGGTGACGAAGATGGTCGCCAGCACGATACCCGGCAGGGCAAACACGATCTGGATATCGTGATCCTGCAGCCAGGGGCCGAAAAAGCCCTGGGCGCCGAACATCAGCACATAGACCAGACCGGCGATGACCGGCGACACCGAGAACGGCAGGTCGATCAGGGTGACCAGGATACTTTTGCCCCGGAACGAGTACTTGCTGACGCACCAGGCCGCCGCCACCCCGAACACCAGGTTCAGTGGCACCGAGATCAGTACCGCGATCAGCGTAAGCTTGAGCGCCGATAGGGCATCAGGCTCGAAGATCGCCGCAAAGAACGTCCCCAGGCCATGCTTGAGGCCCTGGGATACCACGATGACCAGCGGCAGAGCCAGAAACAACAGAAAGACCAGCCAGCCGAGGCCGATCAGGATGCGGCGGGCCACCGGGCTGCCACGACGGGCGTCGTTGGCGGCACTGGCGGCGGAAACCGACGAATGAGACATGATGGTTCGCTCCTCAGTTCGGGGTTTCGATACGCCGCTGCAGCAGGTTGATCAGCAGCAGCAGGATGAAGGAAACCACCAGCATCATCACGCCGATGGCGGTGGCGCCGGTGTAGTCGTACTGGTCGAGCTTGACCATGATCAGCAAGGGCAGGATCTCGGTCTTCATCGGCATGTTGCCAGCGATGAAGATCACCGAACCGTACTCGCCCACACCACGGGCAAACGCCAGGGCGAAACCGGTCAGCCAGGCCGGCAGTAACGCCGGCAGCAGTACATGGCGTGCCACTTGCCAAGGGCGGGCACCCAGACAGGCGGCGGCTTCTTCGACTTCACGCGGGATGTCGGCCAGCACCGGCTGTACGGTACGCACCACGAACGGCAGGGTCACGAAGGTCAACGCCAGGGTAATACCCAGCGGCGTATAGGCGATCTTGAATCCCAGGTCAGTGGCGAACTGCCCGACCCAGCCATTGGGTGCATAAAGTGCGGTCAGCGCGATACCGGCGACAGCCGTGGGCAGGGCGAACGGCAAGTCGATCATCGCATCGATGATCTTGCGCCCCGGGAAGGTGTAACGCACCAGCACCCAGGCCAATAGGGTGCCGATCACACCATTGATGACGGCGGCGTAGAACGCCGTACCGAAACTCAGTTTCAGGGCCGCGATCACCCGTGGTGCGGTGATGATGGTCCAGAACTGATCCCAGGTCAGCTGCGCAGCATGAATGAACATCGCCGCCAGCGGTATTAGAACAATCAGACTGAGGTACACCAAGGTGTAGCCCAGCGTCAGCCCGAAGCCGGGTATGACGGGAGATATACGACGCGACATAAGAATCCCTGGTTTTACTGACAGCAAACCCGGGCATTAGCCCGGGCCCCTTGACCAAACCATGAACACCGCCCTGAGGCGGTGTCCTTGTGGCGACTCAATGCGCCTGATAGATCTGGTCGAACACACCGCCATCGTTGAAGAATTTCGGCTGCGCAGTTTTCCAGCCGCCAAAGTCTTTGTCGATGGTTACCAGTTCAAGTTTAGGGAATTGCTTCTCGAATTTCGCAGCGACTTCGGCATTACGCGGGCGGTAGAAATTCTTTGCCGCAATTTCCTGACCTGCCGGGCTGTACAAGTGTTTGAGATATTCAGTGGCAATCTCGGTGTTGCCCTTTCTTTCGGCGTTTTTGTCGACCACAGCCACCGGTGGCTCAGCAAGGATCGACAGCGAAGGCACGACGATTTCGAACTTGTCGGCACCGCCGTCTTCTTTCAGGGCCAGGAAGGCTTCGTTTTCCCAGGCCAGCAGCACGTCACCCTGACCGTTGTTGACGAAGGTGATGGTCGAGCCACGGGCACCGGTGTCCAGTACTGGCACGCGCTTGAACAGCTCAGTGACGTATTGCTTGGCCTTCTCTTCGCCGCCCTGCTTCAGGCCGTAGGCCCACGCCGCGAGGAAGTTCCAGCGTGCGCCGCCGCTGGTTTTCGGGTTCGGGGTAATCACCGAAACATCACCCTTGACCAGGTCCCCCCAGTCCTTGATGCCCTTGGGGTTGCCCTTGCGCACCAGGAACACGATGGTCGAGGTGTATGGCGTGCTGGCATCAGGCAGCTTGGTCTGCCAGTTCTCTGGCAGGGTCTTGCCCAGTTTGGCGATTTCGTCGATGTCACCGGCCAGTGCCAGAGTCACCACGTCAGCACGCAGACCGTCGATCACCGCACGGCCCTGTTTGCCGGAGCCACCGTGGGACTGCTTGATCTCGACTTTGTCACCGGCGTGGGTCGAGGTCCAGTGCTCGATGAATTCAGCGTTGTATTCCTGATACAGCTCACGGGTCGGGTCATAGGACACGTTGAGCAGCTCATAATCCTTGGCAACGGCGGAACCTGCGAATACGGCGCTCGCGAGAGCGGCCAGGGCAAAACGACGAATGGACATAAGATCAAGCTCCTGGAAAAACTGAGTATTGGCGTTCTTGGTTTGTACTTGGCGCGTCGACACCGCGAGCGATACCGCACGTTGCTTGGGGAAGGTGAACAGGAGTCAACATGACACCCTCCGGTTGACCAGTCGGATTAGCAAAAGCGGGGAAAATCAGCTGGGTTTGTTACCGGAGTTCTGCAGGCGGAATTTCTCTTTGCGCTCGATCTGCACAACCTGAGCGTTGTGCACGGTGATTTCGACGGCACCAAAACGCAGATCACGCAGGGCACTCTGGATTTCACGCAGAATGGCTGCCTCGTCCTGACCGTCAACGCTACGCAGAGTGGCGCTCATATTCATAACTCCTTGGAAAAGTGGCGGGTCCGCCGTTGCGACTGGGGAGCAACGGCTTGTGGCGTTGAGGCTATATTAGATAGGCAGAGTTATTCTTAAAAAGACTATTTAAGAATGCAGATATAACCAAAATGAATTTACCAATCGGCCTGCATCATGGGGTGCATTGCACACCCCGATGTCACTGCCTCAGACCGGTGTGAGGCCGAAGTCTGGCGCCTTGTACCAGTCGATCTGTGCCGCCGGCATCGGCTTGGCAAACCAGTAGCCCTGGCCCAGCTGACAGCCACTGTCGTATAGAAATGCCGCTTGCTCGGCGCTCTCGATGCCCTCGGCCAGCACCTGCATGCTCATGCTCCTGGCCAGCGCAATGATTGCCTGCACGATAGCGATATCGTCGTCATCAGCCGGCAGCCCGGCCACGAAACCCTGGTCGATCTTGAGCTTTTTCACCGGCATGCGTTTGAGGCGCAACAGCGAAGAGTAGCCGGTGCCAAAATCATCAATGGCCAGGCTCAGGCCCAGTTCACGCAAACGATGCAACTGCTCGATGGCTTGTTCCGGGTCGCTCATCACCGCGCTTTCGGTGACTTCCAGCTCCAGATACGCCGGGGCCAGCCCGGTCTGTTGCAGCACCCTGGCCACCTGCAGGTCCAGATCGCCGCTGCTGAACTGCCGACTGGAGATGTTCACGGCCACGAACGACACCGGCACTCCGTCAGCCTGCCACTGACGCATCTGGGTACAGGCCGCGCGCAACACCCAGTCATCGATATCGGCAATCAGCCCGCTCTGCTCGGCCACCGGAATGAACTCACCCGGCGAGACCATGCCGCGTTCAGGGTGCTCCCAGCGCACCAGTGCCTCAACGCCGCTGATCCGCCGCGTCGTCAGGTCATGCACGGGCTGGTAATAAACCCGCAGTTCCTGCTGCTCGATGGCGCGGCGCAACTCACTGGCCAGTTCGACCCGTTGCTGGGCATGCAGCGTCAGTTCTTCGGTGTACAGCGCATAACATTCGCGGCCGCGGCGCTTGGCCTTGAACAACGCGGCATCGGCATTGCGCAGCAGTTGTTCGGCCGATAGCGCATCATTAGGAAACAGGCTGATCCCGATACTGGTGGTCAGGAACAATTGCTGGCCCTCAATCAGGAACGGCGCATTGAAGGCATCAAGCACCTGTTGGGCAAGGCCGGCCGCCTGGATCATCTGCGGGCAATCCTTGAGCAACAGGGCAAACTCGTCGCCGCCCATGCGCGCCAGGGTCAGCTTGCTGGCGAACAGCCCGGACAACCGCTCAGCCACCGACCTCAAGACCAGATCACCGAGACTGTGTCCGAGGCTGTCATTGATATTCTTGAAATGGTCCAGGTCGATCAGCAGCACTGCGCAGCCACGCTTGACCGCCTGCGCCGCGGCAACCGCTTCGGTGGTGCGCTCAGTGAACAACAGACGGTTCGGCAAACCGGTCAGCGCATCAAAGTGCGCCAGTTGCAGGCGCTCCTGCTCAGAGCGCTTGATGGCTGAAAGGTCGGAGAACACCGCGACAAAATGCTTCACCTGCCCGCTACGCCCAGTAAGGCCGCGGATGCTCTGCCATTGCGGGTACACCTCGCCGCTCTTGCGCCGGTTCCAGATCTCGCCAGCCCAGTGCCCGTCCTGGGAGATGGCCTGGTACATCCGGGTGTAGAACGCTGTGTCGTGGCGACCGGATTTGAACTTGCTGGGATTAAAGCCCAACACCTCCTCCGGCTGATACCCGGTAATGTCGACAAACGCCCGGTTGACGTGAATGATCTGGCCCTTTTCATTAGTGACCAGAACACCTTCACGGGTGCTGTCGAAGACCGCCGCAGCAATGCGCAGCCGATCGTAGTCTTCATGCTGGCGGCGCAGCAGTTCGTCGGCGCCCAGCCATCGGAGCAGGCAGCCACGGTAGCTGAACAACACCAGGACGGTCAGCGCCACCCACAGGTAACCGCTCGTCTGCTGCCATTGGTGGAGCAACACCGGGTCAGTGAGCCATACAGGCACCGCATAACCGAAAATCAGCCACCACAAAAAGGTCAGCCAGCCATAGAAAATGGAGGCTCCCAGCGCTTTTCGCGTTAAATCCGTCATAAAAAAACACATATCCTTACAGGCGCCAGGATTATAAAACAAGAAACATCCTGCGACGCTTCCATGCTGCGACATCTGGTTTTCCGCTGCCGCTCAGAGATAATGGGCACTGTTCATTTTTTACTCACCCACCACTCGCGAGGGCACTACAGCCTATGGGGTACAACGGTTTACTCGACCTGTCCGTCTGGCAGTTGATTGCCGTCACGCTGGTCATGACCCACGTGACTATCATCAGTGTGACCGTCTATCTGCATCGCTATTCAGCGCACCGCTCGCTGGAGCTGAACGCAGGTCTCAAACACTTCTTCCGTTTCTGGCTGTGGCTCACCACTGGCCAGAACACTCGCGAGTGGACCGCCGTCCATCGCAAGCACCACGCCAAATGCGAAACCGTCGACGACCCGCACAGCCCGGTGATCAAAGGGCTGTCTACCGTGCTGCTCAAGGGCGCCGAGCTGTACCGGGCCGAGGCCAGCAACCAGGACACCCTGCGCCTGTATGGCAAAAACTGCCCCGACGACTGGATCGAGCGTAACCTCTACTCGCGTTACAAACTGCTGGGTATCGCGCTGATGGCGGTGATCGATCTGGCGCTGTTCGGCGTCCTGGGCATCACCGTCTGGGCAGTGCAGATGATGTGGATTCCCTTCTGGGCGGCCGGAGTGGTCAACGGCCTGGGCCATGCACTGGGCTACCGCAACTTCGAATGCCGTGATGCGGCGACCAACCTGGTCCCGTGGGGCATCGTCATCGGTGGTGAAGAACTGCACAACAACCACCACACTTACCCCAATTCGGCGAAGTTGTCGGTCAAACCCTGGGAGTTCGACATGGGCTGGGCATGGATCAAGGTGTTCAGCGCCTTGCGCCTGGCCAAGGTGCAGCGCGTCGCACCGGTTGCCCACCGGGTGCCCGGCAAACAACTGCTGGACCGCGACACCGCCACGGCGATTCTCAACAACCGCTTTCAGGTCATGGCACTGTACCGCAAGCAGGTCATTGGTCCGCTGGTCACCCAGGAACTGGCCAATGTCGACGCCTCGGTACGCCACCAGTTCCATCGCGCCAGACGCCTGCTGTCGCGCGAAACCAGCCTGCTCGACGAGCACCACCGCCAGCGTATCCAGGCCATGCTTGAGCACAGTCAGGCACTCAAGGTGATCTATGAAAAACGCCTGGCCCTGCAACAGATCTGGCTCAAGACCAGCAGCAACAGCCAGGACATGCTGGCGGCCATGAAGGTCTGGATTCACGAGGCCGAAACCAGCGGTATCCAGTCGCTGCGCGAGTTCGCCAACCAGCTCAAAACCTATTCGCTGCGTCCCGCCACCCAGTGAGCCGTTGATCGGTGCGCCCGAAAGGGCGCACCCTTGATGGAACTTTCTGGCGAAAAATCGCTCAAATCGACTATCCATTGCCTTACAAGAGACCCAACGACGCGAACTGTTTTGCGTGGTTCGCGACGACGTGCCCATGGAAAAATCGCCCCTTACTGCACCCATGCAGTCAGCCCACATGCCGGTTGCTGCCGAAACCCTGCTGGCGCTGATGCATGCCCAGGCCGAGGTCGCCCGGTTGAGTGAACGCGAGCAGTTGTTCAGTTCCCTGCTGGTCAGCGTCAACGCCGTGCTCTGGGCCTTCGACTGGGAAACCCAGCGGATGATCTATGTCAGCCCTGCCTACGAGCGGATCTTTGGCCGCTCAGCCGGCCTGCTGCTGGTCGACTATGCGCAGTGGCGCGACAGCATCTACCCGGACGACCTCAATTACGCAGAGCGCAGCCTCAGCGAAGTGATCGACAAGGGCGCCATCGAAGATCGTGAATACCGCATCATTCGCGCCGATGGCGAAGTGCGCTGGCTCAGCGATAAATGTTTTGTCAGCCAGCAGGCCGACGCCAGCCAACGCCTGATCGTGGTGGGCATTGCCGAAGACATCACCGAAAAAAAACGCCTGGAAGATGAACTGCAACGCCTGGCTACCACTGACGTACTGACCCAAAGCAGCAATCGCCGGCATTTTTTCGAGTGCGCCCAGCGCGAGTTCGAACTGGCCCGCCTGCAAGGCACACCGTTGTCGTTCCTGCTGCTGGATATCGATGACTTCAAGAAAATCAACGACACCTACGGTCATCAGACCGGCGACCTGGTGTTGCAGCGTATCGCCGAAAGCGGCCGCACCACGCTGCGCCGTGGCGACCTGTTCGGCCGAATCGGTGGCGAGGAGTTCGCGGCGATATTCCCCGGCTGCGCGGCAGACACGGCCTTGCAGATTGCCGAGCGCCTGCAACGGGAGATCCAGCGCCTGAGCTTCCAGCATGACGCCCAGAGCTTTGGCATCACCGCCAGCCAGGGCCTGACCAGCCTCACCGACAGCGACCAAAGCCTGGAAGCGCTGTACGGACGCGCCGATGAAGCGATGTATCAGGCCAAACGGCAGGGCAAGAACCAGATCGTGCTGGGCTGAGGCCCAATACTAGAAATCTCTGTGGAAACGGGCTTGCTCGTGAAGAGGCCATTAAAGCCACAGCATCTGCTGCGAATGTGCCGCCGTCTTCGCTAGCAAGCTAGCTCCCACCGGGGTATATATTGCCTAAGTAGGAGCTGCTTTAGCAGCGAAACATCTAGCCAGCAATTCCCAGCTACGGTTTTTCCGGGACGTCGCTCGACTCTACCGCTGGTGGATCCTCTTCGGCCGGCGGTTCCGGCTCCGGGGTCAGATCCAGCAGGTCCGGCAGATCGTCTTCCACAGGAGGCTGTTCTGCCTGGCTTTGCGCCGCCTGAACAATCGCCAGCAGGCTCGGGTCGACTACGCCAGTGAGCTTTTTACGCAAGCGCTGCAGGTCAGCGACGCTGAGTTTGAGCAGCCGCGCCGACTTGGACTTGACCAGCGGGTTGACGCTTTGCTGATCGGTCAGCCGGGCCATTTCACCGGCCAGGTTCATGGCCAGCACTTCACGGGTGAAGATCCCGGTGTTGTACTGATACACCGCTGCAATCAGCTCACGCAGTTCAAGCGGCAGACGCCAGCGTCGGCGCAGCGCAGAACCAAAGGCTGCCGAATACTGCTCCAGCATCTGGTTGATGGTGTCGTCATCGAGCTTGCCGCCATGCAGCAGCCACTCCTGCAAACAACCAATCACCGCCAGCTCACCGAGCGACTGCAACAATCCGGCGCTGAAGCAGCGCTCGGTGTTGAGCTCCAGCATACGCCCCAGAATCCGTGCGTAGTCGGCAGTACGCTGGGACATCAGCCACAGGTCGTTGGCTCGCGCCAACAGCCCGTCATGACTCAGGGTCGCGACCCGTTTCTTGCCCAGCCCGGCGACAATCTGCGCACTCTGCGTCGCCCCGAGCACCGCCAGCGAACCACCGAGCGTCTGCACCGGCTTGCCCAGATGCTGGGCGGCGGTGTTGGCAGCGGCAATCAGCACCGCAGTGATGTGCGGATCGTTGCGCAACTCCTGCTCAAGCAGATGGATGTCCAGCCCCTTGCTGGTGCGGCACAGCTGCAGGGCAGCCTCGACGTTTACACATAACGGCGCGCTGTCAGCCGTTTCACGGCGCTTGTCGAGAAACAGGGCCAGGGTCATGCCCGGCTGCATGCTCGGCCCAGCCGTCGAGCACTCCACCAGCAAGCCGCGCAGGCGCTGGAGCAACAGCTCATTGTTCAGCGGTTTGGTCAGGTAAGCCGTAGGCGCCAGCGGCAGTACTTCGCGCACGCTCGCGCTGTCACTGCGACTACTGAGCAGAATGAACGGAACCGGAGGTTGCCGACCCGTCTTGCGTACGCCACGCAACAGGCTCAGGCCGTCGATAGCAGGTAATTCACGGGCAGCAATGATCAGGTCAGGTACCTGTTTTTTCATCCATTCAACGGCTTGTCTGCCATCGCTACAGACTTCCAGTTCGACATCGTCACGTACGCTCAGGACCAGATCGCTGAGTGTTTCGCGAATCCAGGGATCGGACTCAGCGATCAACACCCTTGGCACCCCAAGTAAATCCACAGCCGTCATCATGACTCTCCGACATCGATGCGTTCACCTTAGCCAAAGCTGTCGTCCGGATATAGCCATATGCAGAAAAAATCCCCCCCACCAAATGAAAAAACCCGCCGAAGCGGGTTTTTTCATCAACTCAGGCTTACGCCAGTTCGTCGAAGCACTCGGCGACCAAGGCAATACCTTTTTCCAGTTGCGCGTCAGGGATGGTGACAGGCATCAGGAAGCGGATCACGTTGTAGTAAGTGCCGCACGACAGCAGGATCACGCCTTTCTCGCGAGCGCGAGCGACGATCTTGCCGACCAGCTCGGCGGCTGGCTTGCTGTGGTCACCGCCTTCGAACAGCTCAATGGCGATCATCGAACCCAGACCGCGCACGTCACCGATCACCTTGTGTTTCTCGGCAATCTTGTTCAGACCGGCCTTGAGCGTCTCGCCGACAGCCTTGGAGCGCTCCAGCAGGTTCTCTTCGTCGAACACCTTGAGCACGGCCAGAGCCGCCGCACAGGCGATCGGGCTGCCGGCATAAGTGCCGCCCAGACCGCCCGGCGCGATCTTGTCCATGATCTCGGCCTTGCCGCTGACGCCGGAGATCGGGAAGCCGCCGCCGACCGATTTGGCGAAGGTGGTCAGGTCCGGTACCACGCCCAGTTGCTCGGTGGCGAAGAAGGTGCCGGTGCGGCCCGCACCGGTCTGCACTTCGTCAGCCACCAGCAGGATGCCGTGCTGATCGCACAGCGCGCGCAGGCGCTTCATGAAGGCTGGCGAGTTGATGTAGAAACCGCCCTCGCCCTGCACCGGCTCGATGATGATCGCGGCGATGTCCTGTGGCTGGGCATCGTTCTTGAAGATCCGCTCGATGCTGGCGATGGACTCGTCTTCGCTCACACCGTGCAGCTCGCACGGCGCCAGAGCGCGGTACACACCGGCAGGCATCAGGCCCATACCAGCGGAGTACGGCGCGACCTTGCCGGTCAGCGACAGGGTCATCATGGTGCGGCCGTGGTAAGCGCCGGTGAAGGCGATCACGCCGGCACGGCCAGTGGCGGCACGGGCGATCTTCACGGCGTTCTCGACGGCTTCAGAGCCGGAGGTGACCAGCAGGGTTTTCTTGGCGAAATCACCCGGCACGCGCTTGGCGATTTCTTCACACAGTTCGATGTACGGCTCATAGGCCAGTACCTGGAAGCAGGTGTGCGACAGTTTGGTCAGCTGTTCCTGAACGGCAGCCACGACCTTGGGGTGCAGGTGGCCGGTGTTCAGTACTGCAATGCCGCCCGCAAAGTCGATGTACTCACGGCCTTCGACGTCCCACACAGTGGCGTTCTCGGCGCGCTCGGCGACAATCGGGTGGATCTGGCCGACACCACGTGGAACAGCGGCGGCACGGCGTTGCAGCAGGGATTCGTTGGTCTTGCTCATGGGGTCCTCATTCGCCGCTCATCGTCGGCGTGTTGCAAGGATTCAGCAGCAGGAAGAACCGGGCCAGCATACGATGATCGACTGGCGCGGCCTCTCGGCCACCATTACAGGTTGCGGTACAACAAAACCGGTGAAGCGTCGCTCTCGCGCCCCACCGGCTGCAAAACCCGCTATCGAATCAGATCGACAGGCACAGGTATTTGACTTCCAGGTAGTCTTCGATGCCGTACTTGGAGCCTTCACGGCCCAGGCCCGAGGACTTGATACCGCCGAACGGTGCCACTTCGTTGGAGATCAGGCCGGTGTTGATACCCACCATGCCGTACTCCAGCGCTTCAGCAACGCGGAACACGCGGCTCATGTTCTGAGCATAGAAGTAAGAGGCCAGACCGAACTCGGTGTCGTTGGCCATGGCGATGACATCGTCTTCGTCCTTGAAACGGAACAGCGGCGCCAGAGGACCGAAGGTCTCTTCCTTGGCCACGGCGGCAGTCTTCGGCACGTCGACCAGAATGGTCGGCTCGAAGAACGTACCTTCCAGGCTGTTGCCACCGAACAGCACCTTGGCGCCTTTGCTCACGGCGTCGTCGATGTGCTCTTTAACCTTGGCCACGGCTTTGCTGTCGATCAGCGGGCCGGTGGTGGTGCCTTCTTCCAGACCGTTGCCGATCTTGAGCTTGGCGACAGCCACTTTGAGCTTCTCGGCGAACGCGTCATAGACGCCTTCCTGCACGTAGATACGGTTGGCGCACACGCAGGTCTGACCATTGTTGCGGTACTTGGAGATGATCGCGCCTTCAACGGCCTTATCCAGGTCAGCGTCGTCGAACACGATGAACGGCGCGTTACCGCCCAGCTCCAGGGAGACTTTCTTGATGTCGTTGGCGCATTCGGCCATCAACTGACGACCGATTTCGGTCGAGCCGGTGAACGACAGCTTGCGCACGATCGGGTTGCCGGTCAGTTCGCTGCCGACTTCGCCGGCGCTGCCGGTGATCACACTGAACACGCCAGCCGGAATGCCGGCACGTTCAGCCAGCTCGGCCAGAGCCAGAGCGGAGTAAGGCGTCTGCGAAGCAGGCTTGAGCACCATGGTGCAACCGGCCGCCAGAGCAGGACCGGCCTTACGGGTGATCATCGCCGCCGGGAAGTTCCACGGGGTAATGGCCGCAGTCACACCGATGGGCTGCTTGAGCACGATCAGGCGTTTGTCTGGCTGGTGGCCAGGAATCACGTCACCGTAGACGCGCTTGGCTTCTTCAGCGAACCACTCGATGAACGATGCGGCGTAACCGATCTCGCCCTTGGCCTCGGCCAGCGGCTTGCCCTGCTCCAGGGTCATCAGGCGAGCCAGGTCGTCCTGGTTCTCGATCATCAGCTCGAACCAGCGACGCAGCTTGGCGCCACGCTCTTTGGCGGTCAGTGCACGCCAGGCCGGCAGCGCCTTGTCGGCGGCTTCAATGGCACGACGGGTCTCGGCAGCGCCCATTTTCGGCACAGAGCCCAGAATCTCGTTGGTAGCCGGGTTGTTGACCTTGATGGTCTGACCGCTGTCTGCATCCAGCCACTGACCATTGATATAGGCTTGCTGGCGGAACAGTTTGGAATCCTTGAGCTGCATGTCGGCCTCCGATAAACACCGCGCGCGGGCGCAGCGAAGCTGATAGAAAGAAACGGCGCCGCCACAGGGCACCATTAACAAATGAATTCGCCTTTTCCTGCGGCGCGCAAAGCTTAGCAGGCCGAAAGGCCGAACAGGAGCGTTTGAAATCTCAAACGCATCGTAGGCATAGGCAGAAAAAAGGACAAGAGCCCGTTCGAAAAAAAGAACGCCACGTCCAGCCGGTGCAAGTCTCGTTGGCCGAAATGTCACTTTCAGGCAATAAATCGTGCGAAATCAACAACACATGCTCGCCAGCATGGACGCACGGCGTTCAGATGAGTATTATGGCGCCCGCGTTGCACCTGTAGCTCAGCTGGATAGAGTACTGCCCTCCGAAGGCAGGGGTCGTGGGTTCGAATCCCGCCAGGTGCGCCATATATGAAAAGGCTCAGGTGAAAACCTGGGCCTTTTTTCGTTATGGCTCATCCAGGCTTTGACTGCAACGTGACCTGCATGGTGCGCCCTTTAGCGGTCAGGCGGTATTTCTGCAGGCGGCTGCGGGGTTTGTCAGGGATGGTCATTTCCAGAATTCCTGCTTGCAAGACCGGCCCCAGGTAACCCTCGCGGAAGTGTTTTTCATCCTTGAGTCCCAGCCTGCCCTGAATCTCAGTCCGGCTCATTTCGCCTTGCATGACCCCGACAAGACGCAGCAAATCATCACTCACGACTTCGGGGGTGACTTCGGGGGTGACTTCGGGGGTGACTTCGGGGGTAGCGGGTCCGATGGCATGCTCCGGATCATTCGCAGGCGTCAACAAATCCTGTGTCGGACCGGTTGGCCAATGGTAGCGAGTGCCTTTGCCGTGCCCTTTCTTGCTCAACCAGCCAGACTTGGCCAATTGTCCGAGACGCTCGCCGATGATTCGGGGATGCTCACGACGTAACGCCTGCAAATCGAGATTGCGAACCTCTCCGAAACGATGAGCCATTATCAGAATGATCCGGCTCAGATCATCCAGAGTCGGATAGGCCTCCCCCACCAGTGCCCGCAACTCACGCTCGACAGCTTCGGGAATCATGCTGGCCAGAGGCAGATTCACTTGGGTAAGCTCCAATGTCACATCTTCCGAGACCAGCGGCTCCAGCCAGTTCTGCTCGCGCCAGGCACGCACGATTCTCTGAAATCCAGAGCCCGCACGCTCTCCAAGCCCGAGTAACTGGAA
Organism: Pseudomonas sp. 21LCFQ010; assembly: GCF_024129905.1. Classification (NCBI taxonomy): domain Bacteria; kingdom Pseudomonadati; phylum Pseudomonadota; class Gammaproteobacteria; order Pseudomonadales; family Pseudomonadaceae; genus Pseudomonas; species Pseudomonas sp. 21LCFQ010. The sequence continues at coordinate 90,225 of NZ_JAMYDZ010000022.1, read as the reverse complement.
CATTTTGAGCAGGTTGGGATTACGCGGATCACTGACACCGCCCTGATACAGTTGGTCACGTGGCACCCGTAGCAAACCGGGATTAGTAAATACAAAGGCATCGCGACGCTTGATGATGGTGATTGGCCGGCTGGACAGATGATCGGCATGCACCATTGCATTAATCAGGGCCTCGCGCAGCGCTTCGTGAACATGTGTCTCCCCCTGCCGGGTGCCATGATGGTCAATCTTGAATGGCACATCGAGTTCGCGACTCAGACGCGGGAATACCCGGTAATAGAAGTTGAACAGATTGGGCGCCCACTTGCCGTCCAGCGTCAGTCTATGAGTCCAACGAACATCAGCGTCGTCACTGAGCTGCTCCTGATAGTCCAACTGATAGTAGGGCAGAGCATCCAGCAGGCTACGTTCCTTGCCAAACATAAGCAGACCGGCCAGTGTCGGCCCTTGTCGGCCGGTTGAACGATCACGTCGCCACGCCCCAAGACTTTCAAGAAAGCCCTGCTCATCCAGTGCCAGAAAAGGGTGGTCAGGGTCACGTGCGGAAAACCGATTGCGTAAGGCCGCCAAGGTTTCCGGATCGAAGTCGCTGCGATCAAAATCAGGAAACACTTGATTATCCTGAGCCTCGTCAGAGGCATCGCGCAGCATTTGCCGCACTTCGTGTTCCGTGCAGCGGTAATCACCCTCATGGTTACGCTTGTAACTGCCAATCAACGGATTGCCATTGATGAACACCGGACGTTGCTGACGGCGTGCACGAGGGACCTGAATGGCCATGACCGTACCGCCGGCAACAGGAATCAGAGTCACGTCATCATCACGACAGAGCGGAGCGCTGAGCTTTTGAGGGTTGTTGTGAGTATCCCAAAACACTTTCTGCAACCCTTGGGGATTGCCGAGAGGCTCGATATCAAATGTACCACGGCGCTCGACCACGCCCAGCACGACAATACCGCCTTCGCTATTGGCCATCGCCGACAGACTTTCCCACAAGGTCTTGGGTAGCCCTCCGGCAGCCGACTTGAACTCGACCTCCTGATCTTCACCGATCTGGAGGAGGCCAAGTAGTGTCTCGAGGCTGATTGGAGGGACGGTCTGACTCATGCAGGCTTCCTGTTCGGGGTGATCGAATCCGGTCGTGTAACGCTGATTCTACAGGCTTGTGCTTCGGTTGCTCCCCTACTCGCTCCCGCTCAGGCTACCGACTCCGCAAGTCCATGCAGCTCACGCCAGCGAGGGCGCATTTCCTCCCAACCCCTCAATGCTCGCCGTTCTGCCCCACCAGCAACACCCCAAACCCCACCAGCAACCCGCCAAATGCCCGGTCGACCCAGTGCCTTACCCCCAGCAGCCACTCACGCAAGGCGCCGGCCGAAAAGCACATCGCAACCAGTGCAAACCAGGCCATATGCGCCAGCGAGATGAACGCGCCATAGCCGATCTGCGTCGCCAGTGACGTATCAGGCCGCACCACCTGCATGAACAGGCTGACGATGAAGATCGTGGTTTTCGGGTTCAGGGCATTGGTCAGCAAACCGGTTCGCAATGCCATTGCGTCGGACATCGAGGCGGCTGCTGCGGTCGCCACTGCGCCGGGCTTGGCGAGTAACATCTTCACACCGAGGTAGATCAGGTAAGCGGCGCCAGCCAGTTTGATGGCATTGAACAGCCAGAGTGACTGCTGAATCAGCAGCCCCACGCCGACCAAGGTGTAGCTGACATGCACCAATACGCCCAGGCCAATACCCAACGCGGTAAATACCCCGGCGCGGCGCGACAGCATCAGGCTGTTGCGGGTCACCATCGCAAAGTCCGGGCCGGGGCTGATCACCGCCAGCAAGGTAATCGTGATTACAGCTATCCATTCGGTCATGGCTTATCCTGTCGTCATCCATAAAAGCACGATGCTAACCGGGGTTCTGGCGGATGATTAACGATGTTTTCTGACCGTAATGGTGAGTCAGACTCACCATTTTTCGAAGCTCGCCTGCCCTCGCTGTTGGCTCTGCGTTGTTTCGAGGCCGCTGCCCGGCATGAAAACTTCACCAAGGCGGCCACCGAGTTGCACCTGACCCACGGCGCGGTCAGCCGCGCCGTGCGCTTGCTCGAAGACGAGTTGGGCCTGGCGCTGTTCGAGCGCCGTAGCCGCCGGGTATTTCTGACCCAAGCCGGGCGCAAGCTGGCGCGGGCGGTGGGCGATGGTCTGGGCGTGATCCGCCAGTCAGTGGCCGAGTTACAGGCCAGTGCCCGCCAGCAGCGGCGCTGGGTCTTGTCGTGCGAGCCAACCTTGCTGATGCGCTGGCTGATTCCGCGCTGGCCGGCCTTTCAAGCAAGGCATCCGGGCATCGATATGCACCTGGTTGCCGGCGGCGGGCCGTTTTCGTTCAGTAGCGGTATTGATCTGGCAATCCGCCGCGATGACTTCTGCTGGCCAGACAATTATTGTGCCGAGCCGTTGTTTGTGGAAAAAGTCGGACCGGTCTGCCGCCCGGACAAACTGGCGGCCTGGTTCAACACGGACAAACCCGCTGCTGCACTGCGCAGCGATGCGACCTGCCTGCACACTCGCACCCGGCCGCAAGCCTGGGCCGAATGGGCCACGGCTGCCGACCAAACGTACCCCGAGCCGCCGGGGCAAGTGTTCGAGCATTTCTATTTCAGCCTGCAAGCTGCGGTAGCCGGCCTTGGCGTGGCGATCGGTCCTTGGCATCTAGTGCGCGACGACCTGGCCAGCGGCGTACTCATCGCGCCTCTGGGCTTTGTCGAAGACGGCTCGCGCTATTGCCTGCTGTCGCCGCAGCCACTGCAAGCCGGCAGTTTGCAGGCTGATTTGCTGGAGTGGTTACGGGGGTTGGCCTAAGGGATAGCTTTGGAACCCCTTCTTCGCAGCTGAAGCTGCTCCTACGGGATCAGATGTTGCTGCGAGCGCCCACCGGGCCGCAGCGTACAGGACTCAAACCAGGCTGTTGGCGCAACGCTCGCCCTGCACAAAACACCTCAGGTTATCCAGCGTCACTTCGGCAATCTGATCCAGTGCCTCACGGGTGAAAAAGCCTTGATGGCCGGTGATTAGCACATTGGGGAACGTGGTCAGGCGCAGGAACACTTCGTCGTCGATACGATCGCTGGAGCGATCATGGAAAAACAGCTGGCTCTCTTGTTCATAGACGTCGATGGCCAATGACCCGAGCTGCCGCGATTTGAGGGCTTCGATCACCGCCAGGGTGTCGACCAGTGCGCCGCGCGAGGTGTTGACCAGCATGGCGCCGGGCTTCATTTGCGCCAGGGTTTCGGCGCGGATCAGATGGCGGGTGGTGTCGCTGAGCGGACAATGCAGGCTGACGATGTCCGCTTCGGCCAGCAATTGGCCAAGCGTCACGTACTCACCCACGCCGCTGAAGACGGCGGTTTCAAACGGGTCATAACCCAGCATACGGCAGCCAAAGCCCTTGAAGATCCGCGCCGTGGCCAGGCCGATCTGCCCGGTGCCGATAATGCCCACGGTCTTGCCGTGCAGGTTGAAGCCCAGCAGGCCTTCGAGCATGAAATTGCCTTCACGCACCCGATTGTAGGCGCGATGGGTATGCCGGTTGAGGGTCATGACCAGTGCCAGGGTGTGCTCGGCGACCGCTTCGGGCGAATAACCGGGCACCCTCGCCACGAACAGCCCGAGGCGCCCCGCGCTTTCCAGATCGATGTTGTTGAAGCCTGCGCACCGCAACAGGATCGCTTTGACACCGAAGCCTGCCAGCGCCTCCAGCACGGCGGCATCCAGTTGGTCGTTGACGAATACGCAAATGGCATCGTACCCCTGCGCGAGCCTGACCGTGTCGCGGTTCAAGGTCGGTGTCAGGTAGCTCAGGGCGACCTCACCGGCCAGGCAATCGCGTTGCAGGGCCTCATCAAAAAACCGTTGATCGTAGGGTTGAGCACTCAATAGAGCGAGTTTCATGGGCAGTTCCTTCTGTAGGCCACGCAGCTCAGCGCTGAATGGCCCTCAAGGCAGGCTAAACCAGCCGACGCAACGCCTTACTGATGCAGATCAATAACGCCCTGCCACCTGTCGATAGAGTCCTGCGTGTCAGTAGCCGGGTACGTCTTTTGCTTCAAAAAATGAGCAGGAAAAAACTCCAACTGGCCGAAAACTGTTCCACAGGCCACAACCCGCGTCATAGAGAGCTTCAAGCCAACGGAAGGCGATTATCGACGGATCAGTATTGACCATTCGTTCAACTAACGCTGTTTGCGCCATCAACTTTTCGTCGGTCGCGACGATAAGGTCTATCAACCGCTTGGCAACCACTACATGAATCAGTGGATCAAATAATTTGAGGCTCGAAGGACTATGCTCAAGAATGCCCCCCTGCGCTTAAAGCTGCTGCTGATACTGTTACTCCCCTCACTCGGTTTTTTGTGGTTCGCCACCAGCAGCGTCGTGGAGAACACCCGAATCCTGCAAAGCATGGACAACACCGTACGAGCCACGGCCATCGCGCAGAAAATCAGCCAACTGATTACCACCCTGCAGCGCGAGCGGGGCGCCAGCGGCGTCTATCTGGGCAGCAAGGGCAATTCGATGCGTAACGAGCTGGCAACCATGCGCCAGAGCGTCAACCAGTCACTGGCGGCCGTCAGGGCAATGTCGACCGAAGGCGCCGGCGAATTGAACAATGCACTGGGTGCGCTCGATGGCCTGCAGGCCTTGCGCAGCCAGGTCGACGCGCTGGGCATCACCAGCACCGAGTCCGGCGCCCGTTATACCGAGGCCATCCAGAAGCTGATCGGCTTCACCCATTCTCTTGAAGCGCGGATCAACGACCCAGAGATCATTCACGCCCTCAGTGCCCTGAATCAGTTCATCGAAATGAAAGAGCGCGCCGGGCGCGAGCGGGTCGTGCTGGGCCTGGTGTTCAGCCAGAACAGCTTCGATGCCAACCTGTTGTCGCGTTTCAGCCGCAACCTGGGCGAATTTACCGCCTATTCGGAAAACTTCCGCCGCAAGGCGCCAGGTGAACTACTGCAGCAACTCGACGAGCGGATGAAAGATGCCAGCGCCGTGGAAGTCGGCCGCCTGCAACGCCAGGCATTCGAATTGCCCCTGGGCACCGCGCTGGGGGTAAAACCCGAATCCTGGTTTGAAACCTCCACCCGCCGCATCGACCTGATGGGTGAGGTGGAGAACAACCTCAGTCAGAAGGTCGCCATACTCGCCCAAGAGGCACGTGACAGTGCCAGCCAGGTCCTGTGGCTGACCATCACTGCCGTGCTGATCTCGCTGCTCGCAGTGTCGGCCCTGGCCTACCTGATCATCCATAACATCGACCTGGCAGTGCGTGATGTGAATGGCGTACTGCTCAAGCTATCGCAGCGTGATCTCACCGCCCGCTCCGGCTACCAGAGCCGTGATGAATTCGGCCAGATTTCGGCCAACCTCAACAGCATGGCGGTGGAAATCACCAACATCATCCAGGAAATCAGCAACGCCACGGCGCAGGTCGCCACCGCGGCCGAAGAGTCGTCGGCGGTCACCGTGCAGACCAGCCGCAGTGTCGAGCAGCAACGCCAGAGCACTGAACTGGTAGCCGCAGCCATTACCGAGATGAGCACCACGGTGCGCGATGTGGCACAAAGCACCAGCGATGCCGCGCAGATGTCGCAGCAGATCAACCAGAGCACCATCGATGGTCGCAGCGAAGTCGCGAACACCATCGAGCTGATTCACCAGTTGTCCAGCCAGGCCGAGGAAACCGCGAAAATCATTGGCGAGCTGAAACAGGAAAGCGATTCGATTTCTTCGGTGCTTGATGTCATTCGTGGCATCGCCGAGCAGACCAACCTGCTGGCCCTTAACGCCGCCATTGAAGCAGCACGCGCCGGTGAAGCCGGTCGCGGCTTTGCCGTGGTCGCTGACGAGGTGCGCAGCCTGGCGCAGAAGACCCAGCAGTCGACCGGCAGTATCCAGCAGATGATCGCCAACCTGCAGAACGGCTCGGACCGTGCCACCCAGTCCATGCAGCAGACCCTCGGCAAAGCCCAGGCCGGCGCCAGCAACATCGTACGTGCCGGTGACCTGCTCGACGAAATCGCCGAAGGCGTGGGCCGCATCAGCGACCGTACGATCCAGATCGCTTCGGCGGCCGAAGAGCAGAGCGCGGTGGCCGATGACATCAGCCGCAACGTCAACGAGATCAACGACCTGGTCATCCAGGTCAGCGCCGGTGCCCAGCAGACCGCGGTGACCAGTCAGGAACTGGCACGCCTGGCCGAGCATCAGCAGCACCTGGTGAACCGCTTCAAGGTCGCCTGATTACGCCTGCTATCTGGTGGCCGGAGGCTTACCCTCTGGCCGCCAACAGGTGGCTGATCTTCACCTCTACAGCCTTGTCCTGAAAGCGCCGGGCAGCCGCCTCCAGCTTCTGGTCGGCACGGGTCACCCGGTTATGGTGGCGCAGGTGCTCCAGCCACGACTCTTCAAAGAAGTACTCTTTCCAGCGACGCGGATTCTCACTGTCCTGCATCAGCCCCCAGGAAAATGCCCCGTTGCGCTTGCGCATGCGGCTGACCGCCTGCATGGCCTGGTGGAATTGCGCGGCATGTTCAGCCGCGATGCAATATTCCACAGTGATCATCACCGGCCCGCGTTCAGCGCTCATCTGTTCATCCAGAATCGGTGCCGGCCAGTGCTGCGAAGGCTGCTGGTCTTCAATCTGGCTGGTCGGCAACGGGAAGCGCCCGCGCAGCGCCAGCCCGAGGGTCAGCACCGCAGCACCGCCGATAAACGCCGCGCTCATTGATACATGACTGGCCAGCGCTCCCCAGGCCGCCGCGCCAGCGGCAGAACAGCCGAAGAACACCAGAATGTACAACGACACCGCACGCGCCCGCACCCAGGGCGCGACGCTGGTCTGCACCGCCACCTGCAGGTTGCTGAGCACCGCGATCCAGGCCATGCCGCTGATCAGCATGACCGGTGCCAGGCCGATAATCGAACGAATCCAGGCCAGCCCCAACAGCACAGCGGCATACACCAGACTGGCACCGAGCACGATGGTGTCGGGGCTGAACCGGGCCCGCAGACGCGGCAACTGCATGGCGCCAAAGATCGCCCCCGCACCTACGCAGCCCAGCAGGATCCCGTAATCCAGCGCACTGCCGCCGATCTCGCGACGGACCAGCAAAGGCAGCAAGGCCATGCCCACCACCGCACCACTGAAGAACGCCGCGGTGCGCACCAGCACCGCACGCAACGGCTGTGAGCCACGCGTATAACGCACCCCGGCACGCATCGCGCCCAGCCAGCGCTCGGCAGGCAGAACGGAAGGCTCCGGCCGATGGCGCCAGGCCAACAGGGCAATGATCACCGCCAGAAACGAGACGCTGTTCAGCGCAAAGGTCAGCCACGGACCACTGAGGCTGACCAGCACCCCGGCGATGGCCGGGCCGATGGCGCGGGCGACGTTCATCGCCAGGCTCGACAGCGCCACCGCCGCCGGGACGTCTTGCCGATCAACGATTTCCGGCGCCAGCGCCGACCAGGCCGGCATCATCAGCGCACTGCCAATGCCCATGGCAAAGGTCAGCAGCAGCAATAGCGTCACCGTCATCTGCCCGCTCAGGGTCAGCAAGGTCAGCACCAACGCCACAGCGGCCATCCACAACTGCACGATCAACAGATAACGCCGCTTGTTGACGATATCGGCCAGCGCCCCGGCCGGCAGCGCCAGCAAAAATACCGGCAAGGCCCCGGCAACCTGCACCAACGCCACGGCCTGGGGGCTGGCCGACAGACTGGTCATCAACCAGCCGGAACCGACCTCGTGCATCCAGGTGCCGATATTGGAGGCAATGCTGGCCAGCCACAGCCAGAGAAAGACTTTTACCTGCAAAGGCTTCCAGGGCGAGGCGGTCGGGGGGCTGGTGGAGGTCATGGTTTACTCGACGTCAATGAGACCGGCTGGCAGGCCAGCCAGAAAAGCCTCCACTATCGCCGCAAGCAGGCCCCTCAGCTTGCACGCTTGTGCTTAATTGCCCCAGATCTTGTCGTACAAGCCGCTTTAGCCGCGAAAAGCATCGCCACTAAAGCTAGCTGGCTGCGATGTTCTCCCGAGCAATGGAAAATCCCTGAGCGAGGTGCCTGAACCGCAGGTTTCGCCCTGCTGGGCGACCCTATTTTGTGCTTGGCAAAATAGGGGAAAACCGCTTGCTCCTGGTTTGGGTCCGCCCTGCGGGCGGACTTCCCTCCGTCCGGCGCCGATTCGGGGGCCGGCGCGATGGGCGTCCTGCCCAGCGCACCTGAAACCGACATCCATGTCGGTTTCTCCCCCAAATCGACGCCTGCCCTCGGCCTGCACCCAAGTCGCGATTCGCGTCGTTTGTGCCATCTCGGCTCGAAGATCAAAATCAACGGCAACGGCAACGGCAACGCAAGAGCGCACATCCACGCAATCATTCGCCGGCCAATATCGCCATAGTCAGGCCCGGTTTCCCAACGAGTGCCTGCCATGCCCCTGCCCCGACTCTCCAGCCAGGCTGCGGCCCGGTTGCTGGACCTTGGTTTGCTGTTGATGCGGGTGTGCGCCGCATTGTTGATGCTCAAGCTCCATGGCCTGCCCAAGCTGCTCAACTGGAGTAGCGAGCTGCAACACATCGACGACCCGCTGGGCCTTGGCCCGCACATAACCCTGCTGGCAGCGCTGTTCGCCCAGCTGCTGTGCCCGCTGTTGATCGCTCTGGGCATCGCCACCCGTCTGGCCTGCCTGCCGATCCTGTTCCTGCTGCTGGTGGCCTTGCTGGTGGTGCACCCGGACTGGAGCCTGGAACAAGGCCAGTTCGGCTGGCTGTTCGTGACTCTGTTTGCCGGGCTGGCACTGACCGGGCCGGGTGCGCTGGTGATCAGGCTGCCGGGTCAGCGCTGAAAGGTCTGCCCCAGACTTTCCAGGCGCATCGCCAGCGGCGGCAGGCGCTGGCTGCTCTGGGCCAGGACGCTGATATTGTCGGCGGTGTGTTCGGCAATGTCCTGCACGGCGATCAGCTGTTTAGCAATGGTCTGGCCCAGGCAAGAGTGCTCGTCGGTGGTGGCGGCGATCAGACCGTTGAGTTCGCTGATCGAGCCAATGCCGACGCCCACGGCCTTGAGTGATTCAGCCGCACGCTGGCTGTCCTGCACACAGCGGTCCACACCCTGGCGGCTGCCCTGCATGGCCGTGGCCGCTTGACGGCTGTCCTGCTGCAGGCCGCTGATGATGCCCTGAATTTCCTGGGTCGAAACCGCCGTGCGCTGGGCCAGGCTGCGCACCTCATCGGCCACCACGGCAAAGCCCCGGCCCTGCTCGCCGGCCCGCGCCGCCTCGATGGCCGCATTAAGCGCCAGCAGGTTGGTCTGCTCGGCAATGCTGCTGATCACATCCAGCACCGTGCCGATCTGTTGAGACTGGCTGGCCAGGGCCTGAACGGTCTTGTCGGTCTGGTTGATCGAGCTGGCCAGTTCGAGTATCTCGCGCTGCGCCCGGTCTACGCTGGCGCGACATTCGGCGACCTGCTCGCGGGCATCACCGGCTTGCTGGACAGCTTGCCCCACATGCACGGAGATATCACTGATGCCCTCGCCCATGCGCTGCATGGCGTCGGTCATCCGGGCAATCTCGGTCAGCTGTTGTTTGGCGCCGCTCTCCAGCGAGGTGCTGGCCTGGGCCAAATCATTACCCAGCTTGCCCAGCCCTTGGGTGTCACGCACCACACCCTCGACCATCCCGCTCAGTTGTTGCAGGAAGCTCTCGAAACGCTGAACCAGCGGTACATGCAGACGGTTGCGCGACACACCGGCGTCGCCGGAGGTCAGTCTTGATGCGGTAACCAGCATCTTGTCGAGCATGTCCTGGCTTTCTGTGGCTTCGGCATGGATGTGACGGGCCAGGTACATCAGGATCACGGTTTCGACCACCACATACAGGGCGTGCACCATAACCGTGCCCCAGCCACCATTATGGTGCATGACGTACACCGGGAAACCGGCGTGATGCAGGGCATGAAACAGCACATGGTGCACCGCAATAATCAGTGCCGCTGCCAGAATCGGCAGCCAGTCGCGGTAAACCGTCAACACCGCCAACAGCACGAAGATGCCGAAATGGACTTCGATCATGCCGCGGGCCTGGTTGATATGCAGGGCCGCCAGGACCATGAAGCCCACCGCAAAACAGCAGCGGAGCAAGCGGGTGCCGCTCAGGCTTCTGTGCATGGCGCTCAGCAGCAGCGCGACCCCGCCCCCCACGACAATCGCCTGGCCAAAGGTGTCATACCAGAACGCCAGGCCCAGGGAGGTGGCAAACAACAGCCAGACCAGGCTGAGCATGATGCGGTCAGCCTTGCAGTAGTAATCGTGAAAACGTGGAGCACCCGTCATGCCTACTCTCCCGACTTCATCACCAAAGATCAGATGCTTGACCACAAACGGCCGCAAATGCCTGACCACTCCATCGGCATGCCAGCCTGTGAGAATAGCGCAGGCCGGACCCTTGGATATGTCAGCGCGCCATCAGCTGTCGTTTTTCGCCGATAAGGTCGTTTTCATATTCAGGGCACCAACAACAAGGCCCGCAAAAAGCGGGCCTTATTGTTACGCGATGTAGTTACGCGACTAAACGCTCTTCTTAGAAGACGTTGATCGGGTAATCAACGAAGATCCGCGTTTCGTTACCTTCGCGGTTGTAGCCTTTGGCATCTTCGGACACGCGCAGGAACGAGTTACGCAGACGCAGCGACAGGTCCTTGGCTGGACCGCTCTGCACCACGTAGGTCAGCTGGCTGAAGATTTCACGCTCTTCGCCACGACCATCGTGCACGCCGTCGTCGATGTTGGTGCCACGCACGTAGGCAGTCTTGTAGCTCAGGCCAGGCAGCACCAGACCGGACAGGTCGACGCCGTAGGCCACTTGCCAGGAGCGCTCGTCCTTGCCGTTGAAGTCCGACCAGTAGGAGTTGGCCAGGTAGATGGAGTTACCGCCATCACCGTAGCTGCCCGCGCTCTTGTAGAAGCCGTAGTCGTAGCCGGTTTCACCGCTGCTGCGCTGGTGCGCCAGGGTGAAGCTGTGGATACCGACAGCCCAGGTAGCCGCCAGGCTCCAGATCTTGTTGTCACGCGCGTCATCGGCCGCCGCGTAGTCACGATCCAGTTTGGTCTTGTAGCCGTTGAAGTCCAGCGTCAGCGACTGGTCTTGCGGCAGCGCGAACACGTAGTTCAGGTTCACGTATTGCTTCTTGCCCGAGTCTTCGTTGTCGGCAGCGTAGTAAGCCGCGCTGAAGGCGTCGTTGAACTTGTACTTGGCACCCCAGACATTGATGCTTTTCAGGCCGCCGCTGTCATGGCCAGTGGCGCTCTTGCGCACTTCGCTGGTGAAGCGACCGGCAACCACTTCCAGGTTTTCGATTTCCTGGGAAGTGATGTAGGTACCGGTGAAGCTCTCTGGCAGCAGACGACCGTTGTCGTAGCTCAGGACCGGCAGCGCTGGCTGTTGGTCGCCGTACTTGATCACGGTGTTGGAGATCCGTGCCTTGACTGCGGCACCAAAGCGGGCCAGGTCATCAGCGGCCTGACCGCTGTCGCCTTGCTTGAAGAAGTCGATACCACCCGCGCCGCTACGGCCTTTGCCGCCGTCCAGACGCACAGCGTAGTAGCCGAATGCATCGACACCGACGCCCACGGTGCCCTGGGTGAAGCCGGAGCTGAAGGTACCCATGAATGCCTGGCCCCACTCGGCCGGGTCCTGAGCGCTGCTCGGCGTGTCTTTGTAATCGCGATTGATATAAGCGTTACGCAGGTTCAGGGTCAGATGGCTGTCTTCGACGAACCCCTTGGAATCGGCCTGGCTTTGCGCCATGACCTGAGTGGCGCTGAGAACGCCCAGTGCGAGTACGCCAATACGTTTGTTAAGCATCTTGTTTTCCCCTATGTGCGATTGAATAACGCGCTGTGGCCGCAACCCCCCCTCGGGTTGCTCTGGGCTTTGCAGGGGTCGATATCGAATCGATCCGCTGAAAACCGCACGAAATCATCGCAGTGGACTACTGATGCATTTACATGACGACTGACCACAGCCGCTGGGGGCAGGATGCTAGTCCTGCGCCGCCGGGGTGTCAAACGCGCAAAGGCTTATTCCAGAGCCATTAAAGCGTAAATGAGAATCAGTCTTTAAGAATGACGAGCAACTCTTGCAGCTCTGCTTCGCTGAACAAGCCATGTGGATAACGCTGTAACAGCATTGTCATCCGGGCATCGGGCTCGGGTTTGGCAACCCGGGTCAGGCGCAACCAGTCAGCCATGATCTGTCGAGCCTCGCTACTGGCAGAAAGACCCCGCGTCGAGTACGGGTTGATACCTGCGTTCATAGTGGGACAACCTCTTGGTTCATGAGCGGGCAAATTTACGGGGGCTTTGTTACAGCCAAGCGAATCGCCCAGCCGCCCATCCGAATAATGGCCACTTGGTTTAGAGCCAAATGTGACCGCGTATTACTCACAAAAAAGCCCATCCGAGGATGGGCTTCTCTCACCAAAAGCACAGCAAAAACAGGACCAACTCGCGTGCGACTCAGGCGTCCTGGTAGCGTGGAGCCGGCTGCTGCTGGGTCAGGCAGTGAATATTGCCCCCGCCAAGCAGCAGTTCACGGCCCGGCACCATGACCACTTCGTGTTCCGGAAATACACGCTGGAGAATTTCCAGCGCGGTGGCGTCCAGCGGGTCGTCGAACGCGGGGGCAATGATGCCGCCATTGACGATCAGGAAGTTCACGTAAGAGCCGGCCAGCCGCACCGAAGGATCGCGCTCCTGGCTACCGTGCACCTTATCGACACCCGCGCACTCTTCGGCGGTGGCAAAAAGCGGCCCAGGAATCGGCATCTTGTGCACGACGAACGCTCTGCCACGAGCATCACGGCTGTTCTTCAGGACCTGCAAGGCCGCCTGGCAACGGGGGTAGTTGGGGTCTTGCGGATCGTCGGTCCAGGCCAGCAGCACTTCGCCCGGACGGACGTAGCAGCAAAAGTTATCCACATGGCCGTCGGTTTCATCGTTGAACAACCCGTCGGGCAGCCAGATGACTTTGTCGACCCCGAGGTTGTCGCTCAGTACCGCCTCGATCTGCTCGCGGTTCAGGTGCGGGTTACGGTTGCGGTTGAGCAGGCATTCTTCGGTGGTCAGTAGCGTGCCTTCACCGTCGACATGAATCGAGCCGCCTTCGAGCACGAAGCCCGGCGTGACGTAGCGTGCACTGCGCTCGATACCGAGGATCTTGCCGGCCACTTGCGAGTCGCGGTTCCATGGCCAGTAAAGGCCACCGTCGAAGCCGCCCCAGGCGTTGAAGTCCCAGTCGACGCCACGGACTTCGCCGTGCTGGTTGATGACGAAGGTCGGGCCGGTGTCACGTACCCAGGCGTCGTCGTTACTGATCTCTACAACCCGGATGTTGGGTACATCCAGAGAGGCCACGGCGTTGTCGTATTGAGCAGCCGAGACGCCGACGGTGACCGGTTCGAAGCGGGCGATGGCTTTGGCCAGTTCGACGTGCGCGGCCTGCACCGGTTTGCCGCCCAGCCGCCAGTTATCGGAGCGCTCGGGCCAGATCATCCAGACCTGGGTTTGCGCGGCCCATTCGGCGGGCATGTGGAAGCCGTCGGCGCGGGGGGTGCTGTTGAGTGTGGTCATGGTTATCAGGACTCCGGGGGACCGTCGAAGTTCGAGGGTTTTATCACCATAGCAAGAGCGCCATGACAATCTGAGCGTCTTTATAGCCGATAAAAATCGGATTTAAAATGAATCAAGTAACAAATTATATATCTACTGCGAATTTTTACCGATATAAATCGATAAACCAGACGTACGTTGTAGGAGCGGCTTTAGCCGCGAAGATCTTTCGCTCTGGGTAAGGATCATTGCCGCGGTTGCCTGCGCTGCCGGTTCCGCCCCGACGGGCGGGTTACTTTGGTTATGGCCAAAGTAACCAAAGCCATGCTCCGGTCTTGGCCCCCTTACGGGGGTTCCCTCATTCCGGTGCCACTCCGGGGGCCGGCGCCCAATGCCCCATCCATGGGGCGGGCGCCTGAACCGGCATCCATGCCGGTTCTCCCCCTACGCAACACCTCCATTCGGCCTGCGCCAATCGTCGCGTTTGGCGGTGTCTGTGATAACCCGGCTCAAAGAGCAAAAGCTCAAACAGCGGCAGCGGCAGCAACAATCACTCCAGTTCACGCAGGACTCTGGAAACGCTGTCGACGAAGAAGTCGACGCTTTGCCGGGTGGTGCACATGGGGGGTTTGATTTTGAGGATGTTGAGGTAGTCGCCGGTCGGCTGCATGAAGATGCCCAGCTCGCGCAGCCGGTCGCACAGGTAGGCGGTTTCTTCGCTGGCGGGTTCCAGGGTCTGTGGGTCGCGAACCAGTTCCACACCCAGGTAGAAGCCCATGCCATGCACGGCGCCGACCAGCGGATGTTTATCGGTCAGCGCTTGCAGCCGGGCCTTGAAGTGGGCGCCCGTGGTGCGGGCGTTGTCCCAGAGTTTTTCCTGCTCCAGTACGTCGAGTACAGCCATGCCGATCCGGCAACTGACCGGGCTGCCACCGGCCGATGAGAAGAAATAGCCTTCGGCTTCCAGCGCCTCGGCGATCTCGCGGCGGGTGATCACGGCGCCCAGCGGATGGCCGTTACCCATGCCCTTGGCCAGGGTAATGATGTCCGGCACCACACCCTGCTCTTCGAATCCCCAGAAGTACTCACCCAGGCGGCCATAGCCGACCTGGACTTCGTCGGCAATGGTCACCCCGCCACGCTCGCGCACTTGCTGGTAAACCTGCTGCAAGTAGCCCGGTGGCAGGGGGATGCCGCCGGCGTTGCCATACACCGGTTCGCAGATGAAACCGGCCACCTGGCGGCCCTGCTCGTCCAGCCTGGCCAGGGTCTGTTCGACATCGCGTACATAGTCGGCGGTACTGGCAGGGCCACGAAACGGACCACGATAGGTATTGGGCGCCGTTACCGGGTGCACCCAGTCCGGGCGGGTGGTCAGCGCTTGCGGGTTGTCGGCAATCGAGGTGGAGATCGCGTCGGTGGCCACTGACCAGCCGTGGTAAGCCTCCAGCACGCTGAGCATGTCGCGCCCGCCGCTGAAGGCCCAGGCCAGGCGGATCGCCAGGTCGTTGGCTTCAGTGCCGCTATTGACCAGAAATACCCGGTCCATGCCCGGCGGCGCCAGTTTGAGCAGGCGCTCGGAGAATTCGGCAATCGCGGCATAGTGAAAGCGCGAGTTGGTATTGAGCAGTGACCACTGGCGCGCCGCTTCACGGGCCATGCGCGGGTGACCATGGCCCAGCACCGCCACGTTGTTGAGCATGTCCAGATACGAGCGGCCCTGCATGTCGATCAGGTGGTTGCGCCAGCCACGCTCGATCTGCGGCGGGGCCTGGTAGTAGTGTTTTTGTGAGCGGGCAAAGCTGGCATCGCGGCGCGCCAGCAATGCCGCCGGGTCCGGCAACGGCGCGGCATCACAGGCAAAGCCCAGCAGCCCCGCCGGCGACGGGCACAGGTGGCGCCAGGCCGCAGCCCAGCCGGGGGTGGCAAACAAGGGCGCATTGATGCCGGGCTCGCTACACAGTTGCAGCAACAGGATGCCATCACAGGTGCCCAGCAACTGCCCGGCACTCAATGAGGTGGCGCACGGCAGCGTACTGTTCACCCCCCACAGCCGCAGGCTGAAGCTTTCGCCGACCAGCACCAGCGCCGCATCGGCGGTCTGGCGCAGGGTGGCATCGAGCGGCGCGTGCAGCGGCGTACCGGCGGGCATGTGCAGTTCAACATGCAGAGCAAAGGTATCGGGTTCACGGGCGCTGTCGGGCAGGGTCCGCGACAGGCGGTATTCCCCATAACGGCTGGCGGCCAGCCCGACCTGGCGCGCGGTCAGGGCCAGTAATCGTTCGTCGATACCGTCCTGCTCCCAGTTGCCGGCCTCGAAGTGCTCGCTGAGCACGCCCAGGTGCACGCTGCAGAAGCCCTGCCCGGCCAGGCTCGGCAGCAACGGCCGCCAGGCAGGTTGCGGCAACGGCTCGATCGCAACGCCAACCGCAGCGAGAATCGCCGCTTCCATCAACGCCATGGGCACCGAGGTGGCGACATCGAAAATCGCCCACTCGCCTTCCAGGTTGGCCTGGATGTAGTGGTTGCCCGGCTCGACGCTGGCCTGCTGTTCGCTGCTGAGCACCAGCACCGTTGCGCGGGCAACGATCAGTGGCCACAGCGCTTTGAGTTCCTCGACCCGCAACGGGTTGAGCGCGTGATAGGCGCGGATTGCCGGCAGGATATACAGCGGGTCGCCTTCGGCATGGTGCAGCAGTGCCGCACAGGTCACTGACAGGTCGGCCACCCGCCAGGTCGTGAGCAGGTCGCCGAAGTCGATCAACCCCTGCATCTGCCAGTGGCGTTGCCCGTCACGCGCCCAGACCACATTGTGCTCGGTGATATCCAGATGCACCGCTTGCAGCGCCAGGGCCGGGATCAGCGGCGTCAGGCGCTGCCGGGCCTGTTCAACGGCCTCGCGCAGGCAGACCCGTTCGTCGCCGTCCTCGATCACCGGCAGCAGGTGGCGGGCCAGCGCGTTGGCATGCCGCGGGTCCCACTGCAGGATGCGCTCCAGGCCCGGATGGCTGAAGTCTTGCAAAGCCAGATCGACCCTGGCGCACAGCTCGCCCAGCGCGGTGACCACCTCAAGCCCCAGATAACCGGCGTTGCCCAGCGACTGGCCGTCGATGAATTCCAGCAGCCGGACATGCACCGCCTGCCCGTCCAGTTCCAGCGACAGCAGCTGCTCGCCATTGAGGGCGCTGATCACCGCTGGCACGCGCATGCCTGGACGGCCGCTCAGATGCTCCAGGGCGGCGTGCTGGGCAGCCAGCTCCAGGGTGCTGTAGTCGCCGTGGCAGATCTTCAGCACATAGCGCCGGGTGCCGGTGTCGAGCAGCAGGTTGCAGTCCTGTTGGCTGCCCAACACCTTGAGCGAGCCACTGAGGCCGTAATGCGTCTGCAGCAATGACAGGGCCTGGTCGACACCCACTTGCGGGCAGGGCAGGCTTGAGCGGCGGATCAGGGTGGCAAGCGGCATGCAACAACCTCGGCTGACAGATTCCGGGACAAACGACAACGCAGCAATCGCACCACTATAGAGTGAGCGCAGGATACCGCCCAGCACCCTGCGGTTTGGCGACGGCAGATTTATGGCACGCCTGACCCGGATCATCGAATATTTTCATCACCCTTGGCTGCCATCTTGCCTGATCCTGCTTGCGCACATGGGCACACACCCACAAGCTATGCTGCATAAACGTTCAATCGCCCCTTCATTAAGGAAGAAAGGCCAGCACATGCGAATACTCGTCACCGGCGGCGCAGGTTTTATCGGGTCAGCCCTGATCCGGCATCTGATCGACAACACCGGACATGAAGTCCTGAACCTCGACAAGCTGACCTACGCCGGCAACCTCGAATCCCTGACCTCGATTGCCAACAACACCCGCTACGAGTTCGTCCAGGCCGATATCGGCGATCAGGCGACCGTCAGCGCCGTACTGGAACGCTTCGCGCCCCACGCCATCATGCACCTGGCCGCCGAGTCGCATGTCGACCGCTCCATCGATGGCCCGGCCGAGTTCATCCAGACCAACATCGTCGGTACCTACAGCCTGCTTGAAGCGACCCGCAACTACTGGCTCAAGCTGCCGGCGGCCGAGCGTCAGGCGTTTCGCTTTCATCACATCTCCACCGACGAGGTGTACGGCGACCTGCATGGCGCCGATGACCTGTTCACTGAAACCACACCGTACGCGCCCAGCTCGCCCTATTCGGCGAGCAAGGCCGCCTCGGACCACCTGGTCCGCGCCTGGCAGCGCACTTACGGCCTGCCGGTGATCGTCACCAACTGTTCGAACAACTACGGGCCGTTCCACTTCCCGGAAAAGCTCATCCCGCTGATGATTCTCAACGCGCTGGCGGGCAAGCCGCTGCCGGTGTATGGCAACGGCCAGCAAGTGCGCGACTGGCTGTACGTCGAGGACCACGCCAGGGCGCTGTACAAGGTGGTGACCGAGGGCGTGGTCGGCGAGACCTACAATATCGGCGGCCACAACGAGCAGAAGAACATCGATGTGGTACAGGGCATCTGTGCACTGCTCGAAGAGCTGGCACCGCAGCACCCCGCAGGCGTGACCCGCTATAGCGACCTGATCACCCATGTGGTGGACCGCCCAGGCCATGACCTGCGCTACGCCATCGACGCCAGCAAGATCGATAAACAACTGGGCTGGACCCCGGAAGAAACGTTCGAGTCCGGCCTGCGCAAGACCGTCACCTGGTACCTGGACAACCTGGAATGGTGCCGCCGGGTGCAGGACGGCAGTTATCAGGGCCAGCGACTTGGCTTTACTGACCACAAGGATCTTATTGCATGACCAAGGGAATCGTACTTGCCGGAGGCTCCGGAACCCGTCTTCACCCGATCACCCTCGGCGTATCCAAGCAGTTGCTGCCGATCTACGACAAACCGATGATCTACTACCCGCTGTCGGTGCTGATGCTGGCCGGCATCCAGGACATCCTGATTATCTCCACGCCTCACGACCTGCCGCAGTACCGTAACCTGCTGGGCGACGGCAGCCAGTTCGGGGTCAATTTCCAGTACGCCGAACAAGCCAGGCCCGACGGGCTGGCCCAGGCCTTCCTGATTGGTGAGCAATTTATCGGCAACGACCCGGTGTGCCTGATCCTGGGCGACAACATTTTCCACGGCCAGCATTTCGGTGAGCAACTGCTCAAGGCCGCCGCACACACACAAGGCGCCACGGTGTTTGGCTACTGGGTCAATGACCCGGAGCGCTTCGGCGTGATCGACTTCGACGAAAGCGGCCGGGCCTTGTCCATCGAGGAAAAACCCAAGGCACCGAAATCCAGCTATGCGGTGACCGGCCTGTA
This sequence comes from Pseudomonas sp. 21LCFQ010, assembly GCF_024129905.1. Taxonomy (NCBI): domain Bacteria; kingdom Pseudomonadati; phylum Pseudomonadota; class Gammaproteobacteria; order Pseudomonadales; family Pseudomonadaceae; genus Pseudomonas; species Pseudomonas sp. 21LCFQ010. The sequence goes on along the minus strand of NZ_JAMYDZ010000022.1, from coordinate 71,219 downwards.
CTTCTACGACAACGACGTGATCCGCATCGCCAAGGCCGTCAAGCCGTCACCGCGCGGCGAGCTGGAGATCACCGATGTCAACAATGCCTACCTGCAACGCGGCGATCTGCGGGTCGAGCGTTTCGGCCGGGGTTTCGCCTGGCTCGACACCGGCACCCATGACAGCCTGCTCGACGCCTCGTCCTACGTGCAGACCATCGAACACCGTCAGGGCCTGAAGGTCGCATGCCTTGAAGAGATCGCTTACCAGAACGGCTGGATCGACCGGACGCAGTTGCTTGAGCGTGCGCAGTACTTCGGCAAGACTGGTTACGGTCAATATCTGTTCAAGCTTGCAGGGGAAAACCAGTGAATGTGATTGCCACCCAGTTGCCCGAAGTGTTCATTCTCGAACCCAAGGTGTTCGGCGATGATCGGGGCTTCTTCTACGAGAGTTTCAATGCCAGGGCCTTTAGCGAAGCCACTGGCCTGAATCCGCAGTTCGTTCAGGACAATCATTCACGCTCGCAAAAAGGCGTGCTGCGCGGTCTGCATTATCAGATCGAGCACGCCCAGGGCAAACTGGTGCGCGTCACGGCAGGCGAGGTGCTCGATGTGGCGGTGGATATCCGCCGCAGTTCGCCGACCTTTGGCCAGTGGGTGGCGGTACGCCTGTCGGCCAGCAATTTTCGCCAGTTGTGGATCCCCGAAGGCTTTGCCCACGGTTTCGTGGTGCTGAGCGAGTCGGCCGAGTTTTTGTATAAAACCACCGATTTCTATACCCCGGCGGCCGAACGCTGCATTCGTTGGGACGATCCGGAACTGGCCATCGACTGGCAACTGGAGGGGCTCAGCCCGCTGCTGTCGGCCAAAGACCAGCAGGGCAAGCGCCTGAGCGAGGCAGAACTGTTCGTATGAAAATTCTCATCACTGGCCAGCATGGCCAGGTTTCCCGGCATTTGCAGCACAGCCTGGCCGATCTCGGCGACCTACAGGTACTGGGCCGCGATGCGCTGGACCTGAGCCAGCCGGGCAATCTCGTGGCTCAGGTGCGGGCCTGGCAGCCCGGGCTGATCATCAATGCCGCAGCGCATACCGCTGTCGATCAGGCTGAAAGCGAAACCGATCTGGCCCACACCATCAACGCCACCGCCCCCGGCCTGCTCGCCGAAGCGGCTGCGCAGCTGGGCGTGCCGCTGATCCACTATTCCACCGACTATGTATTCGACGGCAGCCACACCGCGCCGTACACCGAGCAGGCTGCGCCCAATCCGCTCAGTGTTTACGGTGCCAGTAAACTGGCTGGCGAGCAGGCGATCCAGGCGGTCGGTGGCCAACATCTGATTTTGCGCACCAGTTGGGTGTATTCGCAGTACGGTCGCAACTTCCTGCTGACCATGCAGAAGCTGCTGCAAGAACGTGAAGAACTGCGGGTGGTGGCCGACCAGGTAGGTGCGCCCACCTGGGCCGGGACCATCGCCCACAGCACCCGACAACTGATCGAGCGCTGGCGCGACGGTCAGCCCGGCGCATGGGGTGTGTACCATCTGACCGCCAGTGGCGAAACCTCATGGTTCGGCTTTGCTCAGGCGATTGGCGCGCAACTGGCCGCTCAGGGCAAGCCCTGCGCCCGGCTGGAGCCGATCCCCACCAGCGCTTACCCGACCCCCGCCACTCGGCCACTGAACTCACGGCTCGACTGCAGCAAGCTGCAGCGTGAATGGGGCGTCAGCCAGCCAGACTGGCAGCAGGCATTACTGGAGTGCCTGAGTCAGCCACGGCAGGCATAATACGGGCTGATGCACCCGGCCATGCGCAGGGTGCAAAACCAGCCTTTGAAGACGCCAGTAGACGATGACCCACACTCCCGCTCCCGCACGTCGCCCCCGCTGGCGCAGCCTCGCTCTTGTGGCGATATGCCTGGCGCCGCTGCTCTGGCCGCTGGAGCATCTGGCCGAGCGCTATTACCACAATGAGCTGACCAGCCAGAACCGTCAGACCCTGGCCCTGTATGTGGCCAACCTGCTTGCCACCCTGCACCGCTACGAATCCCTGCCGCCCATCCTCGGCGATCTGCCAGCGTTGCGCGCGGCCCTGAGCACCCCGGCCGACCTCAACGCCATCGACGGTGCCAACCATGCGCTGCGCGAGGTCACCCAGCAGACCGGCGCTGACGTCATCTATCTGATGAACAAGGACGGCCGTACCCTCGCTTCGTCGAACTTCGACCAGCGCGACAGCTTCGTCGGGCGCAACTTCTCGTTCCGGCCGTATTTCAATGAAGCCCTGGCGGGCAAGCTGGGGCGGTTTTTCGGGCTGGGCACCACGTCGGCCAAGCGCGGTTACTTCTTTGCCGCGCCAGTGCGTGAAGGCAGCGAAGTGGTGGGCGTCCTGGTGATCAAGGTAGACCTCGACTACACCGAGTCGCTGTGGGGCAAAACCCCGGTGCAACTGCTGCTCACTGACCAGAACGGCGTGGTGATTCTGACCTCCAACCCCGAGTGGCGCTTCCATGCCACCCGGCCGCTGAGCGAGCAGGAAAAAACCGCGATCGGCGCCATCCAGCCCTACCCGACCCGCGAGCCACGCCCACTCAAGCTCGATGAACGGGCCTGGCTGACCCAGACTCAAGAGATCGAAGAAACCGGCTGGACCGCCAATGTACTGGCCCCCAAGGTACTGATCGACCGTCCGGTGCGGACCTTTGTCGCGGTGGGCGGCGCGACGCTGCTGGTGCTGATGCTGCTGCTCAGCCTGATGATGCAACGCCGCCGCCACTACCTGGATCGCCTGGCCTTCGAGAGCAAGGCGCGCCGTGAGCTGGAACAGAGGGTAATGGAGCGTACCAGTGATCTGGAAGGCCTCAACAGCCGCTTGCGTCAGGAAGTGCTGGAGCGCGAACAGGCCCAGCAGGAACTGGTTCGCGCCCAGGACGAACTGGTCCAGGCCGGCAAACTGTCAGCGCTGGGCACCATGTCAGCGAGTATCAGCCATGAGCTCAATCAGCCGCTGGCGGCAATCCGCACCTATGCCGACAACGCCGAAATCCTCCTTGACCATCAGCGCACCGATGACGCGCGCAGCAACCTCAAGCTGATCGGCGAGTTGACCGGGCGCATGGCCTCGATCATCGCCCACCTGCGCGCGTTCGCCCGGCGCGATGCCCACGCCCCGGAAAGCGTTGCCCTGCAACCGGCGCTGGAAGATGCCCTGGCCCTGCTGGCCAAGCGCAGGCGGGCCATGGACGTGGAACTGATTCGTGACCTGCCGGCCGCCACGCTGTGGGTCCAGGCCGGTGAAACCCGGTTGCGCCAGGTGCTCGGCAACCTGCTGGCCAATGCGCTGGACGCCCTGACCGAGAAAGGCCCGCCGCGCAAGCTGTGGATCAGTGCCGAGTCCACCGCCGAGGGCGTCAACCTGTACATTCGCGACAATGGCCCCGGTTTTTCCCAGGAAGCACTGGCCCGTGCCCGTGAGCCGTTCTTCACCACCAAGACCAGCACCCAGGGGCTGGGCCTGGGCCTGGCGATCTGCGATACCCTGATGCGTGCCCTGGGCGGTGAACTGCTGATGGCCAACCACACCACTGGCGGCGCGCTGATTACCCTGCGCCTGCGCTGCGGCGTCTCCGGCGCCAACCTTCAACCTCCCGAGGATCTTTCTGCATGAGTCCGGACACCGCCATCGACAGCCAGGTACAAGTGGTGCTGATCGACGACGACTCGTTTCTGCGCCAGGCCCTGAAGCAGACCCTGGACCTGGCCGGCCTGAAGGTGCTGAGCCTGTCCGAGGCCACCGGCCTGGCCAGCCGCATCAGCCGTGACTGGCCCGGCGTAGTCATCAGTGATATCCGCATGAGTGGCATGGACGGCATGGAACTGCTGGCCCAGTTGCATGAACAGGACCCCGAATTGCCGGTGCTGTTGATCACCGGTCACGGCGACGTGCCGCTGGCGGTCAAGGCCATGCGCGCCGGGGCCTATGACTTTCTCGAAAAGCCCTTCCCCAGCGATGCCATGCTCGACAGCGTGCGCCGCGCCCTGGCCCTGCGCCAACTGGTGCTGGACAACCGCAGCCTGCGCGTGGCCTTGAGCGACCGCCAGCAACTGAGCACCCGTCTGGTCGGCCAGTCGGCCTCGATGTTGCGCCTGCGCGAGCAGATCGGCGCCCTCGCCGCGACCCGTGCCGACGTCTTGATTCTTGGCGAGACCGGTGCGGGCAAGGAGGTCGTGGCGCGCGCCCTGCATGACTTGTCGAGCCGGCGCAGCGGGCCTTTCGTGGCGATCAACGCCGGGGCGCTGGCCGAGTCGGTGGTCGAAAGCGAACTGTTCGGCCATGAAGCCGGTGCCTTTACCGGGGCGCAGAAGCGCCGCATCGGCAAGTTCGAGTTCGCCAATGGCGGCACGGTGTTTCTCGATGAAATCGAAAGCATGAGCATGGACGTGCAAGTCAAGCTGCTGCGCCTGCTACAAGAACGCGCCGTCGAGCGCATGGGCAGCAACCAGTTGATCCCGCTGGATATCCGGGTCATCGCTGCGACCAAGGAGGACCTGCGCCAGTCCGCCGATCAGGGGCGGTTTCGCGCTGACCTGTATTACCGGCTCAACGTGGCCTCATTGCGCATTCCACCGCTGCGTGAGCGCGGTGAAGACGTGCTGATGCTGTTCGAACACTTCGCCGACGGCGCCAGCCAGCGTCATGGCATTGCCAAGCGCGAACTGGGGCCGGGGCAACGCGCCTTGCTGCTGCGCCACAACTGGCCGGGCAATGTGCGCGAGCTGCAAAATGCTGCCGAGCGCTTTGCGTTGGGCCTGGAGCTGGAACTTGAAGGCATGACCCGCCAACAGGAGCCGGTCAACAGCGGTGGCCTGAGCGAGCAGGTCGAGCATTTCGAGCGCACCCTGATCGCTGCCGAACTGACCCGCCCGCACAGCTCGGTGCGCAGCCTGGCCGAAGCGCTGGGCCTGCCACGCAAGACCCTGCATGACAAACTGCGCAAGCATGGCCTGACCTTTGGCGACAGCCAGACCTCACAGGATGACCACGAATGAACCCGGCAGCGGCCCTGGCCCTGGAACAGCTTCTGCACCACGACATCCCGCTGACCCGCGAGATGGGCGTCAAGGTCATCGACTGGCAGGCGCATCGCTTGCGCCTGCATTTGCCGCTGGCTCCCAACGTCAACCACAAGAGCACGCTGTTTGGCGGCAGCCTGTATTGCGGCGCGGTGCTGGCCGGCTGGGGCTGGCTGCACCTGCGCCTGCGCGAAGCCGGTATCGAGGATGGGCATATCGTGATTCAGGACGGCCAGATCAGTTATCCGCTACCGGTGCGCAGCGACGCCGTGGCCTGCTGCACCGCCCCCGAACAGGCTGCCTGGGAGCGGTTTCTGACGACCTACCAGCGCCGCGGCCGCGCCCGGCTGGAGCTGCATACGTTCATCAGTGAACAGGGGAGCGATGCACAGGCGGTGCGTTTTATTGGGCAGTTTGTGGTGCATCGCTGATACGGCCGCTCAGCAAGCACGGAGCCTTGTAGGAGCAGCCGGGCGGCGATCCGTTTTAGCCGCGCTTCCCGGCTGAAGCCGGTCCTACGGGCGTGGCTTTAGCTGCGGGCCAGCTCCAGCAGGCGGGCGCGCCATGGGGCGTTGGCTGGCAGGGCGACGAAGAACGGGTTGAGCAGCGACTCGCGTGGCGGGTAGCTGAACGGCTCGCCATCAAGCTGCAGCACCACGCCGCCGGCACCTTCCAGCACGCCTTGTGCCGCAGCGGTGTCCCATTGCGAGGTCGGGGCCAGACGCGGGTAGCAGTCAGCGCTGCCTTCGGCCAGCAGGCAGAATTTCAGCGAGCTGCCGATATTGGTCAGTTGCAGCTCACCCAGCCCTTCGGCCAGGCCATTGAGCAGTTGCTCCTGCTGCGCACTGGTGTGGCGGCGGCTGGCGACCACGGTGAACGGCTGGCCGGCGCCAGCGCTGTCACGGACCCCAATGGCCTCACACGGCCCGGCCACTTCGCTGCGCCACGCGCCAAGACCCGCACCGCCGAACCAGCAACGACCGTTGGTCGGCATCGACACCACCCCGAACACCACCCGGCCGCGTTCGATCAAGGCGACGTTGACGGTGAACTCTTCACTGCCGGCAATGAACTCCTTGGTGCCGTCCAGCGGATCGACCAGCCACCAGCGCTGCCAGTTGGCACGTTCAGCCTGGGGAATATCGGCATCTTCTTCGGACAACACATGAATGCTCGGGTCCAGAGCCTGTAAACCTTCGACCAGCACCTTGTGCGCCGCCAGATCGGCCACCGTGACCGGCGAATCATCAGCCTTGGCGGTGACCTCTACGCCGCTGCGCCAGTGTGGCAGGATCGCCTCACCGGCGCGCCGCGCCAGTTCCACGACCGGGGCCAACAGGGGATGGGGGAGGTTGTCAGGCAATTCGCTCATGGCAGGTAGAGTCCACGTTGGGTCAACAGATCACGGGCCAGGTACAGCGCGGCCAGGGCACGGCCTTCACTGAACCGGGGATTTTGCGCCAGGCTGGCCAGGTCACGCAGGTTGATTTTGTCGACGCGGATCGGCTCGGGCTCATCGCCCTCCAGACGCTCTTCATACAGATCGCTGGCCAGTACCACCTGGATTTTCTGGGTCATGTAGCCCGGCGACAGCGACAGCTCGGTCAGATGCTCCAGTTGCCGGGCACCAAACCCGGCTTCTTCCTTGAGCTCCCGGTTGGCAGCGGCCAATACATCTTCGCCGGGTTCGACCAGCCCTTTGGGCAGCGACAGTTCATACTCTTCAGTGCCGCCGCAGTATTCCTCGATCAGCAGCGCGTGATCGGCGTCGTACATCGCGACAATCATCACCGCGCCATGGCCGGTGCCGCGCCCTACCAGTCGCTCATAAGTTCGCTCGGCACCGTTGGCAAAACGCAACTGCACGGCTTCGACACGGAACAGACGGCTGCTGGCGACGATTTCTCGGGCAAGCACATCGGGTTTCTGGCGCATGACAGACTCCTTGGCAAGAGCGCAGTACTATACGTGGCTTTGCCCATGATCTGTGCCAGATCTTCCTTCAGTCGCCAACAGAGAAACCGGTATGCCTGACTTGCCCTGGAACGAGATCGACACCGTCCTGCTGGACATGGACGGCACGCTGCTGGACCTGCACTTCGACCAGCACTTCTGGATGCACCACCTGCCGCGGCGCTACGCCGAGCTGCATGGCATCAGCGAAGCCATGGCCTGGCTTGAGATCAAGCCGCTGTTTGTGGATAACGCCGGCACCCTGAACTGGTATTGCCTGGATTTCTGGAGCCGCGAGCTGAAACTGCCGATTCGTGAACTCAAGCTGGAGGTCGCCCACCTGATCGCGCTGCGCCCGGATGCGCAGACCTTTCTGGCCGCTATCCAGCGCGCCGGCAAACGGGTGATCATGATCACCAACGCCCACCGCGACTCGCTGTCGTTGAAGCTGGAACGCATTGAGCTGGCGCCCTACTTCGAGCGCCTGATCAGCTCTCACGACTACGGCTTTCCCAAGGAAAACCCGCAGTTCTGGGACGCTCTGCACGCCGACACAGCCTTCGACCCGGCGCGCAGCCTGTTCATCGACGACACCCTGCCAATCCTGCGCAGCGCCCGGGCCTACGGTGTTGCCCACTTGCTGGCGGTCAGTGAACCCGACAGCCAGCAGGGGCCGAAAAACACTGAAGAGTTCGCCGCCGTCGGTGACTACCTGGCACTGCTCGAAGGGCTCACAACGGCGTAGGAGCCGCTGCCCGGTCGGTCCCGACCCTGCCTTGAAATACAGTGGGAACGACCCTGGTCGTGAAGGCGGCTGGACATTCAAAACAGTTCTACTGGTTAATGTCGCTCAGTTGGGGATCCGCAGAACCTGCCCCGGATAGATCTTATCCGGGTGGCTGAGCATGGGTTGGTTGGCTTCGAAGATCTTCTGGTACTGGTTCGGGTCACCATAGACGCGCTTGGCAATCTTGCTCAGGGTGTCGCCCGATACGACCGTCACGAAGTTCGCTTGAGCCCCTGGCGAGGGACTGCCGCTGACGGTGAGTTGGTCATCAACCTGCTCGATACCTGCGCAATTGCCCGCCGCCAGCGCGATCTTTTCTTTCTGTTCCTGATTCGCCACATTGCCGGTCAACACGACCTTGCCATCTTGTACAGCGATATTAACGTTCGACTTATCCAGACCCAGTTCATCGAGGCGGTGTGCCAACTGCTCGGCAGTAGGCTGCTGGGCAGCGGCCTGGCCCGGCGTGATAAGGTCGACGAGTTTTTCGCCTGCACTTTTTACGAAATCAATAAGTCCCACGGGTCATCCTCCCTAACGGCTTGATTGACATCTGCCACAACAACGATAGTTGCCACAGGTGCCGGCAACGGTTGCGCCGACCAACGCAACCGGCTGTCTCAAAGCTGTTACGGATGCGTAGAATCGGTCGCCTGCCTGCCCACCGCCCGGAGTGAAGATGGACATCAAGCAACTGAAATTCCTGATTGCCCTCGACGAGACCCAGCACTTCGGACAGGCGGCTGCCCGCTGCAATATCACCCAGCCCACCCTGTCGATGCGCCTGCGCAATCTTGAGCAGGAACTGGAGCTGGAGCTGGTCAAGCGCGGCCAGCGTTTCGAAGGTTTTACCGCGCCGGGCGAACGGGTGCTGGCCTGGGCCCGCACGGTGCTGGCCGCCTATGACGGCTTGCAGGCAGAAGCTGCCGCCTGCCGTGGGCATCTGGTCGGCACGCTGCGCCTGGGCGTAGTGCCGCTGTCGAGCTTCGACCCGCTGCCCTTGCTGCAACGCATGCACCAACTGCACCCCAACTTGCAGTTCGTCCTGTCGTCGCTCAGTTCCGAACAGATCCTTGAGCAGTTGTCGAGCAACCAGATCGACCTGGGCGTGTCGTATTTCGAGCGGCTGGACGCCACCCGCTTCCAGGCCCTGCCGCTCAACGAAACCCATATGGGCCTGCTGTATGATCAGCGCCATTTCCAGTTCGGCGAACACCCCCTGAGCTGGACCGACCTGATGGATCTGCCACTGGGCCTGCTGACCGGCAGCATGCATTTTCGTCAATCCATCGATCACAACTTCCAGAGCCGTGGCCTGCAACCGCAGCCGCTGTTGCAAACCGACGCCGTTCATCAGTTGATGCAGGCCGTCCAGGGCGGGCTGTGCTGCGCAATCATGCCGCTGGCCGGGGGCCTGGAAGATCTGGGCGACACCTTGCGCCTGCACCCCATCGAAGACGCTCGCACCCTGGCCCGGCTGGGCCTGATCATGCGTAACACCGCACCGCATTCGCCCTTGGCGCAGGTGTGTTTCCAACTGATGAGCACCGGTCTCGACTTGAGCGAAAAATAACCGGCTGGCCAGGCTTGTGCGCCAGTGCACAGCCTGGCGCTGAGCAGAAATCCGGCGCAGGCGCATTGATCGACGTCATCTATCACGGCATCAGAACTAGCGATTAGACGCAGTCCGACAACCGGCCTAGTCTTAGAGCTATCAATCTGCCGGTATACCAGCCCATGCACGCCAAACGCACGGTCAGCACGGCGTCGGCACAGGATGCGCCTGCGCTCAGCGCCAGTAAGTCCTATCAATACACCCACCTCGATGGCTTGCAGGCGGCCGAAACCGCGCTGGCCGAAGAAGTTGCGCTGGCCATTGCCTACAACGGCATCAGCCAGGCAGTGATGCTGGTCAGCCCGACCGACCTGGAAGACTTCATTGTCGGCTTCAGCCTGGGCAGCGGCATCATTGCGTCAAGCGACGAAATCTATGACTTCAGCCTCAGTGGCTGCGGCTCGGCCATGCAGGCCGAGGTCGAAATCGCCAGCCGGGCGTTCTGGGCGCTCAAAGAGAATCGCCGCCAGATGGCCGGCACCACTGGCTGCGGGCTGTGCGGTGTCGAAGCGGTTGAGCAGGCATTGCCGCAACTCGATGCCTTGGCCCCGGCACCGCTGCCACCGATTCACTGGCTGGACGGCTTGCGCCAGCGCATCAGCGACTTCCAGCCGCTGGGCAAGTCCAGCGGCGCGGTGCATGCCGCGCTGTTCATGAACAACCAGGGCCAATTGCTGCTCAGCCGCGAAGACATCGGCCGGCATAACGCTCTGGACAAACTTATCGGTGCACTGATCCGCCAGGACATTCCCCTGGCCGGTGGCGTGGCCGTCGTCACCAGCCGCTGCAGCCTGGAACTGATCCAGAAGGCATTGCGCGCAGGCATCCAGACCCTGGTCAGCCTGTCGTCGCCCACCGGCCTTGCCCTGCAATGGGCGCGCAGCCATAACCTCAACCTGATTCACCTGCCGCATCACAGTGCGCCGCGGGTCTACAGCCCTGCGATGGAGAACCGACCGTGACTCATCATCAAGCCGACAAGACACCGAAACCTGCCTACAAGCCGTACAAGGGTCCGGCCGGTGGCTGGGGCGCACTGATCAGCGTGACCCAGGCCTGGCTGGGCAGCGACAACGCGCTGAAGAACCTGCGCGCCATGCTCAAGACCAACCAGAACGGCGGCTTTGACTGCCCGGGCTGCGCCTGGGGCGACTCGCCGGAAAGCGGCATGGTCAAGTTCTGCGAAAACGGCGCCAAGGCGGTCAACTGGGAAGCCACCAAGCGCCGCGTCGACCCGGCGTTCTTCGCCCGCCACAGCGTCACGCAACTGCTGGAACAGAGCGACTACTGGCTGGAGTATCAAGGCCGCCTGACCGAGCCGATGGTCTACGACCGGGAAACCGACCGCTACAAGCCTATCGCCTGGGACGACGCCTTTGCGCTGATCGCCAAACACCTGAACAACCTGCCCGACCAGAACATGGCCGAGTTCTACACCTCCGGCCGGGCCAGCAACGAAGCGGCTTATCTCTATCAATTGTTCGTGCGCGCCTATGGCACCAACAACTTCCCCGATTGCTCGAACATGTGCCACGAGGCCAGTGGCGTAGCCTTGTCGCAGGCCGTCGGCGTGGGCAAAGGCACGGTGACGTTCGACGACTTCGAACACGCCGACGCAATTTTCGTCTGGGGCCAGAACCCCGGCACCAACCACCCACGGATGCTTGACCCGCTGCGTGATGCAGTAAAACGCGGTGCCCAGGTGGTGGTGGTCAACCCGCTCAAGGAGCGTGGCCTGGAGCGTTTCCAGCACCCGCAGCACCCGGTGGAGATGCTGACCAACAGCGACAAGCCGACCAACACCGCGTTCTTCCGCCCGGCACTGGGCGGCGACATGGCCGTGCTGCGCGGCATGGCCAAGTTCCTGCGCCAGTGGGAGCGCGAGGCTCAGGACAACAACGCTGAGCCGGTTTTCGACCACACCTTCCTCAATGAGCACACCGACGGCGTGCTCGACTACCTGGCGGCCATCGATGCCACGTCGTGGGAGTCGATCCTGGAGCAATCGGGCCTGGCGCTGGACGACATCGAGCGCGCCGCGCGCATGTACGTCAAAGGCAAGAACGTGATCATGTGCTGGGCGATGGGCATCACCCAGCATCGCCACTCGGTGGCGACCATTCAGGAAATTTCCAACCTGATGCTGCTGCGCGGCAACATCGGCAAGCCAGGCGCCGGCCTGTGCCCGGTACGCGGGCACAGTAACGTGCAGGGCGACCGCACCATGGGCATCAACGAGCGTCCGCCGAAGTTCCTGCTCGACGCGCTGGAGCAGCGCTTCCAGTTCAAGGTGCCGCGTGACAACGGCCATAACGTGGTCGAGGCCATCCACGCCATGGCCGAAGGTCGCGCCAAGGTGTTCATTGCCCTGGGCGGCAACTTCGCCCAGGCCACCCCGGACACCCCGCGTACCGCGGCGGCCCTGCAGAACTGCGACCTGACCGTACAGATCAGTACCAAGCTCAACCGCAGCCATTTGTTCCACGGCAAGGAGGCGCTGATTCTGCCGTGCTACGGCCGCACCGATATCGACCAGCAGGCCAACGGCGCGCAAGCGGTCACCGTGGAAGACTCGTTCAGCATGGTCCACGCCTCGTTCGGCCAGTTGCAGCCGCTGTCCAGACACATGCGCTCGGAACCCGCCATCATTGCCGGGATCGCCAACGCTACCCTGGGCAAAAAGCCGGTCGACTGGCTGTGGCTGATCGAAGACTACAGCCGCATCCGCGAGCTGATCGCCGATACCATTCCAGGCTTCAAGGACTTCAATACCCGGGTCGATAATCCGGGCGGTTTCTACCTGGGCAACTCGGCCGGCTCACGCCGCTGGAACACCGCCTCGGGCCGCGCCAACTTCAAGTCCAACGCCTTGCCGGGCAGCCTGATCGACGAGCGCGTGAGCAGCACCGGCCAGCAGCCGGACCTGATCCTGCAATCGATGCGCTCCCATGACCAGTACAACACCACCATCTACGGCCTGGATGACCGTTACCGGGGCGTGAAGGGCCAGCGTGACGTGGTGTTTGCCAATGAGGCAGACATCATTCGGCTGGGCTTCCAGCCCGGCCAGAAAGTGGACCTGATCTCGATCTGGGGTGACGACCACGAACGTCGCGTGCAGGGCTTTACCCTGCTGGCATTCGACATTCCAGCCGGTCAGGCTGCGGCTTACTATCCAGAGGTCAACCCGCTGGTACCCCTGGAAAGCGTCGGCGCCGGCAGCCACACGCCGACCTCGAAGTTCATTGCAATCCGGATCGAACGGGCCAGAGAAACGGCGCGGATTATCTGAGGTGATCAGGGCCGCTGTCATCAGCGGCCCTTTTTTGAAGACGTATAAACGTCTTTAAACAAGTTCATTCACTAGTTGGAAAATATATGTTAAAAATTATTTCCCAAGTGATTTTACTGCCTGCCACATCGTTTGCAATTATCTGACCCAACAGCGCGCAACGCCTGTGTTAGCGGGTAAAAAGAGTGGCTACAAGCGGTCTATGACCGTTAAAAAACAACTAAGTTCCCTATACAAAACAACAGCTTAGTTATTTGTGCGCAGGTCGTGCTATTCGTCGGATTTGCGTTGCCTGAAGTAATTGTTAATTGCACGATCGCGCCGTCATCCCTATGAGATAGCCCACATGAAATTCTCCTCGGTTCTGTTGTTGTCACTTTCTCTCGTGACCGGTTCCGCCCTTGCCGGTGGCAACCTGGAAGCGGGCGTTGGCGGTGCATTGGGCGGGGTTCTTGGCTCAGTGGTCGGCCAGCAGATTGGCGGTAGCACCGGTGCGGCAATTGGCGCAGGCCTGGGTGGTGCCGCAGGCGGCGCGGTCGGCGCAGACCGCCGCAACCGGACTGAAGCCGCCATCGGCGGTGGCCTGGGCGCTGCAGGCGGCAACGTGATCGGCCGCAGCGTTGGCGGCAACACCGGCAGCCTGATCGGTGCCGCCGCCGGCGGCGGCGCTGGTGGTGCGCTGGGCAACTACATGGGCAATGAAAGCCGCGATGACGATCGTCGCTACCGTGGCGGCAATGATCGCCGTGAGTATCGCCATGGCCATGGTCCGCGCAAGCACTACGGTCATCGCAAACACGACCGCCACTGGCGTCATCGTTGATCCGGCAAGAGCACCGTGCTTTGTTGACATCCTCCCCGCCCTAAAGGGCGGGGATTCCCACAATTGGACGCTCATGCCCGAGCGCGAGAATGTTCTTTGCGGCGTTGACGTCGCGGTCGTGGGTGGCACCGCACCCACAACAAGTCCATTCCCTTATTCCAAGCCCTGCGATACCTCTCGGCCTCGAGTCCGGCAATTGCTTGCAGCTCGAACAGGTTTGGGTGGTGTTTCTCTCGCTGACAACCTTGAAAACCGTGCCTGCGTGATCGCATTTGTATTCCAGCATGGTTTTCAATTGGCCCCAGCCGGCGTCCAGCACCGACTTGGCCATCCTGGTTTTCGCGAGTTTCAGTGAGTTCACATCGCCCACCACAATGACGCCACAACGCGCTACCAGCGCGTTGCTGAACTTATGCAGGGCATCCTTGCGGCGGTTCGCAATCCTGGCGTGAATCGCCCGCACACGGGCCTTCTTGCCGGCCCGCTGGGCCGTGCCCAGGGCGCTCTCCAGATCCCGGTAGAACCTGCCGCTTTCAAGACGATCACCGTCGCTGCAGGTGACCGTGGTTTTCAGTCCGAGGTCGATCCCCACCGCGTCCTGGCCTGGCGATAACTGGCGGTCGACCTCGACCACGACGTTGAAATACCAGCGTCCACGGCTGTCCTCGTTGAAGCTGCCGGATCTGAATTTAAAGCCCGCCAGGCCGTAGCTGTCCCAGACCTTGAAGTGCTGTCTGTTGAAGACGACCTGGCCGTTTTTCCAGACAGCAGCGCCGGCCTTGAGGGGCACCCAGCCCAGGCTGCGCCGAGCGCCGCCCGAGCAACGCCAGCGTAGCTGGCGCTTTTTGAATTGCTTGCGCCGTGTGACATATTCGTCGGCAACAGCCTGCACCGATTGGCTGTGCAGTCCCAGGTCTTTGCCGGCCCCGTTGGTGTACTTGTGAATGTCGAACGCTGACAGAAAACGACCGTGCTCACGAATCGAGCGACTGCTCAACTCGTTTACGTAGTTCCACACAAAATTCACAGCACGAGAAGCTTCACGCAGCTGCGCTGCATGCTTATCCCGCACTCGAACCTTGAGGGTTTTGGTCGCTTTCATTTCAGTCATGAAACACAGAATAGGGGTGGTTTTATGGATCTTAACCCCTATGACCGCTTCGCGGTGGCGCTTTCATCCCCCACCTGAAGGAAGGGGCTTTTCGCGCCAGCTCGGTAACCGGGCTTTCGTAGGAGCTGCTTTAGCAGCGAAGCTTTAGCTGCGAGCTTTCGCAGCTGAAGCTGCTCCTACGAGGCGATAAGCAGCGCTTGCAACGCCTCACGCAAGGCATCTGGAATCGCCACCGGCTGGCTTGACTGCCGGTCGATGAACACCTGGACAAACCGCCCCGCCGCACAGGGTTCGTCTTCCCCGACCCGGAACACTGCCAGCTCATACTCCACGGTACTGCCACCGAGTCGGGCCACCCTTAGCCCGACTTCGATCAGTTCCGGATAAGCGACTGACGCAAAGTAGTCGCACGCCGAACTGACCACCAGCCCCGCCACCTTACCGTCATGGATATCCAGCCCGCCACGCTCGATCAGCCAGGCATTCACAGCGCTGTCGAAAAAGCTGTAATAGGCCACGTTATTGATATGCCCATAGATATCGTTGTCCTGCCAGCGCGTGGTGATCGGCTGGAAGTGGCGATAGTCGTGGCGTTGCAGCAAGGTGTCGGGCATGGTCGCTCGCTCGTTGAATGGCGTGGTGTGCCGGCAGACCCGATACGTTACAGAAAAATCCGTCAGCGCCGATACAGCTGGATACGCAATGGATCTGCAAGGAGCAGCAATGCAAGCCCCCGGAACACCGGACAAGGATGACGGCATCATCCGCATCAATCGCACCGAACCTGGCCACATTGACGTGGTACTTGGCAGCCACCCAGGCAAAAGCCTGCCCCGCCCGCTGCGCGAACCGCGCCCCTATGGACTGATCATGCTCTGTGCGCTCCTGGCGATCCTTAGCCTGTGCCTGATGCTGTCGCAGTTGAGCCGCCATACCGCTGACATCGCCCCGCCTGCCGCCAGCCTGCCGCCTGTTGCCGCACCACAATTAGCCGAAGAAGCCAGCCCAGCACCGGTCTCACCGGAATCTGAAGCGCAACAATAGCCAAAGGCTTACACGCGCTAGCGAACAATTGCCATTTGAATGCTCGGCCAGCAGGCCTACTATCGGATCCAACCACTGGTGAACAGGAAGCTCGCCAGGATCAAGGACGATCGACCATGCCTGGATGCTGCCGACAGGGAGTTGGAATGGTTCTGGACAAAAAACCCGCTTCGGCGGGTTTTTTAGTGCCTGCGCAAAACCAAATAAGAATTAATTGCATAAATAGCCAATGTCTTACACGCTGACGAGGCATTTGGCTATTTGAACCCGGATGGGAACTCTCTACTATGGGATCCAATCCACTGACGAGCAGGACGCTGGTCAGGATCAAGGACGATCAGCCATTGCCCGGATGCTACTGACAGGGAGTTGGAATGGTTTTGGACACAAACCCGCTTCGGCGGGTTTTTTATTGCCTGCGAAAAAGGCTGTAAACAAACCTGCTAGGCCTTGAACAGATACCAGGCCGGGTTGATAGACCGCACCGATCTTGCGGATCAGGTGAATGAGCCTCGCACCACAGCCATCGTCTGCACAGAAATCATTGTTTGTGCTTCTTGCAGCACGCTGCCAGCGAACCTCAACCATCACCTTGCGAAACTCTCGATGGCGCTTGCTGTTGAGCATCAACAGGGCCAATAACGGCAGCAACAGGCCGATAACAGACCACGAGCCCGGTACACGTCGCTCTCCCCAGCGCAACAACACCATCAGGATGCAGGCAAACATCGCCAGAAAAAACGTGACGATGAAAACAGGGAAATGCCAACGCATGATCGATAGGAAATCGAGGTCTGCTCTCACTACAACGCCTTGTAGATGCTGGCTCAGTGGAGCAAACAATCATCTTTTCTTCCGTTTGTTACGTATGGCAGCCCGCTCCGCCCGCACCTTGACCATGACCTCACGCATGGCCCGGTGACGCCGGGTATTGAGCAGCAAGAGTGCAACCAGAGGAAAGAACAGCCCGAGAAAATACATGATGCGAGGGACGCGATAACCGCTACCCAGCACGACCGTCAGGATGCAGGCCAGCATCAGCGCAACGACGAGCCAGACGCCCCATGGCCGTCCGCGCACCACCAGAAGGTTGGCCGAACAGAGATAGACAGACAGAACGACGATGGCCTGAAAGTAATACTGAATATTTTGCTCGGGGTCCGAGACATGCTGTTGCAGCACAATCATGGTCGCCAGTGACATGGCAAACAGCGCCATGAAAAACGCAGCGGCAAAAATAGGCAGATGCACCCGCAAAATGGTGAAGAACCCCGTTTCATGATTCATTCCGGTAGTTCCTCGTACAAGCCGACTGCGATGCTCTTTTGCACTCGGGAACTGCCAGCAAGCCCCACGCCCATACCGAGGGTTTCAGACAGTTTAATTCTGAATGCTGCTGAAATTTCCGTCGCTGGGTAACGCTTGGGCAGTACACCGCTGCGTTGTTGCAACTTGATCAGCCTGGGCGTCAGGTCAGGGTGACGTAAAGCCAGTAGTTCTTCAGTCAGACGCTTGCGCTCCTGTCTGTTCAGATTCTGCAGGGACTGATTAAAGCTGCGACCGGTCATGGTTTTGCGCATATGCAGCAACCGAGCCGCCGTTGCACCCGTGGCCGCAACACCCAGTAATGCAGCCACATCCAGGACGTCCAACGTGGTGGTGTACCACTCTTTACTGTCCAGTTGATCGTTAATTTCGGGGCTGAGCAGTTCGTTCTTCACCCGGTACAGACCGTTCGCGCATTGCAGGGTGCCGGCGCCGAGCGAGGCGGCACCGATGGCAGTAATGGCCAGACTCGCACCACCGGTAAACGGCACTGTCACACTACCGCCAATTACCGCAATCCACCCCAGCACCGCTCCGCTGCACGCCAGGGTGGTACTGACCGCTTCATACAGCAGTCGGGACTCGCGGGGGTTGTTCTGCACCTGCTGGACGAACTGCGCTGGCGCAATATAGGGCTTGGCCTCACGCAGGATGATCCGTTTGGGTCTGAGACTGCACAGAGGGGTGAACTCGCGCAGGGTGACAACATTGAAATCGGCATCGATGTAGACCACACCCGCACCGACGATAGCAGGGTCGGCATCAATATCGGCATAGAGTTTCTTGAGATTGATGGAGGCCTCGATACGCTGCCGGGCCATCATTTGTGAGTGGGTATTGTTCAACCCGATTAAAACTTGGGACATGGACTCTTCCTTGAAACAATGAACGACTGCCGGGCACTTCTGCCCTCAGGCAGAAGTGCGACCGGTAGGCCGCTCAAGACAGCGGGTTACACATTCGGGCAAGGCACCGGAGCCCAATCGCCTACGTCAGGGTTCTTGCACATACGGCCGACTTCGCTCTGACCGGCAGCAGCCACTTGTTGGCTCTCTGCCTGTTTGTTCTTGGCGTCCTGCAGAGACTTCTCGGTGCCTACCGCTTCACGCGGCACGTCCGGCAGCTTGTCTCGGTTGGCCTTGCCGGTGTTGCCAGCTTTGGCGGTGTTACCGGTTTTATTGCCAGTAGCCTTGCCGGTGTTCTTGTCAGCGGCCTTGGCACCCTGCTTGTTGCTGCTGGTGGTGACCAGTTGTGGGTTTTCAGCCTGGGCGACAACCACCACGTCGTTACGCTTCACGCCGACCTGCTGCAGGTCTTTCTCGTAAGCCTGGGTGTAGTTGTTCAGGTCTTCGCTGGCACGGCCGTTCACGGCCACGATCAGGTCGTTGGATTCTTTCAGGCCGGCGACGATTTCTGCCAGGCGCTTGCGACCTTCGGTGTCGTTGATACTGCCGGCCTTGCGGGCAGTAACCAGGCTGGCGAACTCGCGCTGGTAGCACGACTGTGAAGCCTTGGCGTAAGCGGTGCTGCGGTCGATATCGGCCGAGCTCTTGTTGAAGTCGGCGGCGTACGACGCAATACGCTGGTTGTCGTCGGCGATCTGCTTCTGACGCTCGGTGTAGTAACCGGCCGCACCACCGACCAAGGCACCACCGGCGGCGCCGATGGCGGCATTACGGCCGCGTTTTTCCGAGTTGCCGGTCAGCGCGCCGGCCAGTGCCCCACCCACTGCGCCGATGGCGGCACCGGTGACAACTGACTTGGTCATGTCTGAGTCGGTCTGGCGCAAGTGCTGCACAGGCTGGTAGCAGGTCGGGTAGAACTCGACCTTGGTGGTCGCACCGACCTTGGACACCGGTGAGCTGGCGCAACCGGTCAGCAGGACAGCGCCGAACCCGGCGGTAGCCAGCAACAGGCTGCGGCTTTTGGCGAGAGCTTCGAATGGTTTGCGAGACAAAAACATGGCTGCGTTCTCTTCTTCAGGTTTGGACAGGCCCGCACGGCCCAATGCAGTGCGGGGTCTTGCGGTGTTGGCCGGCACACTCATTGCGTGCTGGCCGATACGAGTAACTGTTTGAGGATGTCGGCCGGGTCGACGCGCTTGTTCTTGCGGTACTCACCGACGTGACGCACGAACAGCGTGGCGCGGTTCATCAGGCTCTTGCCGATGACCGGCTTGCGCGCCAGCTCTTCCTTGACCCGCTGGAACTGCGCCTGAATCACCGCGTCGGTATAGCGGGTGCCAGTGGCCAGGTTGTCGATGTAGATCGCCACGGCACCCTCCAGCGCGCTGCGCCCGTTGGCCATCGCCGAGGCGAACATCGCGGCGCTGGCCTGGTCACCGGCATCGGCGGCCTGCTTCTGGGTTTTTTGCAGGTTGGTCAGGCGGATGTTGTAGTTATTGATGGTCTCGGCCACCAGGGCAGCGGACTGGATCAGGTTGCCGGCAGCCTCTTCACGTTGCAGGGCAATCAGCGCCACGTTGCGCTTGAGCTCTTCGTTGACCAGACCCAACTCGGCTTGCAGACGCGGGTCGGCAGTGGTGCCAATGATGCTGTCCAGGCGCTTGGTCGGGTCATTGACCGCATCGATGTCATCGGTCAGCGACGCCAGCCGGCCGTCCTTCTGCCATTGCTCGAACAGCTCCTTGTAACGTGAGCGCGGCGCCGACAGCGCGCCGAGCGCGACCCGAAACCCTGTGGTTTCGTTGCGCTGCTCGGTGCCGTCGGCGGCGAACAACGGATACTCGCGACGCATGCCGGTGAACAGCGTGCCTTCGCCTTCGAGGTAATTGCCGCCCTTGGCCACAAAGCCGCCATAGGTACCTTGGCGGCGCCCGGCATGCACCAACTGGAAGGATTCCTGCACCATCTCGGCGGCGTTGCCGATCACATCGAACATACCGATCGGGTTGGGCAGCTTGGTGCCAATCGGCATCAGCCGCGCGCCCTGCCCCGTACCGCCAGCCACCTGGCTGTACACCGCCCAGTCAGCCAACGGGCCGTCGCCTTCCTGGCCGTCCTGACGGCGCGGGAACAGCCGGCCTTCCAGATCCTGACGGCTGACCGCCTGGCCGCCACGGGCGGCGAATTCCCATTCCACTTCCGTGGGCAGGCGCACGAAGCCGATCCCGCCGTCTTCGGCGTCCTTGCCACGACCGCTGACCGGCAACAGGTCGCGGTGGTTTTTCATCAGCCAGGCGCTGTACACCGCAGCGAAACGCTCGGCTTCGAAGCGCGACAGCTTGACCTTGGGCAAGCGCCCGGCCATACCGTCCTGGGCCTCGCAAGCCGGGGCGGGTTCGCCACTGGCCAGCGATTGCGCCTGGGCCATGACTTGGGCGTACTGGCGCTGGGTGACTTCGTACTTGCCGATGAAGTACATCATCGGCTTGAGCGGCGTGCCTTTTTCAGCCTTGGGCAACAGTGGCGCGATGGTCTTGCGCCAGGCCGGCGCCAGGTCTTCAGCGGTGAACTGGCCATTAATGAAGTCGCGTCGGTAGCCGGAAATGAACGACTGCTTGTAGCCCGCCTCACCTTCACTGAACGGATAACCCAGGCTGATTTCACGGTCATCCAGCGCGCCTTCAGCGAGGATGTATACGTAGCGCATGACCATTTCGCCGCCACACGGCAATGGCAGGCTGACGTCATCGGGCAACGGTTTGGGGTTATCCAGCTTGTTGCTGGCCGGTGCCTCGCTGTCGCTCTCGGCACACGCGACCAGCGAGGTCAGGCCCAGTGTGGTCAGACACAGCGCGGCCATTGCTCGCGCCAGACAAGCCCTGCGCAACTCAAACATCTCTGATTCCTTCCGAAGCCTGGATACGTGACACCCGCAAGCCGCCCAGGGCGGCGGCGACGGCGCTGGCCCCCAGCACGGCCAACAGGGCCACGAGGTAATGACGCGCCAGCAGGTGGCTGGCGTATTCACCGGCCACCTGCACGAACAGCCGATTCAGGCCCCACTCGGCCAGGCCGTAGAGCAACGCGGCGAGGGCGGCGGCCAGTACCCCGCTGTACAGCGCCTGCAGCATGACGAACCCCAGCAGCGCGCCGCTGCCGAACCCCAGCAGGCGCAACACCGACAGTTCACGGCGCTTGCGTGCGATGGCCGCCAGGGTGCCGGCGAAAATCGCCGCACAGGCACCGGCCATTGCCAGAGCGGCGATCACCCAGAACACGATGGTCAGGTTGCGGCTCAACGACTGCACCTGGGCGATGGCCTGGGCCTGGGTGGCGACCAGAATGCCGCTGTCGGCAAAGTGCCGACGCAGCGGCTCGACATCGTCCAGATGCCGCGCATACAAGCGAAACGCCGGATAGATACGCGGTGCATCAGCCGGTCTGGCTTCGCCCGGCCAGTCCAGTGCCGGCACCGCACGACCGTCGCGATAATCTTCTGCGGCCTGCAACAGTTCCAGGCTGGCAAACAAGCCATCGCGCTGGAACGCCTCAAGCGGCAATACCGCCTCGACCTTCAGGCGCACCCGCCGCACTTCAACACGACCGGCGACCTGCCGGGTGATTGCCGCGTCCAGCCAGTCGCCCATCTTGACCTGCAACTTCTCGGCGGCGGTCTTGCTCAGCAGCATGCTGTCCAGGCCGACCGGCACCGGTAGCGAACCCAGCAGCGGGTCGCCGTGAGCGGTGGGAATCATCTCGACGTTCACGGCCTGCAACTGGCCTGGCAGGCTCAGGTCGGCGGCGGCGGCGATCTGCCGGGTCCGCGGCAGGGCGAACAGGACCTCCGGGCGCTTGCTCAGGTCAGCGATCTGGCTGGCGCTGAAGCGTGCACCGCCCAACGGGATGATCTCGCGCACCGCCGGGTCCTGTTCCAGGCGCTCGGTGAGGCTGCCGATCAGGCCGAACTTGAGGCCGAACAGCACCAGCAGCGGCGCGATCACCGCCACCAGCGCCAGCACACTGCAGGCCGACAGACGGCTGTCGGCACGGTAGTCCTGCCAGGCCATGCTGGCGATCAGGGTCAGGTTCATGAGCTGACCTGCCCCAGCGTGGCCGTCACGCCGCCATCGGCATCGCGCTGGCAGTCGATGCGCAGCAGGCTCAACCCCGATTGCCGGGCCAGCCCTTCGTCGTGGGTGGCGATCACGCAACAGGCTTGCTGTTTGCGGGCCTGCTTGAGCAGCAACTGCATGACTCGCCCGGCATTGAGCGGGTCCAGCGCGGCGGTAGGTTCATCGGCCAGCAACAGTTGCGGGGAATGCGCCAAGGCGCGGGCACAACTGACCCGCTGGCGTTGGCCCACCGACAGCGCGGCAGGCTTCTTGCGCAATTGGTCGCTGATTTCCAGTTGCTCGGCCAGGTGCTCGACCGTGCCGTCGTTGTTCATGCCCAGCAGGCGCCGCGACAGCTCGATATTGCTGCGTACGTCCAGAAAGCCCAGCAGCCCGCCGGTTTGCAGCACATAACCCAGATGCCGGCTGCGCAGCGCCGCCAGTTGCTCCTGACGTGCTTCACGCCACAGCCCGCCGATATCGAACTCGCCCTGGGCGGTGGAAAAGTCAAAGCGCTGGGCATGATCCGGGGCCAGCACCAGCGCCAACAGGTCAAGCAGGGTGCTCTTGCCACAACCGCTCGGCCCGACCAGCGCGCAACACTGGCCACGCTCCAGCTCCAGGCGCGGAATCACCAGGCTGTAACGCTGGCTGGCGCTGCCGCGCGTTTTGCGCACCTCTCGTAAACTGAGCATCACGGCAGCGTCGACAACGGTACGCGGTACAGCGCATCACCCGGCTCGGCATCACCGAAGCGGACCCAGTTGGCCAGATCGTTGTGGAAGGTCTCGTAGAGGCGGATCTTCGATTCCAGCTCGTCGATAAAGTCTTCCTGCTCGGCCACGCTCAACGACAACCACAAATCCTGGGTCATGTTCAGCGACTTGCTGCGGTACGGCAGCCCTTCAAGGTATTCGCCCAACACCCCGCCAGCGGCCAGGTTGGCGCCGTTGCGCAAGGCTTGCGGGTCGCGGCTCATGTAAGCGCTGGCACTGGCGATTTCCTGGAAGAAATCCTTGGGTGAAGTCTGGGTCTTGCGCGCCGCATCGACGATCAGCTTCAGCGATTGCTGCAGGTCGTTGAGTTGCAGTTTGGTGAGCATCACGCAGACCTGAAAGGCCGGCAGCGCCGGGTTGGTCAGGTCGCGGTCAGCGGCCCAGGCACTGACCAGCTGCGGCGCCTGGATCGCCGCTTTGCGACCGAGAAAATCCATGTGCATGGCGTAACCGACGGCGGCGGATTTCTCACTCAGGCTGGGCGCCTTGGCCAGCAGCGGTACCGCTTGCGGCTGGTTGCTGCGCACCTGGTGCACCAGGTCGGCGAACACCGAGCCGATCTCGCCAACCCGCTCGCCGAACTGCTGCACATCACCACCGGCCACCGGCACATAGAGGTCGCCAATGCGCGGGTTCGGGTCGGCGGTCAGGACCCGATACTGCTGTTCGGCCGAATCGTGATTTTTCTTGCCAGCCTCGGTGCGCAGATGCAGCGCGTAGATTTTGATCTGCTTGCCCAGTGCGGCCTGACGCACTTCGGCTTCGTTCATCCGGGTGCTGCTGAGCGGGTCGCTCTTGCGCAACGCACCGGCATCGCTGACCAGCAGGATCAGCCGCCCGCCGTAGCCGGACCAGTCCATGCCATCGACCGCCTGCATGATCCCGGCGAAGGCGTCTTCATTGAATGAATGGCTGGACACTGGCGTGGCCTTGACCTGCCGGGCCAGTTCCAGGAAGCGCTGCGGGTCGCGGCCCTGCTCCAGGGTGATCAGGGTCTTGCTCAGGTATTGCAAGCCGGGAGTCTTACTGGTGTTGTTGCGAAAGCCCACCAGGCCAAAGCTGACGCTGTCCAGCTCACCGCGCTGGGCGATCTTGTCCTGCAACTGATGGACGACTTCACGGACCTGATCGATGTACGGCTGCATCGACACCGAGGTATCGACCACCAGTACCACCGCCGTACGAAATGCATTGCTGGCCCCTGCGGATCTGGGCTGATCGCCAGCGGTCTTTTGCGGCAGGTTGCCGGGGTCGATCGAGGCAATGTTGAGCATCTGTACCGGCTGACCGTCTTCGTCGAAGCTTTCCCGCGAATCGAAGATCGGCAGCAGGTAGAACTGGTCCTGCGGCACAGCGCTGGCAGCCGGTTCCAGGGCCAGTACCTGGCTGTTGTCCTGAGTGTCGTTCTGCGCCTGCATCAACAGCTTGCGCGCCGCTACCGGATCGGCAATCAGGCTTTCCAGTTTGCCGGGATCACGCAGGAACATCACCGGCGAGCGCCCGGAGCGTTCAGTGAACTTGAGCACCAGACTCTGCTTCCAGTCGCTGACCTGGCTGGCCGGCAGCCAGCCTTCACTGCGCCCGTCACTGCCCGCACCGACCCGCAGCCACGGCTCACCGTTTGCCTGGCGGCGCTCGTAGACATACAGCACCGAGAAGGCCGGCAGCGGTTTATCGACATTACCACCAGGCTCACTGGCAAACCGCGCACCGGGCTTGCTCAGCACCCGTTGATAGAGGGTCTGCTTGCCTGCCATCAGCAACGGCTTGCCGGTATCGGTTGCCGGTTGTTGCGCGGCATTGAGGGCCGGCGTTGCGGTGGCTGGCGTGCTTGCAGGCGTCGGCGCTGCGGTGGCTGCAGCCTGGGGCGTGGCCGACGCGGCGCCGCCTTGGGCAGCGGCGGGCTTGTCAGCGCTCAGCCAGAGATAACCACCGGCACCGATACCCAGTGCGGCGGCAATCGCCACCGCCAGCAAGGCCATGGCGGGTCCGCGACGGGGCGGTTGATCCTGCAACGCCGGGCGAGCCTGGGATTTGCTCAGATTCGGCGCGGGGCGGTTGACCGGCTCTGCCGCTGCCGGTGGCGGGCTGTCAGGAATCACGATGGACACTGGCGTCAGCCCGGCCAGCTCATCGGTCGCGGCTTCGCTGACCGGCTCATTACCCGGCAGGGTATCGACCACTGGTAAAGGACGCAGCAGGGTGCGTTCACTGTCGCTCTGAATCAGTTCGTCCAGCGCCGCGACCAGCACCTGGGCATTGGCAAACCGCTCGGCCGGGTCTTTGGCCAGCAGGCGGGTCAGTACGTGCTGGTAGCGGCCATGCTGCACCGGCAGTTCCGGCAGCGGTTCGGTCAGGTGCGCCAGTGCTGTGGATAACGCATCCGGGCCGCTATACGGCAGGCGCCCGGCCAGAATCTCGTAGAACACTACGCCCAGCGCATAAAGGTCGGCGCGGCCGTCGATTTCTTGGCCGCGAGCCTGTTCCGGGCTCATGTAACTCGGCGTGCCCACGGCAAATCCGGCCTGGGTGAACTGGGTGCGGTCGTCCAGTGATTTAGCGATGCCGAAGTCCGACAATACCGCGGTGCCATCGGCGCGGAACAGGATGTTGGCCGGTTTTACGTCGCGGTGGACCAGACCCTGGGCATGGGCGTAGCCCAGCGCGGCGGCGATCTGGCGGATGTACAGCAGCCCCTGCTCATCTGAAAGCCCGGCCGCGATTCGTTCTTTAAGCGTGCCGGCGGGCAGATACTCCATGGCCATGTAGTACAGCGGGCCGACGTTGCCAATGTCGTGAATGGTCGCAATGTGCGGATGCGCCAGCCGCGCCAGGGTGCGGCCTTCGCGCAGGAAGCGCTCGCAGAAGCTCGGGTCGGCAGCCAGGCTGGCGGCCATGACCTTGAGCGCTACCTTGCGCTCCAGCGAACGCTGGATGGCCAGATACACCGTAGCCATCGCGCCTTCGCCAATTTCGCCTTCAATGTCGAATCCAGGAATTTGCATGTCCATAGCGGCTCTCAACTGGCCTTGACGACAATGGCGGTGATGTTGTCGGGCGCGCCGCGGGTCAGCCCCAGATGGACCAGGCTGCGCACGACTTCATAAGGGTTCGGGTGGCCGAGTACGTCACGGATTTCATGGTCTTCGGCGGTCTTGTTCAGGCCATCACTGCATAGCAGGTAGGTGTCGCCGGCCTGAATGTCCAAGGTCACCTGTGACAATTCCAGCGGGTCGGCAACGCCCACGGCGCGGGTGACGATATTGGCGCGCGGATGAACCCGCGCCTGGGCTTCGCTGAGCAGGCCGCTGTCGACCAGGTCCTGCACATAGCTGTGATCGTGGGACAGGCTTTGCAGCACGCCGTCGCGCAGCCGGTACAGGCGGCTGTCACCGGACCACAGGCAGATGCCCTGGTTATCACGTGCGGCCAGCACCACCACGGTGCTGCCCATCATGGTCGCCTTGCGGCGTACCGTCTCTGCGCGCACTTCGCGGTTGATGTCGTCCAGTTGCTGGCGCAGTGCATCGCAATACACCTGCAACGTGGCCAACGGCGGGACACCGCGCAGCGAATCGACGATCAGGTTGCTCACGTAGTCGCCCGCTGCATGGCCGCCCATACCGTCGGCCACCACCCACAGACCACGTTCGGTCAACGCCAGGCAGGCATCTTCGTTAAGCGAACGCACCATGCCGGTATGGCTGTAACTGGCCGCCTGGTAAGTCAACGTCATCAAGCACGGCCCTCCTTGCCAAGCAAGGCGCGGGCGAAATCGCTGGCGGCCGGCAGCCCTGGGCAACGCCACAGGCCGGGCTGGATATGCTCGCCACCGCGCCCCCACCACAGGCTGGAACCGATACAGGTGTGCTCGGCCAGGGCCGCCATCCGCGCCTGGGGGTCGGTGGCGGCGAAGCGTTGCAGGCTGGCATCGACCTGCGAAGCAACCCACGGCGCCCCCTGCGGCGCAGGCAGACCCTGCAGGCGCGCTTCAAAGTCGGCAAAACTGGCCTCGGCCTGCAGGCTGTCGAGCATCAGCGCTTCGGCCTGCTCGAACCAGCCGTCAGCCTGCAGCCAGGCGCTCAGCGACTCATGCGGCGCCAGGGTCACTGCCACGGTCAATGGAAAGTAGCGCCCGACCCGGTCGATGCTGGGCATCAGCACCCCGGCCACCGCTTGCGCTCCGCAGACCCCTGGCGCCAGTGCAAAGCGCCACAGCGGGCTGACCAGATAAGTCTCCAGCCAGGCGCTGCCCAGTTGTTCCTGGCTGGCCAGCAGGCCGGCGGCCAGCCACTGGTCCCAAGGCTGGATGAACGACTGCGGCAGGCCACGGCTGACGAAGTCGCCACGGCAAGCCAGCTTGCCGTAAAAGCCCGGCGCACCAGGGTGTTGTTGCTCTGGGGTCATAACCGCTCCGGCAGACTGAAACCGCTCAGGACACGGCTTTTGAAAGGGTTGAAAGCACTGTTGGCGCGCAACTCGTAGGCGATGCTGGCGCCATCCACACGCAGGCGCAGGTTGAAACGGTCCGGCGCACTGCCCGCAACCAGGTCCGATTGCTCCAACAGGCGGAACCAGGCCCACGGGCCGTCCAGGGTTACGGCCGAGCGGCCACTGGCCGACGGCGGGCTGATCGACAGGCGTACCACGCCAATGCTGCCGGGGTTGGGCCACTGCATGGCCACCGGGCGGCTCGGGCCGTGGTCGTAGCTGATCTGCTGGCCGTCGAGGTCCAGCAGAAATTGAGTGATCGAAGCATCCATGGCCACCGGTTTGAGTTCGAAGCGCACCACCGGCTGGGTGCCGCCGGCGCGGAAGAACGCATCACGAATGGCGCTGGCACGCTGGAAGGTCTGCAGCACGCCGGCATTGATGCCCAGTTTCTGCGCCGCACCGGGCTGCCAGCGCCACGGGTTGGCCGAGGTGTCCACGTACGGTTGCAGGTACTTGCGGAAGTAGTTGTCCATCACCCCGCCAACCCCGAAGAACATGCCGAAGTCATCCAGCGTCGCATCGCGGGCGCTGCCCGCCGACAGCGGGTAGCGGCCACTGAGCGATTGGCGATAGACGTTCACCACCTCGCTGCTCCAGGCCGCGTTGAGCTGGTTGCGCACGCCGCCCATCATGGTGTTGGTGGTGGAGTTGACCACCGATTTGACCAGCCCGCGCACCACCGGCGGCTGACGTTCGGCACTCAGGTTGACGCGTGTGGCGGCAGCACTGGCCTGGTTCTTGGCTTCGCCAAGCAAGGCATCACCACTGGCCCCGACCATGGCACTGACCTGCACGTACAGGGCATTCATGTCTGCCAGCAGGGCATCAATGCTGCCCGGCTGCTCAGCGCTGCCCACCAACCGACGCAACTCGGCAAAATGCGCGCTGACCGGGTCGTCATTGGTTGTTTGTGCTGAAGGCGTGGCCGCCTGTTGTTCCTGCCCGAGCAACGAGCCCAGGCGCTGCTTGAGTTGATCCACGCCGTCTTCAACCGGCTTGCCCTGCGCCGCGAGCAGGCGCTGTTCGGCTTGCAGATCGGTCTGTTGCGCCACCGCTTGCAGGAGCCTCTTGAGCGGTGAGTCAGGGCCGGAAATCACCCGCAGCACGTCAGCCGCCTGGGCCACACTGGTGATCGGTACAAAGTCGATATCGGCGAGCAACGCATCCCACTCGCGCAGGAAATCCTGGAAATACAGGCGCCGCACTTCACCGGCCAGGCTGGCGACATCCAGCACGCCACCTTGGGCACTGCCCAGCACCCACTGCTCTTCGGCCAGCACGCCGGCCTGGCTCAGGCTGTTGCGCAAGAAGCCCTCGCGGTAGCCCTTGGCGGTGAACAGGCCACTGAGCGGCTCGCCCAGCGGCTTGCCGCTCTTGCGGCTGAACACCAGTGCCGCATCACGCCCGGCCGCTTCATTGAGGCGAAAGTCCGGCACCCCGTCAGGCAGCTTCTGACGCTTGACCCGGTCATAGACCCGCTGCGCCACCGGCAACTGTTGCAACTGGCGACGCAGGTCGTCGATCAACGGCTGATCCAGACGCGCCTTGGGCGGATGCCGTTCAAACAGCGCCTGCAAGTGCCCGGCCAGCGCCTGACGCTGCTGGGGCGGCAGGTCACGGGGCAGGTTGCGCTCCCAGTCGAGGCTGATCCAGGCCTTGATGAAGTCGGCATCGAAGTGTTCCTGGTCGGCCAGCATCAGGTACGCCTTCAAGCCTTCGTACAGGTAGTCCGAAGAGCCGCCGGAACGCAGCTGCTCTTCGATGCGGCTGACCAGCCGCGGCGCGAATACCGCGATCAACAGCTTGCGGTACACGCTGCCGGATTCGGCTTCGAGCATGTCACCCTGATACAGCCCCAGGCCCTCGGACCAGCCCGGCGGATCACCGGCCAGTTGCCGCACAGCATCGAGCAGCGGCAGCACGGCCAGCACATCGCGCTGCGCGGGGCTCAGGTTCTGCACCTGCTGGCCCAGCGGGGCGAGCTTGCCATCGACCTGGGCAATGTAATCCTGATTGGCACGGTAGCTGACCCACCACAACGAGGCGACGGTGACCACCACCAGCGCGGTGGCCGCCAGCACACCACGGGCGATCCACTTGCGGCGCTGCTCGACTTTCGGGTCGGCGCTCATCAAGCCTTGCTCGGCAAAAGCCACGGCGGTGAACAGCTTTTCGATGAAGTAACTGCGCCCGGTGCCGTTTTGCCGCGCCAGGTGTTGACGGTCCAGGCTCATGCTCTGCGCCATCACGCCAATCAGGCGGTCGATCGGGCTGCCCTCCTGAGTGCCGCTGGTGAAATACACCCCACGCAGCAACGGCCGGGTTTCATAAGGGTTAGGTTTGAACACGCCTTCCAGAAAGCCCTGCAACGCCTGGCGCAAAGCAGCGAACTGCTGCGGGAAGCCATAGATCAGGTCGCGCCGCGCCGGGTCGCGCTCCTGTTGCAGGCGCTCGACCAGCCGCTCGTTGAGGCGTTGTTCCAGCGCGGCCAGTTCCGCCGGGAAATCCTGCAACGGGCCGGAGGCGCTCTTGCCGTCGTCCAGGGCGAAGGTGGTGCCCCACACCTGGGCCCGCTCATCCTTGCTCAGCGCATCAAAGAACTCCATGAAGCCCGGCAGCAGGTCCAGCTTGGTGAGCATCAGGTAGATCGGGAAGCGCACACCCAGTTGATCGTGCAACTCCTGAACCCGGCTGCGGATCGCCACCGCATGGGCAGCGCGCTCTTGTTCGCTGCACTGCAACAGGTCCGACAGGCTGATGGCGATGAACGCACCGTCGATCGGCCGGCGCGGACGCTGGGTCTTGAGCAGGTCGAGAAAGCCCAGCCAGGCGGCTTTGTCCACCTGGGCGTGGCTGTCCTGAGTGGTGTAGCGGCCAGCGGTGTCGAGCAGCACGGCGCGGTCGGTGAACCACCAGTCGCAGTTACGCGTCCCGCCGACCCCACGGATCGCGCCGCTGCCCATCTGCGCAGCCAGCGGAAAGTCCAGGCCAGAGTTGACCAGCGCGGTGGTTTTGCCCGACCCCGGCGGGCCGATGATTACGTACCACGGCAGCTCATACAGGTTGCGCCGCTGGTCACCGCCCAGGCGAGCCTTTTTAAGCAGCGCCAGCGCTTCGTCCATGCGCTGGCGCAGGGTCGCCAGCTCTTCGGCGGTGGCGACACTGGTCGGGTCGGGCGCGGTTTCGGCGGCCAGGCTTTCGATGACTTTGGCGGCCTGACGGCGCGCCTGGATAATGCGGTACAGCCGCCAGCCGATCCACACCGCCCAGAGCAGGCCGATCAGCACCCAGCGCCGGCCTTCCGGGACCAGCGCATCGAGCAGCGGCCCCACAAACCAGATGATCAGGCTCAGGGCAATCAGCCCCAGTACCGGCACCACCCAGCGAATGACAAACCCCAGAAACGCCTTCACTCGACGCCCTCCGCCAGTACGGTGATTTCAACCCGACGATTCTTCGCCCGTCCTTCGGTGGTGGCATTGGAGGCCACCGGCTCGGTGTCACTGCGGCCTTCGGCCGTGAAGCGCTGCGGCTGGCCGGTGCGGGCGGCGAGGATTTGCAGCACTTGCTCGGCACGGGCCTGGGACAGCGCCCAGTTGGACGGAAAACGCAGGGTGGCGATGGGTCGGTTGTCGCTATGCCCGGTGATGCGCACCTCGCCCTTGACCTTGCTCACCGCCTCGGCGATACGCAGCATCAGCGGCTGATAGGCATCGACAATGGTTGCGCTGCCCGAGGCGAACAGTTCGTCACCGCGAATGGTCACCACCGAACGGTCTACGGCGTCTTGCACAGCAACCTTGCCGGCGCGAATCTCGTCAGCCAGAAAGCCGGCCAGGCGTGGACGCTCGACCACCTTTGGCTGAATCACTGGCCGGTCGATGGCCTGCACCGGGATTTCGCCCAGCGCATGAATGCGCTTGAACACCGGCTCCGCGTCATTGGCCAGCTTCATCCGCAAGCCCAACAGCAGCAGCAACAGCAGCGCCACGCCAATCGCCACACCGACCCAGGGCGGCATGAACTGAGCCAGCCGGTCACGGGCCAGCACCAGCCCACGCCAGCGCGGCGACAGCTCTTGCTCACGCTCGCCACGGGCACTGCGGATTGCC
Organism: Pseudomonas sp. 21LCFQ010; assembly: GCF_024129905.1. Classification (NCBI taxonomy): domain Bacteria; kingdom Pseudomonadati; phylum Pseudomonadota; class Gammaproteobacteria; order Pseudomonadales; family Pseudomonadaceae; genus Pseudomonas; species Pseudomonas sp. 21LCFQ010. The sequence goes on along the minus strand of NZ_JAMYDZ010000022.1, from coordinate 39,815 downwards.
GCGCTGGTGCGCTCGCGGAGGGCTTCAAGCTGGCTGCGGCCGTTGTTCATGACCCGATACTTGCCTTCAAAACCCAGGCTCATGCACAGGTACAGCAGTTCCAGCAGGTACAAACGTTCACGCGGCGTTTGCAGGCAGTGCTCAAGCAACTGAAAGGACTTTTCGCCGCCCCAGTTTTCGTTATGCACGGTGACCAGCAGGCTCTGCTTGCCCCACTCACTGGCGCTGCCCCACGGAGTACTCATCACCGCTTCATCAAGGGCCGTGCACAGCACATAACGCGCCAGCAGCACGTCGTTACGCGCGACACCGGCGGCATCGGCGCGCTCTTCGAACTGGCGCAACTGGGCCAGCAGTTGGGCGCGCAAACTGGCCGGTGCCGGATGGGCGATGGTATTGCGCAGCCGGGTCAGCAACGCCAGCAAAGGACCGGCGGCAGCCTCCAGCGGGTTGAGGCCGTCGCCCTGACCCGCCGCCAGGGCAGGACCTGAGGCTTCGCTCGGCGGCTGTGGTGCCGGCGCACTGGAGGGCGCCGGGCGGCCGCCCGGACGCGGCATGAACTGGGTGCGATCGTCGTTCGAATGCATCGCCGCGTTATCCTCGAATCGCCCAGAAAGCCAGGTTCAGGCCGGGGAACTCACCGGCAATGTGAAAGGCAAAACCGCCGGAGCGGCTCAGTTGCTGCCAGTGCTCGCTGCCCCGGTCCAGTTCGTAGTAGGTCGAACCGACATGGAACGGCAGTTGCCGTGGCGCCACCGCCAATGGCAGCAGACCGATGCCCGGCAGTTGCAGGTTGACCAGGTCGCGGATGTGCTCCACCGAACCGATCTTGCTCTGCTGGCCGAACCGCGCCCGCAAGGTTTCGCCCGGAATATCGGCGCGCACCACCAGAATGAAACTGGCGTTGTCCAGCAGGCTCTTGTCCGCCAGCATTGCCACGTGCACGCCGTAGGCTTTTTCGACGATCGGAATCGGTACTGCCTTGCTGTCAATCAGCATCGACAGCGCCTCGCGCAGGGCCTGCATGACCGGCGCATAGCTGACTTGCAGGTCGTCGTGCTGATAACGCGGGAACTCCTGCGGGCGGTGCTCGCGGGTCGAGAAGGTCGCGAACTCACCGGCCAGGCTGACCAGCTCGCTGTAGAAGCGCTCCGGGTGCAGCGGGCTGAGTTGGCCCAGATGCTGGATCAGCGGTTCGGCGCGATTGACCAGTTGCAGCAGCATGAAGTCGGCAATTTCCGAGGCGCCGCCGGCACCCGAAGCCACCACCCGCCCGGCCAGCGCCTCGCCACGCTGGCGCAGCAAGCCTTGCAGCTCACTGCGAAATGCACTCAACGGGCGGCTCACCGCCACATCCAGCAGCGGCGGGATGTACTGCTCGTCAAGCAACAGTACGTTGTCGGCGCGCTTTTCGATGATCCGCACCACGCCCAGCACGGCGTAGTCGCTCAGGCCGTCCTTGTCGGTCAGCAGGCGCAGCGCCCGTGAGCCGACCGCCACCGGCGCACGACTTTCGAACTGCGCATTGTCGTCGCGCACTTCACGCACCTGGCTCTGATAACGTGCCGCCCCCGCAGCCTCGCCTTGCTCGACCGTGTCACGCACCCCGGCCCGGCGCAGCGGCAGGCCCAGATACACCAGGCCATCGCGCAGGCTGTCATCGATACTCAACGGGCTCGGTGCCGGATCATCGTGAGGGATGTTGAACGGCGTGCCGTCAGGCAACAGGCCACGGGCTGCGACGATGGCCAGCTTGCCCTGGGCCAGCAGGCCCTGATCGATGAGCAGTTCGGAAAACCCCCAGGCCGCCGCCGACAGCGGGCGGCTGCGGGCGTCGATCAGGTTTTCCAGGTAACGGTCATGCTGCTGGAAATGCTGTGTTCCGATGAACATGCCTTCCGACCAGACCACACGATTGTTCCAGGACATGGGTTCTCCGATTGCCTATTGAGCGGGGCGGGTTGCGGCGGCGGCAGCACTGCTGATCGCCAGCGCATCGAGGTCGATCCGGTAGTGCGAGCCGTGCTGCGGCGTCAGGTTCAGGACCGTGCGCCAGCGGGCACGGTCGATCTCGCGGTAGCCGACCACCAGGCCGATATGCCGGGTCGCCGGGTTGAGCGGGCGTACCACGCTGCGGGTTTCGCCGGGCCTGATCAGCACTTCGTCCTGATCGACCAGGTCAGCCCCCAGGGTCTGACTGCCACGCTCGGCCAGCGCGAAGTAATCGGCGCGGCTGAAAGCTGCGCTGTTTTTGAGTTCAAAGATCCGCACCCGCACTGGCGCCGGTTGCCCGGTGGCGCCGGGGTTGAGCGTGGCACTGGCATGGATGTCGAGGGTCACGCTGGCGTCGTCGCCAGACGTTTGCGAGGCAGGACCGGACGCTGGCGACGAAGCGCTGGAACAGGCACTGAGCAGGCTGGCCAGGACAGCAATTCGGGCAACGGTGGCGAGCAGCGGCATTTTCACAGGGGCATTCTCACAGAGGGTTCTCAAGAGCGGCGCAGGCGTTCGCTGTGCGCTTCATAGGCACGGCTGAACTCGCGACCGAACAGGTCCTGGAAATCGTCTTCGGCTTCCTGGGAAATACGCTGGTACAGCGCGGTGAACTGCTGCCAGTACTGCGCCTGACGCGAACCGCTGAACAGGTTCGACAGCCCGCCAGGCTTCCCCATGCGTGCTTCCAGCTCGGCCGGTTCGAAGCGCTTGAGCAAGTGCTTGATGGCCGCCTCGACACCGGCCATCACCGCCAACTGGTGCGCGCGCAGGTCGTCGAAGCTGTCGTTGACCGCCTGCTCGGGGTCCATGAAAGCCTGATTGCCATGGCGCAGCAGCAGCAACAACGCTTCATCGGCGTTGGGCGCGAACTTCAGCGGGTTGTTTTCGACCGGGCGGATCATCGTCTGCTGCATGCGAAACTCGCCCTTGAGGCTGGTGCGGGCGCGCAGCACGTCGATCAGTCCTTCGACCATCAGCCGGTAGCTACGGCCGATAGCCTCCATCTGCGCCTCGGCCTGCTGAGGGTCGATACGCAAATGGTCCAGACCGGCGCCGCGCAGAAAGGCCTGGAGCAGTTCGCCACTCGGTGCCGGGGCGGCTGCAGCAGTCACCGCAGCGGCTGGCCGCGACGGCTGAGCAGGTGCCAACGATGCTGGTACAGGCGGCACGGGTACAGGCGGCACGGGTATGGACGGCTCGGTCTCAGGCTCGACAAGCGGGATTGGCGGGATTGGCGCGGCAGGTTTTGCCTCGACAATCATGTCTTGTGCTGGCGGCACCGGCTCGACCGGGGTCACGAATGGCTGGGCGGCAACGGCGCCGAGATCGGCAAACGGGTCCCAGTCATCCGGAATCAGACCGGCACCGGCACCCGCCTCGGCGGCTGGCGCTGGCGGCGCTACCGGCTTGTCGAGCAGCACCGCAGCCGGTGGGCGGAAATCATGCTGGCGGGCCGGTACATGGTCGGGCTGGGTGGCCGGCGCGACATTGGAACTGCCCAGAAAGTCGAACAGGTCCGGGAAGGTGTCCTGGGCCGAGCCGCCCTGCAAATGAGCCATGCCGGATGCGACCGCCGGCGCACTTTGCGGCGTCTGCCAGTTGCTTTCCTGACGGCTCATCAGTGCTTCAAAACTGTTGGGGGATTCACTGAGCGGGGCGGCCTGATCCGTCAGTTGCATATCAAAGTCGATACGCGCGCGAATCTCGTACTCACCAATACGGATAACTTCACCGTCTTGCAGTACTTCACTGTTGCCCCGCCGTAGACGCACCCCGGCCTGCACCAGCTCTACCCCGTTGGTGCTGTTATCGGTCAAGTAGTAGCGGCCATCCTTATACTGGATGACGCAATGCCGCGAAGATACCAGGCGCTCGGGATCAGGAAGTACCCAGTCATTATCCTGACTACGGCCAATTGCCATCACTCCGGTATCCAGTGTCTTTTCAGCGCACTGACCGGGCGTGATTTTATGGTAACTAGTGATCGTCAAGCTCAGTGACATTGCGATTCCCTGCTTATCTTGCACACTAACTTCTGAGTGCCCTGCAAACTGCCCGCGCTGCTCTCGCTACGCTGAAAAGGCCGCGAATCAGCCCCTGACAGGCATCTTTCGCTAAAGTTCAATAATTTCCTATTTGCACTAAGCCCCGACTGACGGTCGGTTGCGGCGCCATGATAATCATGCCGACGCAGGCGATGTCAAAATAACATGCAAGCTGTTACCTGCGTCACAACCGCTCTTTCGGCTGCATATAAGCACCTTGACAAGCCCTGCGCGCTACTTCAAGAATGCACAACTCCTGATATTGTGTGATATCACGTTGCCACTAACTAACCAAGTGCGACATCCACACTAATAAATGGTTCAAAAAAATTTTCCCAAACGACTGCAAGACATCATCTGACAGATAAGGAGATCGGACGTGGTGGATGTCGCAATGTTGCTTAGCGCTGTTTCAGCCCAGTTGCCGTGTGGCGAAGACCTGGAATATGACGCGGATTTTTTGCAACTGGAGCGTGATGCCCTGGGTAAACCCGAGCGCATCATGGGCGACGCCGTGCAACCGGCCGAACCACCACAGTGGCGCCAGATAGAGCAGTCCAGCAGTGCCCTGTTACAGCGCAGCAAAGACCTGCGCATTACCCATTTCCTGGCCCAGAGTGCGCTGGCGCTCGATGGCATCGCAGGCCTGGCCAATACCCTGGATCTGATCGAGCAACTGCTGCGCCAGTACTGGGACGGGCTGTATCCGTTGCTCGACGCCGATGACGACAACGATCCGACCCTGCGCATCAATGCCCTGGCAGGTCTGAGCGGCGACACCAATCTGCGCTTGCTGCGTGACAGCCCGCTGGTGCGCTCAAGAGCCTTCGGTACGCTGAGCCTGCGCGCCGCATTGCATGCCAGTGGCGTGTCGATTGCCAGCGATGAGTCGCTGAGCCTCGACACCTTCAACGCCGCCCTGCGCGACAGCGATCCGCAGAGCCTGCAGGACACCCGGGATGCACTCAGCCTGGCACTGCAACGAGCGACAGGCATCGAGACCTTCGTCAACGAGCAGGTGGGCTCGGCCCAGGGCGTCGATCTGACGCCGCTCAAACAGCCCTTGCGGCAGGCCTTGCAGGTACTCGGTGAGCCGGCCCCGGCACACGCCCCGCCAGCGCACGATGAGCCCGCCGCCAGCGACCAGCCGCATGCCGCAGCGCCAGCTCCGGTCGCCGCCGCCGCACCCCGCGCGAGCGGCGAGATTACTGATCGTGATGATGTCGTGCGTAACCTTGACCGCCTGCTGGCGTACTACGCCCGCCATGAGCCTTCCAGCCCGTTGCCGGTGCTGTTGAACAGGGCCAGAGGGCTGGTCCACGCCGACTTCGCCAGCATCGTGCGCAATCTGATTCCCGACGGCATGTCCCAGTTTGAAACCCTGCGCGGCCCCGAGGCTGACTGATCCGCCACCCGGATCACGCCCCAATCGTGCAGCCCGTTACCGGCATTGATGCCAACACCGTCGCAACAGCGACCAGGAGAAGCAACGTGGCGAAAACCAGTTCGCAGAAATTCATTGCGCGCAATCGTGCGCCCCGTGTGCAGATCGAATACGACGTGGAACTGTACGGCGCCGAAAAAAAGGTCCAGTTGCCGTTCGTGATGGGCGTCATGGCCGACCTGACCGGCAAGCCTGCCGAGCCCCTGGCCCCGGTGGCCGAGCGCAAGTTTCTGGAGATCGATGTCGACAACTTCGACTCGCGGCTCAAGGCCCTGCAACCACGTGTGGCCTTCCATGTGCCCAACGAGCTGACCGGTGAAGGCAACCTGAGCCTGGATATCACCTTCGAAAGCATGGACGACTTCAGCCCTGCCGCCGTGGCCCGCAAGGTCGACTCGCTGAACCAGTTGCTCGAAGCCCGCACCCAACTGGCCAACCTGTTGACCTACATGGACGGCAAGACCGGCGCCGAGGAAATCATCCTCAAGGCGATCAAGGACCCGGCGTTGCTCCAGGCCCTTGCCAGCGCACCCAAGCCTGGCGATGCCACTTCCAATGACGCCGAGCCCAACGCCTGAGAGGACCTTTGATCATGAGCGAACTGTTGCGCGACACCCAGAGCCAGCCGGCTTCTCAGGAACAGACCAGCGAATTTGCCTCGTTGCTGTTGCAGGAATTCAAACCCAAGACCGAGCGCGCCCGCGAAGCGGTAGAAACGGCGGTAAAAACCCTGGCCGAACAGGCCCTGGCGCAAACCAGCCTGGTGTCCAATGACGCGATCAAGTCGATCGAGTCGATCATCGCGGCCATTGACGCCAAGCTCACCGCCCAGGTCAACCAGATCATCCACCACGACGAGTTCCAGAAGGTGGAAAGCGCGTGGCGCGGCCTGCATTACCTGGTCAATAACACCGAAAGCGACGAGCAACTGAAGATTCGGGTGCTGAACATCTCCAAGCCGGAGCTGCACAAGACCCTGAAGAAGTTCAAGGGCACCGCCTGGGACCAGAGCCCGATCTTCAAGAAGATGTACGAAGAGGAATACGGCCAGTTCGGCGGCGAGCCTTACGGCTGCCTGATCGGCGACTACTATTTCGATCAGTCGCCGCCGGATGTCGAATTGCTGGGCGAACTGTCAAAAGTCTGCGCCGCGATGCACGCGCCGTTCATCTCGGCGGCCTCGCCAACCGTGATGGGCATGGGCTCTTGGCAGGAGCTGTCCAACCCTCGCGACCTGAGCAAAATCTTCACCACCCCGGAGTACGCCGGCTGGCGCTCGCTGCGTGAGTCTGAAGACTCGCGCTACATCGGCCTGACCATGCCGCGCTTCCTGGCGCGCCTGCCTTACGGCGCCAAGACCGACCCGGTGGAAGCCTTCGCCTTCGAAGAAGACACCGACGGTGCCGACAGCGCCAAGTACACCTGGGCCAACGCTGCCTACGCCATGGGCGTGAACATCAACCGCTCGTTCAAGCACTTCGGCTGGTGCTCGCGGATTCGCGGTGTGGAATCCGGTGGTGAGGTCGAGAACCTGCCGGCGCACACCTTCCCCACCGACGACGGTGGCGTGGACATGAAGTGCCCGACCGAGATCGCCATTTCCGACCGCCGCGAGGCAGAGCTGGCCAAGAACGGCTTCATGCCGCTGCTGCACAAAAAGAACACGGACTTTGCCGCCTTCATCGGCGCCCAATCGTTGCAAAAGCCGGTCGAGTATGACGATCCGGACGCCACTGCCAACGCCAACCTGGCCGCGCGCCTGCCGTACCTGTTCGCCACCTGCCGCTTCGCGCATTACCTCAAGTGCATCGTGCGCGACAAGATCGGCTCGTTCAAAGAGCGTGACGAGATGCAGCGCTGGTTGCAGGACTGGATCCTCAACTATGTCGACGGCGACCCGACCCACTCCACCGAAACCACCAAGGCCCAACACCCGTTGGCGGCGGCCGAAGTGGTGGTCGAGGACGTCGAGGGCAACCCTGGCTACTACACCTCCAAGTTCTTCCTGCGTCCGCACTACCAGCTCGAAGGCCTGACCGTGTCGCTGCGTCTGGTTTCCAAGCTGCCGTCGGCCAAAGGCGCATAACCCGGGGTTAACCGCCACATTGGCGTCGTACCACGGTGGGAGCGAGCTCGCTCGCGAATAATGCTTCGCGATCAAGCCCGCTCCTGCCGGTCAACCCAAGATCATATCCGTGGCCCATGCCACCTCAGGAGAAAAACATGGCTGTCGATATTTTCATCAAGATCGGTGACATCAAGGGCGAGTCGGTCGACAAGACTCACAAGGACGAAATCGAAGTGCTGAACTGGAGCTGGGGCATGTCCCAGTCCGGCAACATGCACACCGGCACCGGCGGCGGCGCTGGCAAGGTCAGTATCCAGGACCTGTCGCTGACCAAATACGTCGATAAAGCGACCCCCAACCTGATGATGCATTGCTCCAGCGGCAAGCACGTCGCCAAGGTCACCCTGACCGTGCGCAAGGCCGGCGGCGACAATCAGGTCGAGTACCTGATCATCAACCTCGAAGAAGTGCTGATCTCCTCGCTGAGCACCGGCGGTTCGGGCAGCGATGATCGCCTGATCGAGAACGTCACGCTGAACTTCGCCAAAGTCACCGTCGACTATCAGCCACAGAAGGCCGACGGCACCAAGGAAGGCGGCCCGATCAAGTACGGCTGGAACATTCGCTCCAACGTCAAGATCTGATCCGGATTCGCTCCCGGTGCATGCATCGGGAGCGATCGGCTTCAGGAAGACTCCGATTGATGTGGCAAGGAGACTGAGTTGTGGCAAAGCCTTCGTTTATCAATTTGCAGCAGGCCTACCCAAAAGTTGCCGATCCTTGCGACCAGCCTTGGGGAAACCAGTGCGCCATTCGCATGAGCATCGCGCTTAACGGCGAAAAGAGCATTCGCGTCAACAAATCGACCTACACCGAACCCAAGTGCAAACACGACCATGCCCGTGGTGCAGAGTCGCTGGCCAACTGGTTGTGGCGTCATCATCTGGGCCGTCCACTGATCATCGGTGGCAGTGCCGCTGACCGACAAGTGCTACGTGATAAGCGTGGCATCATTTTCTTCAAGGATTGCTTTCGCAGAGCATCAGAAACGCTGGAACAACGTAGCGGCGATCATATCGATCTCTGGAATCGGGGCTTGACTCAAGGCTTCAACGACGGCGACTACCTGTCCAGGCAGGTCTGGTTCTGGGAGCTGCCATGAGCAATCTTTTTTCAAGCGCCACTCTGATTGCGTGCGCGTTGTTCAGCCTGAGTGCCTGTGCGCAACCCGACGGGCAAACGAACGTTCAACCAAAGCAACTGACCCAAGCGACAGTGGGCAATTCATCTGTGCATCTGATCGAAGCAGACGGCCAGTGCGTATTGGTCAGGCCGGACAACAGCCAGTTGAAAATGGGCATGGAGTGGCCCTGCCAGTTCACACCCGACAAGCAGGGCAAAGTCCAGACCGAAGTGTTCAACAAGACGCCCATCGTGTTGGTCGAGCACGTTCAGGCCAACCCCGCACCTGATATCGAATGCATCAAGAAATCCCAGGCCGTCCGCTTGCGCAATGGCACGCTGGAGATATCACGAGTCAATAAAAGTGCGATGTGCAATATCGGCCAACAGGATCAGAAAATGTTCAGCGGTCTGTTCCAGTGGTGAGCATGATCAGGGCGGCTCATATCATGCTGCCTGCCGCGCTTTTGCCCGGTCTGGCACAGGCTGGCCAAGCCGTCGATGCAGATTTGCCATTAGAGGCCGTACTGGCAGGTCAGAGCTATGCGCTGGAGAATCAGCAGCACCGTTGTGCGTTGCGCAAACCTGACCAGAGCTTGCTGATGCTGGATATACCTTGGCCTTGTCATTTCAGCATCAGTGAGCCCGCAAAGGCTCACATCGAAACATTCCAGAATGTGCCGATCGTAATGGCACTGCACATCAAGACACTTGCGGATACGCCTAGCGAATGTCGCTCGCAATATCAGGCGATTCGCCTTTACAAGGGAGAACTTGAACCATCGGTTGCAGGGCGCTACGCCAGTTGCATGCGTGGCAAGGGCGACCAGAAAGCCTATACCGGGGTATTCGATTGGTAAGTCCCATGACCCCGCGCGAGCGCCTGCAACCTTCCCTGCTCGACCGTCTGACCGACGACGACCCCGGCAACCCGCAGGAAAGCGCCGACAAGCGCGTGTTGTCGCTGAGCCAGCTCAAGGCCTCGGTGCTGCGCGACTTGAGCTGGCTGCTCAACACCACCTCCTTGCTCGATGCCGATGCCACGCTGCACAGCCCGGCCGGCACCTCGGTGGTCAATTACGGCTTGCCGGCACTGGCTGGCACCAGCGTCTCCGGGGTCGATATCGCAGTGTTGGAAACCCTGATCCACCGGGCGATTACCACGTATGAACCGCGCCTGCTGGCGCATACCGTGCGGGTCCGGGCGCATGTCGGTTCAGAACAGATGAACCATAACGCCTTGAGTTTCGAGATTCAGGGCGACCTGTGGGCCCAGCCGGTGGCGCTGCCCTTGCTGCTGCGCACCGAACTGGACCTGGAGTCCGGCCATGTGCAGGTGCTGCCTGCCGATCAACGGAGACGCTCATGAATCCGCGCCTGCTCGGGCTGTATAACCAGGAGCTGCAGCACATTCGTGAAAGTGCTGCCGAGTTCGCCCGCGAGTATCCGAAGATCGCCGGGCGCCTGACCCTGTCAGGGATGGAGTGCGCCGACCCGTATGTCGAACGCCTGCTCGAAGGCTTTGCCTACCTGACCGCCCGGGTGCAGTTGAAGCTCGACGCCGAGTACCCGACCTTTACTCATAACCTGCTGGAAGTCGCCTACCCGCATTACCTGGCGCCCACGCCGTCGATGACCGTGGTGCAGATGCAGGCCGACCCGGACGAAGGTTCGCTGGCTGACGGTTTTACCCTGCCACGCGGCAGTGTGCTGCGCGCCGCGCTGGGCCGCGACTCGCAGACGTCCTGCGAATACCGCAGCACCCAGGACGTCAACCTGTGGCCGGTGCAGGTCAGCCGGGCCGAATACTTCGGCAACCCGGGCACCGTGCTGGGTCGGCTGGCCGCCGCTGAGCCCAAGGCCAAGGCGGCGCTGCGGATCACCTTGCGCAGCGGCGCCGAACTGCCGTTCAACAGCCTGAAGCTGGACAACCTGCCGTTGTACCTCAACGGTACCGACGAACTGCCCTATCGACTCTACGAACAATTGCTGGGCAACGCCTGCGCGGTGTTCGCCCGTCAGCCGGGCCGCGACTGGGTCGAGCGCATACCGGTAGAGAGCCTGCGCCCCTGCGGCTTCGATGATCGCGAAGCCGCCTTGCCAGTCGTGCCCCAGGCGTTCCAGGGCTATCGCTTGCTGCAGGAATATTTCGCCCTGCCGCAGCGTTTTCTGTTCGTCGATTTCAGCGGCCTGCAACCCGCCGTGCAGCGTTGCCATGGTCAGGAGCTGGAACTGATTGTGTTGTTCGAGCGCCTGGACCCGCAGCTGGAAAACAGCATTGGCCGCGAGCACCTGGTGCCGTACTGCACACCGGCGATCAACCTGTTTGCGCGCCGCCTGGACCGTATCCACCTGACCGACCGGGTGCATGAGTACCACGCGATTGCCGACCGCACCCGGCCAATGGATTTCGAGATTCACTCCTTGACCGGCGTCACCGGCCATGGCACCGGTCCTGATCAGTCGTTTCTGCCGTTCTATGCCGTGCGTGAGCCGTCGCGCTATGGCCGCGACAAGGCCTATTACATCCTGCGCCGCGAACCCCGCGTGCTGTCCAGCGAGCAACGCCGCACCGGCACCCGTTCCAGCTACGTGGGCAGTGAAACCTTCATCAGCCTGGTCGATAGCCAGCAGTCGCCGTGGCGCCACGACCTGCGCCAGTTGGGCCTGAGCGCGCTGTGCACCAACCGGGATTTGCCATTGTTCATGCGCCTGGGCGGTGACAGCGACTTCACCCTGGCCGACAGCGCGCCGGTGTCCGCCATCCGTTGCCTGGCCGGCCCCAGCCGTCCGCGCGCCAGCCATGCGCATGACAATAAAGCCTGGCGGCTGATCAGCCAGTTGTCGCTGAACTACCTGTCGCTCAGTGAACAGGGTCAGGGCGCGGCAGCGTTGCGCGAGCTGCTGCGCCTGTACGGTGACGATCAGGATGCCGCGCTGCAATTGCAGATCGAGGGCCTGCACGAAGTCAGCAGCAAGCCGGTGACCCGACGCTTGCCGATGCCTGGCCCGATCGTGTTCGGCCGCGGCCTGGAAATCACCCTGAGCTTCGATGAGAACGCCTTTCGCGGCAGCGGCGTGTTCCTGCTCGGCGCGGTATTCGAGCGTTTCCTGGCCCGTTACGTCTCGATCAACAGCTTTACCGAAACCGTGCTGCGCAGCACCGAGCGCGGCGAGATCATGCGCTGGAAAGCCACGCCCGGCCGGCGGCCGACGCTGTGAGCAGCCTGGAGCAGATGCAGGAAAAACCCTGGGAGTACGACTTCTTCCAGGCGCTGCGGCGCATCGAGAATGAAAATCCCGACCTGCCAAGGTTCGGCCATTCGCTGCGCCTGGCCGATGATCCGGTGCGCCTGAGCCAGCGTCAGGACAGCGCCTTCGCACCCTCGACCCTGGCCAGCGTACAGCCGGGCGATGACGAGCTGCCGGCGCGCCTGGAGCAGTTCTTCTTCGGCCTCGGCGGCCCCAATGGTCCGCTGCCGCTGCACCTGACCGAGTACGTGCGCGAGCGCCAGCGCCATCACGCCGACCCGACCAGCAAGCGCTTTCTGGATGTGTTCCACCACCGCCTGTTGAGCCTGTTCTACCGCGCCTGGGCCGAAGCCCGACCGACCGTCAGCCACGACCGGCCTGACGATGATTACTGGTCCGGGCGGCTGGCCGCGCTGTGTGGCCGTGGCTTGCCGGGGCAACTGGAGCAGGGCGAATTGCCCGGCACCGCGATGCTCCACTACAGCGGCCACCTCGCCGCCCAGACCCGCTACCCCGACGGATTACGGGCGATCCTCAGCGAATACTTCGGCGTGCCGGTGAACATCGAGGAATACGTCGGTCAATGGCTGGAGCTGCCCGAGCGCAGCCGGGTCGGGGTGACCGCCAACCGGCTCGGCATGGACCTGTGCCTGGGCAGTCATGTGTGGGATCGCCAGCACAAATTCAGAATTCGGCTGGGGCCGCTCAAGCTCGACGACTACATGGGCATGCTGCCCGATGGCCAGCCGTTTCGCGAACTGGTGGCCTGGGTCGCCGAGTACCTGGGCCACGAACTGGACTGGGACCTGAACCTGGTGCTGGAGCAGCCCGAGGTTCCGCGCCTGCAACTCAACAACCGTCAACGGCTGGGGTTCAACACCTGGCTGGGCACACCGGCACAAGACGCCGACGACCTGATCCTGGCCCGGCACTACGCCGACCAGGCCAGCTCGGTAACGACCTCAAGGAGCAAGTGATATGAGTGAAATCAGTCGTGCCGCGCTGTTCGGCAAACTCAACAGCGTCGCCTACAAGGCCATCGAAGCCGCCACGGTGTTCTGCAAGCTGCGCGGCAACCCTTATGTGGAGCTGGCGCACTGGCTGCATCAGTTGCTGCAATTGCAGGACTCGGACCTGCACCGCATCATTCGACAGTTCAATGTCGAACCGGCACGCCTGGCCCGTGACCTGACTGACGCGCTGGACCGCCTGCCACGCGGCTCAACCTCAATCACTGACTTGTCGTCGCATGTCGAAGAAGCCGTCGAGCGCGGCTGGGTGTACGGCAGCCTGATGTTCGGTGAAAGCCAGGTGCGCACCGGTTATCTGGTGATCGGCATTCTCAAGACCCCAAGCCTGCGCAACGCGCTGCTGGGACTGTCGACTGAATTCAACAAGCTCAAAATCGAAAGCCTCACCGAACGCTTCGACGAATACGTCGGCGACTCGCCGGAAAATGCCCTGGCCGCCACCGACGGCTTCAATGCCGGCGCACCGGGCGAAGCCAGCGGCGCGATGGCGCCCAGTGCTCTGGGCAAGCAGGAGGCGCTGAAGAAATTCACCATCGACCTCACCGAGCAGGCACGCAACGGCGAGCTGGACCCGATCGTCGGGCGTGACGAAGAGATCCGCCAACTGGTGGATATCCTCATGCGCCGCCGGCAGAACAACCCGATCCTGACCGGCGAGGCCGGGGTCGGCAAGACCGCCGTGGTGGAAGGCTTTGCCCTGCGCATCGTCGCCGGTGATGTGCCGCCGGCACTCAAGGACGTCGAGCTGCGCAGCCTCGACGTCGGCCTGTTGCAGGCCGGCGCCAGCATGAAGGGCGAATTCGAACAGCGTCTGCGTCAGGTCATTGAAGACGTACAGGCATCGCCCAAGCCGATCATCCTGTTCATCGACGAAGCGCACACCCTGGTCGGTGCCGGAGGCGCGGCCGGCACCGGTGACGCTGCCAACCTGCTCAAGCCCGCCCTGGCCCGTGGCAGCCTGCGCACTGTGGCCGCCACCACCTGGGCTGAATACAAGAAACACATCGAGAAAGACCCGGCCCTGACCCGGCGCTTCCAGGTGGTACAGGTCGACGAGCCGTCCGAAGACAAGGCGCTGCTGATGATGCGTGGCGTAGCGTCGACCATGGAGCAACACCATCAGGTGCAGATCCTCGATGAGGCTTTGGAGGCCTCGGTCAAACTCTCGCACCGCTACATCCCGGCGCGCCAGTTGCCAGACAAATCGGTCAGCCTGCTGGACACCGCCTGCGCACGGGTCGCGATCAGCCTGCACGCGGTGCCGGCCCAGGTCGACGACAGCCGTCGGCGGATCGAGGCGCTGCAGACCGAACTGCAGATCATCGCCCGCGAACATGCCATCGGGGTGGATACCGGCACCCGGCAAAGTACCGTTCAGGGGCTGCTGGACAGCGAGCGCGAGCGCCTGACCGGCCTCGAAGTACGCTGGGCCGACGAGAAGGCACTGGTCGATGAACTGCTGGCCTTGCGTGCCCAACTGCGCGAAAGCGTCGGCGTGGTGGACAGCGACACCCCGGCCAATCATGGCCTGCGCGAACAACTGGTGGACCTGCAACAGCGCCTGGCCGAGCTGCAAGGCGAAACCCCATTGATCCTGCCGACCGTGGATTATCAGGCAGTGGCTTCGGTGGTCGCCGACTGGACCGGGATTCCGGTTGGACGCATGGCCCGCAATGAACTGGAAACCGTGCTCAAGCTCGACCAGCACCTGAAAAAACGCATCATCGGCCAGGACCATGCCTTGCAGATGATCGCCAAGCGCATCCAGACCTCGCGCGCCGGGCTCGATAACCCGAGCAAGCCGATTGGCGTGTTCATGCTGGCCGGCACCTCCGGGGTGGGCAAGACCGAAACCGCCCTGGCGCTGGCCGAAGCACTGTACGGCGGCGAGCAGAACGTCATCACCATCAACATGAGTGAGTTCCAGGAAGCCCACACCGTCTCGACCCTCAAGGGCGCCCCGCCGGGCTACGTCGGCTATGGCGAAGGCGGCGTGCTCACCGAAGCCGTGCGCCGCAAGCCGTACAGCGTGGTGCTGCTCGATGAGGTGGAAAAAGCCCACCCTGACGTGCACGAGATGTTCTTCCAGGTGTTCGACAAAGGCGTGATGGAAGATGGCGAAGGCCGGCTGATTGACTTCAAGAACACCCTGATTCTGCTGACCACCAACGCCGGCACCGAGTTGATCGCCGACCTGTGCCAGGACGCCCGAAACGTCCCGGACCCGGAAGACATCGCCAAGGCCCTGCGCCAGCCGTTGCTGGAGATTTTCCCGCCGGCACTGCTCGGTCGGCTGGTGACCATCCCGTATTACCCGCTCAGCGACAGCATGCTCAAGGCGATTACCGACCTGCAGCTGGGGCGCATCAAGAAGCGCGTGGAGAGCACCCACAAGGTGCCGTTCGAGTACGACGACGGCGTGATCGACCTGATTGTCTCGCGCTGCACCGAGACCGAAAGCGGCGGACGGATGATCGACGCCATTCTGACCAACACCCTGCTGCCGGACATGAGCCGCGAGTTCCTGACCCGCATGCTCGAAGGCCAGCCGCTGGCCGGCGTGCGGATCAGCCAGCGCGACGGGCAGTTGCATTATGAATTCGCCGAGACGCCATGACCTGCCGCTGTAGGAGCGGCTTCAGCCGCGAAGGCTGCATGACTTCGCAGCTAAAGCTGCTCCTACAGGTTTTTACATAACGAGAGATCCATGAATTTCCAGCAACTCACGCGTATGACCCAAGTCACCAGCCCGCTCGGGCCGGATGTGCTGTTGCTCAAGGACATGAGCGGTGGCGATGAGTTGGGCCGGTTGTTCAACTATGAGCTGCAACTGACCTCCAAGGACGGTGCGCTGGACCTCAACCAGTTGCTCGGCAAGCCCATGAGCCTGTCGGTGCAGCTGGGCGGCGGTGGTCAGCGTTACTTTCATGGCATCGTCGCGCGCTGCAGCCAGAACGTCGACCGTGGTCAGTTCGCCAGTTATCAGGTAACCCTGCGGCCCTGGCTGTGGTTGCTCAGCCGCACCTCGGACTGCCGGATCTTCCAGCACCTGAGCGTGCCGCAGATCATCAAGCAGGTGTTTCGTGATCTGGGTTTTTCTGATTTTGAAGACGCGCTGAGCCGTCCCTATCGCGAGTGGGAATACTGCGTGCAGTACCGCGAAACCAGCCTGGATTTTGTCAGCCGGCTGATGGAACACGAGGGCATCTATTACTTTTTCCGCCACGAGCAGGACCGTCATGTGCTGGTGCTGGCCGACGCCTACGGCGCGCATCAGTCGGCGCCCGGCTACGCCTCGGTGCCGTACTTTCCACCTGACGGCCAGCACCGTGAACGCGACCACTTCAATGACTGGCGGCTGGCCCAGGAGGTGCAGCCTGGTTCGCTGGAGCTTAACGACTACGACTTCGAACGGCCCAGCGCCCGCATGGAAGTGCGCTCGGCCATGCCGCGCCCGCACAGCGCCGGCGATTACCCGCTGTACGACTATCCCGGCGCCTACGTGCAGAGCCAGGACGGCGAGCACTATGCCCGCACCCGCCTGGAAGCCCTGCAAAGCCTGCATGAACGGGTCGAGCTGAGCGGCAATGCCCGCGGCCCCGGTGCCGGGAACCTGTTCAGCCTGACCGGCTTTGGCCGCCAGGATCAGAACCGTGAATACCTGGTGGTCGCCGGGCGTTATTACATCGCCCAGGAAAGCCTGGAGAGCGGTAACGGCGGCGGCTTGCAGTTCGAGGTCGGGCTGACCTGCATCGACGCCCAGCAGAGCTTCAAGCCGCTGGCAAGCACCATCAAACCGCTGGTGCAGGGGCCGCAGACCGCCCGTGTCGTCGGGCCGGCCGGTGAGGAGATCTGGACCGACCAATATGGCCGGGTCAAGGTGCATTTCTATTGGGACCGGCATGACCAGTCCAACGAGAACAGCTCGTGCTGGATTCGGGTGTCGCAATCCTGGGCCGGCAAGAACTGGGGCTCGATGCAGATTCCGCGCATCGGCCAGGAAGTGATTGTCAGCTTTCTGGAAGGTGACCCGGACCGGCCGATCATTACCGGCCGGGTGTACAACGCCGAACAGACCGTGCCCTACGACCTGCCCGCCAATGCCACCCAAAGCGGCATGAAAAGCCGCTCCAGCAAGGGCGGCACGCCGGCCAACTTCAATGAAATCCGCATGGAGGACAAGAAGGGTCAGGAGCAGTTGTTTATCCATGCCGAGCGCAATCAGGACATCGAGGTCGAGAACGACGAAACCCACTGGGTCGGGCATGACCGGCGCAAGACCATCGACCATGACGAAACCGTGCATGTGAAGCACGACCGTACCGAGACCGTGGATAACAACGAAACCATCACCGTGCATGCCAACCGCAGCAAGACGGTTGATCGCAACGAGACCGTGAAGATCGGCATGAACAAATCGGAAACCATCCTCATGGCCTCCTTGCAGAACGTCGGCATGGGCCGGATGGAAAACGTCGGCTTCGGCTACAGCCTCAACGTCGGGATGATGATGAACACCCTGGTCGGCATGAGCCAGACCACCCAGGTGCTGAAAAAGAAATCCACCTCGGTAGGCGAGGCCTACACCCTCAGTGTCGGCGGCACTGACGACGGCTCGACGATCAACATGGACGGCAAGACCATCAAGCTGGGCAGCAAGGTCATCGAGCTGACTGCCGACCAGGAAATTCGCCTGGCTTGCGGGCAGAGCACCATTCGTATCACGGCTAACGAAATCGAGATTCTTTCGCCCAATGTCGACATCAACTGCTGATCTACAGCATGGACAACCAGGAATAGCGTCATGAGCGGCCTTCCCGTTTCGCATGTCGGTGAAAAAGTCTCCGGCAACGTGATTGCCACCGGCTCGCCGACCGTGCACGTCGGCAGTGTCGCGTCAGGCCTGGCCGACCGCGCCTCGGCCTGTGTGCCCTTCGTCGGCCAGCCGGTCAACCCGATGCTGGGCTGCAAACTGTTGCCCGAAGAAGTCGACTTTGCCCTGGCGGCACCGGACACCCTGACCTTCAGCCGTGGCTACCTGTCGAGTAATCCGCGCATCAGCCGGCTCGGCCAAGGCTGGTCGCTGCCCGGCGAAAGCATGCTGCTGGAGCTGGACAGCGAAAGCTGCACCCTGACCGACGCCCAGGGCCGGCGGATTCGCTTTGCGGCGCTGGAGCCGGGCAAGCAGTGGTATTCAGGCAGTGAGCAACTCTGGCTGCGCCGCGGCGCGGCTTTTGACCCGCAAACCCCGCAAGCCCCCTGGTCAGGCCGCTGGGCGAGAGTGCCTGCCACCTTGCAGCACAACCCCAACGTGGTCGTGGTGCTCAATGGCAACAGCCATTTGTGCTTCATGCGCCAGGCCGACGACCTTTGGCGCCTGCATTCGACCTTTGGCCGCAGTGGCTACCAGACCCTGTTCAACTGGAGCCCACGGGGCTTTCTGAGCAACATCCGTGACAGCGCCGGGCGCAGTTATGTGCTGGTCTATCAGCAGGCCTGCCAAGCCAGTCCCGAGGATGACGGCATACGTTTGTGCGGCGTGATCCTGGCCAACCCCAACGGCCCGGTGCCGGAGTTTTTCGACCCGCAGGCCAGCGGCAACGATTGGCTGGTGCGCTATCAGTTCAATGCCAGCGGCGACCTGATTGCCGTGCGCGACCGCATTGGCGAAGTGGTCCGGGTGTTCGCCTGGAGCAACCACATCATGGTCGCCCACGGTGAACCGGGCGGCCTGGAGGTGCGCTATGAGTGGGACGTGACCCAGCCCCATGGCCGGGTGCTGAAACAGATCGAAACCGACGGTCTGACCCGCGAGTTTCGCTATTACCCCGACGCCACCGACGTGATCGACAGCCTGGGCCGGGTCGAGCGCTATGAGTTCAGCGGTCAGGGCGGCGAGCGCCGCTGGACCGCGCTGGTGCGCGCCGATGGCAGCCGCACGCAATTCGAACATGACATCTATGGCCGCCAGGTCGCCATGCGTGATCCGCTGGGCCGCGAGTCACGGCGGCGCCTCGACGGTCAGGGCCGGGTGCTGGCCGAGCAATCACCGGGCAAGAAGCACTATCGCCAGACGATTGATGAAGAGACCGGGCTGCTCAAGGAACTGGTCAACGCGGTGGGCCGGCGCTGGAGCTTCGAACGCAATGCGGCCGGCAACCTGACCTGCGTGACCAGCCCCAACGGCACGATCCACTACAGCTACGATGATCCCGCCCTGCCAGACCGCGCGACCCGGATCACCGACAGCAAGGGTGGCGTGAAACGGGTGCAATGGAACCGTCTGGGGTTGCCGGCCTGTGTCACTGACTGCTCGGGGCAGACCCATCACTATGAATACGACGGCGAAGGCCGCCTGCTGACTGAAACTGACCCGGCAGGCCACAGCACCCGCTACGGCTACAACCGGCTCGGGCAGGTCATCGAGGTCAACCTGGCGGACGGCACCCGCCTGGTCTACGACTACGACCCGCAAGGCCGGCAGACGCTGATCGCCGACAGCCATGGGCACGCCACACGTTTCGTCTGGGACCGCGCCGGGCGCCTGCTGCAAGCCAGCGATGCGGCCGGTGACAGCCTGCACTACAGCTACGACGCTGCCGGCCGACTGTGCATGCTGACCAACCAGAACGGCGCACAGGCCGGCTTCGGCTTCGACGTGCTGGACCGCCTGATCGAAGAAACCGGCTTCGATGGCCGCCGCCAGCAGTACCGCTACAACCAGGCCGATGAGCTGCTCACCCGGATCGATGCCGAAGGCCGCGAGACGCACTTTGAGTACAACCGCGACAGCCAGTTGATCTGCCGCCACCTGCCAGCGACCGCCAGCAGCGAGGCCTTCACGGAACACTACAACTGGCTGCCTGACGACCGCCTGGCGATGGTCAAGGGACCGGATTGCGAAGTGCGGCTGGCCTATGACGAGGCCGGCAACCTGTGCCTGGAAAGCCAGATTCATAGCGATGGCTGGGTTTACAGTGTGGCCCATCAGCATGATCCGCTGGGCGTGCGCGAGACCAGCCAGTATGGCGATGCCCCGCCAGTGACCTGGCTGAGTTACGGCTCGGGGCATTTGCATGGTGTGCTCGCCGCCCATGTCGAGATGGCGTTCGAACGCGACAGCCTGCACCGCGAGCTGCACCGCGAAGTGCGCCTGCAGGGCAAGCCCCAGGCGCTGCTCGAACAGCACCGTGAACTCGACGCCGTGGGCCGCCTGACTGCCAGCCGCTCGACGCTGGCCGGCGCCGATAACTGGCAGCGCCAATATCGCTATGACTCGCTGGGCCAGTTGTTGCGGGTCAACGACAACTTGAGGCCCGACCTGCACTACCGCTACGACCTGAGCGGCAGATTGAGTTCCAGCCAGCACGGCAGCGAACTGCCCCGCCCTTACCGCTACGACCCGGCAGGCAACCGCCTCGACACTGGACCAGACGGCACGGGTGACCGGCAACAGCACTACGCCCACAACGAGTTGTACCGCTCAGGCTATGTCGGCTCGCAACTCAGCCAAGCCGAGAGTGCGCCAGCCGGCTTATGGACCGGCAATCGCGTCGGCCGCCTTGAAGGCTACGAATACCACTTCGACAGCCAGGGCAATCTGATCGCCCGTACCGCGCCTGACGGTGAACGCCTGCACCTGCAATACGACGGCGCCAACCGGCTGGTGGGTGTCACCCGCCAGGGTCCTGACGGCGCCATCACCCAGGCCCGTTACCGCTATGACGCTTTTTCCAGGCGCATCGCCAAGCACCTGCTGCAAGGTGATGAGCAGCAGGTGATCCGCTTTGGCTGGGATGGCGAGCGTCAGTGCGCCGAGGTGTTCGACAACCTGCTGCGCACCACCGTGCATGAGCCCGACAGTTTCATCCCGCTCATGCGCATCGAGCAGAGCCGCGAGCCGGACAGCCCGGACCTGCTGGCCCTGCGGCGCGAAATGGCCGCAGCCGACCAGCCGCTGCCCGCACAGTGTCAGCCTGCCCTGGGGGCACCGGCGCTGCAGTTTTTTCACACCGACCATATCGGCACGCCGCTGCAACTGAGCAACGAACAGGGTCAAGTGGTCTGGCAGGCCCTTAATGATGACTGGCGGGCGGTGGCGCAACAAAACGGCGCAACCGACCAGCCGATTCGTTTTCAGGGTCAGTACCACGACGAAGAAAGCGGCCTGTATTACAACCGCCATCGCTACTACCTGCCCGAAGCCGGCCGCTATGCCAGCCAGGACCCGATCGGCTTTCGCGGCGGGCCGAATGCCTACAGCTATGCCCTGAATGCGCCTTCGGTGGCGTATGACCCGAGCGGGTTGATTGTGCCGCTGGTGATTATTGGCGGCTTACTAGCCCGGGCAGCGACGGGTGCAGCCATTGAAGTAGCCATGCAAGCGGGCAAGCAGATTTTGGGGCAGGTGAAGGATAACTGGGACAATGACAGGGATCTGACTGATATCAAGTTACGATGCATTCATTTCAATGGAAAACACATTGTTGCTTCTGCGGCATTCGGAGCAATAGCGCCTGGGATATTTGGAAAGATTCCTCATAAAGCAACTGACGCTGCCAAATCTGTTTTTGCATCCTCGAAGGCGCTTAAAACACTGTCTGGCCAAGCAGCCAACACAGCCAATCGTGCTGCAAAGCTGGCCGCGCGCAAAGCCGCTCATACTGACCAGATAAAGAAAACTGTTGCTGCCCATGCGGCCTGGCAAGCGGGCAAATCGCTGGTGAAATGCCCGTTGAATGATGATGAAGAGGAATGTCCGCAATCATGATCAAGTACACCCTTCTCATACTGGCCTTTGCCATTGCGTGCGCCATTTTCTACAACACGCTGGAGTATTTTTTTGGCGACACATGGGTAACGGTCGGGATCTTCTGCGCCGTGCTGATTGCGTTTCGCACAGGCCTTTATTTCTATAGAAAATCAAAAGGCATAAAGGACACTTGGCCAAATGACTGACTTGATTAAGAGTAACCACACGCGATGAAACATGAAGCGCTGGTCATGGCCATCACCATCCTGCTTGCCGGGATCATCATCGAACTGCTGGCAACCTGGCTCGGCGAAACGTGGCAGATGGTCGTGGTTGCCATCCTGATCTTTCTGCCACTGCGCATCGCTTTGTACCGTTACCGGCGTGCCAGGCGTATCAAAGACCCGCTTGATCATGAGAAATGGTATTGGCCGTAACGCCATTCTGTTATCCACAGGCCCTCAGATGACGAGATGCCCATGAGCTTTCAGCAACTGACCCGCATGACCCAAGTCACCAGCCCGCTCGGGCCGGATGTGCTGTTGCTCAAGGACATGAGCGGTGGCGATGAGTTGGGCCGGTTGTTCAACTATGAGCTGCAACTGACTTCCAAGGACGGTGCGCTGGACCTCAACCAGTTGCTCGGCAAGCCCATGAGCCTGTCGCTGCAGCTGGGCGGCGGTGGCCAGCGTTATTTTCATGGCATCGTCGCGCGCTGCAGCCAGAACGCCGACCGTGGCCAGTTCGCCAGTTATCAGGTGACCCTGCGGCCCTGGCTGTGGCTGCTCAGCCGCACCTCCGACTGCCGGATCTTCCAGCACCTGAGCGTGCCGCAGATCATCAAGCAGGTGTTTCGTGATCTGGGTTTTTCTGATTTTGAAGACGCGCTGAGCCGTCCCTATCGCGAGTGGGAATACTGCGTGCAGTACCGCGAGACCAGCCTGGATTTTGTCAGCCGGCTGATGGAACACGAGGGCATCTATTACTTTTTCCGCCACGAGCAGGACCGTCATGTGCTGGTGCTGGCCGACGCTTACGGCGCACACCAGCCAGCCCCGGGCTATGCCTCGGTGCCGTACTTTCCGCCCGATGGCCAGCACCGTGAACGTGACCACTTCAATGACTGGCGGCTGGCCCAGGAGGTGCAGCCCGGTTCGCTGGAGCTTAACGACTACGACTTCGAACGGCCCAGCGCCCGCATGGAAGTGCGCTCGGCCATGCCGCGCCCGCACAACGCCGGTGATTACCCGCTGTACGATTATCCCGGCGCCTACGTGCAGAACCAGGACGGCGAGCACTATGCCCGCACTCGTCTGGAAGCCCTGCAAAGCCTGCATGAACGGGTCGAGCTGAGCGGCAATGCCCGCGGCCCCGGCGCCGGGAACCTGTTCAGCCTGACCGGCTTTGGCCGCCAGGATCAGAACCGTGAATACCTGGTGGTCGCCGGGCGTTATTACATCGCCCAGGAAAGCCTGGAGAGCGGTAACGGCGGCGGCTTGCAGTTCGAGGTCGGGCTGACCTGCATCGACGCCCAGCAGAGCTTCAAGCCGCTGGCAAGCACCATCAAACCGCTGGTGCAGGGGCCGCAGACCGCCCGTGTCGTCGGGCCGGCCGGTGAGGAGATCTGGACCGACCAATATGGCCGGGTCAAGGTGCATTTCTATTGGGACCGGCATGACCAGTCCAACGAGAACAGCTCGTGCTGGATTCGGGTTTCACAATCCTGGGCCGGCAAGAACTGGGGCTCGATGCAGATCCCGCGCATCGGCCAGGAAGTGATCGTCAGCTTTCTGGAAGGTGACCCCGACCGGCCGATCATCACCGGCCGGGTCTACAACGCCGAACAGACGGTGCCCTACGACCTGCCCGCCAACGCCACCCAAAGCGGCATGAAAAGCCGCTCCAGCAAGGGCGGCACGCCGGCCAACTTCAATGAAATCCGCATGGAGGACAAGAAGGGTCAGGAGCAGCTGTTCATCCATGCCGAGCGCAATCAGGATATTGAGGTCGAGAACGACGAAAGCCACTGGGTGGGCGCCAACCGCACCAAGACCGTGGACAAGAACGAGACCGTGACCATCGGTATTGATCGCCTTCGCGCGGTCAAAAACGACGACATTCTGCTGGTCGGCTCGACCAAGACCGACAGCATCAGCCGCAGCTACCTGATCGAGGTTGGTGAAAACCTGCGCCTGGTGTGCGGCAAAAGCGTGCTGGAACTCAATGCCAGCGGCCAGATCAACCTGACCGGGGTGAACATCAATTTCTACGCCAGCGACACCGCGCTGTTCAACACAGGAAAAATCCTGCACCTGAACAACGGCAGCGGCTCGGGCACCGAGGCCGACGGCCAGGGCGTCAAGGGTCAGATCGACGCCGCAGTCGAGCAGATGTTTCCCAAGCCTGAAGGCAGTCAGTAACCAGAACAGGAACCCGGCTTCATGACCTATCGCATCAATGAATTGAGCTTCGCCCTGCCTGATCAGCAACTGCAGGACGCGACCATCAATATCCTCAAGTTCGGCGAGCTGGGCACTTCGCTGATCGTCAGCCGCAGCCTGCTGGCCGAGGGCGAGACCCTGCACAGCAACTTCGCCACCCAGCTGGAGCGCCTCGGCCAGCAGGTTCAGGAACTGCGCCACGACCCGGTGCAAACCGTGCAGGTCGGCCAGCAGCAGGAAGTCGAAGCCATCGAGCTGCGCAGCGAGTTCAGCAAGGGCAACGAGCGGGTCTATCAGTTTCAACTGGCACTGGTACTGCCCGGCACCCGGCGCATGCTCGCCCTGAGCTACGTCAAGGCACAGCCGCTGGGCGCGGCCGAAGTGGCGCAGTGGACGGGTATCAAGCAGTCGCTTGATTTCGCCGCCCTCGGCTGATCGGCCCCGGACCGTACAGGGATGATTGATCATGTCTGACGCCGCCATCTGGGCCGCCCGGCTGGGCGACGGTCTGGAACACAGCTCGATGATGGCCGACATCGTCGGCGGCGTGCTCGAAGTGGCCGCCCACGTGGCGATTGGCGCATTGGCCACCGCCGCAGTGGTTGCCGCTACCGGGATTACCGTCGCCACCGGCGGTATCGGGGCCTGTGTGCTCGGCGCAGTGGTCGGGCTGGTGGTCGGCGTGGTGATGGCCAAGACCGGAGCGGACACGGGGCTGTCGCGATTATGCGAAAGCATCGGCAACGGGCTGTTCCCGCCCAGTATCCAGGCGACCATCGCCACGGGCTCGCACAACACCAAAACCAATAACCTGCCTGCTGCCCGTGCCGCTGGCTGGATTCCACCGGGTGTTCAGATTGCCGAGCAACAAGGCGAACCGCCCGAGACCAGTTATTGGGACATGGCCAAGAGCATCTTTTCCCAGATGTGGCGGCCCACGGTGGCCAGCCCCGCCCCCGGTGCCGAACCGCTGCCCGAAGACAAAGTGCTGTGCAGCAAGCACCCGCCGATGCCCGAACAGTATCTGGCCGAGGGCTCGGACAAGGTCACCATCAACAGCCAGCCGGCAGTACGCAGTGGTGACCGCAGTACCTGTGAAGCCGTGGTGGTGTCGGCCGGCCCCATCTCGCCGGATGTGCGCATTGGCGGCAAGAAGCTGACGGTGCGCGAGATCCGCAGCGGCAAGACGCCGGGCATCGGCCTGGCGGTCACGGTGCTGATGATGCTCAAGGGCAGCAAGGGCAAGTTTCTCAGCAACCTGCCGTGCATGGCGCTGGGCATGGCCAACAGCTACGTGATGAGCACCGCGACCAACGCCATCGTCAACGCCACCAGCGCCTCACCCAACCCGGTGCATGCCGCCACTGGCGCCAAGGTCCTGGCTGGCGATGACGAGCTGGACTTTGCCCTGCCCGGTCTATTGCCGATCGACTGGCAACGCTTCTACAACAGCCATGACCTGCGCCGTGACGGCCTGTTTGGCGCGGGCTGGAGCGTAGCCTATGAAATCGGCGTCGAAATCGCGCCTCACCCCCAGGGCGGCGAACGGCTGGTGTACACCGACGAACAGGGCCGGCGCATCGACATGGGCGTTATCCCCCTCGGCGGCGCGGTGTTCAGCGCTGGCGAAGGGCTGAGCGTGAAGCGTCACGCTCGCGGCCAGTTGCTGATTGAAAGCGACGACGGCCTGTACCGGCTGTTCGAGCCATCACCGCTGGACAGCAACCGGCTACGCCTGGCCCTGCTCAGCGACCGCAACGATAACCGCATCTTCGTCGACTACGACCAACAGGGGCGCCTGAGCGGGCTGCGCGACAGCGTTGACCAAGTGCGCGTGGCCCTGCATTACTCGCTGCAATGGCCACGGCGCCTGAGCCACATCGAGCGTGTGTTTGCCGATCAACAGCGTGAGCTACTGGCCAGCTACACCCTCGACGCCCAAGGCCAACTGGCCGAGGTGCGCGACGCCAGCGGCCAGCTGCAGCGGCGCTTCAGCTATGACGACGGGCTGCGCATGGTCGAGCATCAATTGCCCACCGGGCTGCGCTGTTTCTATGAATGGGAGATGATCGAGGAGCGCGAATGGCGGGTGGTGCGGCACTGGACCGACGAGGGCGACGAATACGCCTTCGAGTACGATCTGGCGGCGGGCACCACCACCATTCGCGACGGACTCAATCGGATCAGCCGCCGGCGCTGGAACCCCCAGCATCAGATCATCGCGTCTACCGACAACCTCGGCCACACCTGGCAGTTCGAGTGGAACGAAGAGCGTCAGTGGCTGGGCGCGACCGATCCCGACGGCGGGCAATGGCGCTTCAGCTATGACGAAAGCGGCAACCTGAGCGAGACCCGTGACCCGCTGGGCCAGATCGAGTCGACCCTGTGGCTGGAGCATTGGTCCTTGCCGTTGAGCGAAACCGACAAGGCCGGCGGGAATTGGCAATACCGCTACGATCAACGCGGTAACTGCACCCTCGAAACCGATCCGCTGGGGCACAGCACCGGCTACCGCTACGACGATCAGGGCCAGGTGCTGGAGATCACCGACGCGGCCGGGCGCAGCAAGTACCTGCGCTGGAGCGAGACCGGCCAGTTGCTGACCTACACCGACTGTTCCGGCTACGCCACCCACTACGCTTACGACCGCCGTGGCTACCTGCTGAGCATCACCGATGCCCTTGGCGAACAGACCACGTTCGAACACGATGCCCAGGGCCGTCTGCTGCGCAGCGAGCTGCCGGACGGCCGGACCGAGCAGTTCCAGCGTGACAGCAGCGGCCAGTTGACCGCTTATATAGACCCGGCCGGGCACGCCAGCCGTTATGGCTACAACCGTCGCGGCCAGGTGCGCCAGCGCATCGACCCGCTTGGCCATCGCGTGCAGTTCGATTACGACCTCTACGGCCGTCTGCACAGCCTGAGCAACGAGAATGGCGAGCGCTACCGGTTTGCCTGGGACGCCGCTGACCGGCTGATCGAGCAACAGGACCTGGACGGCAGCGCCCGGCAGTACGCCTACGACAATCGCGACAACCTGATCGGCCTGACCCACCTGCCGGCTGCGCATGGCAGCGGCTTGAGCCTGGTGCCCGAACAACCGCTGCCGCCGCTGGTGCAAACCTTCGAGCGCGACGCGCTGGGCCGGCTGGTGGCCAAGATCACCGCCGATGGCATGACAGCCTACCGCTACACGCCGCTGGACCTGCTGACCGAGGTGAGTTCGACAAGCCGTGACGGGCACACGCAAACGCTGGGCTTTGCCTACGACGCCCTCGGGCAATTGCGCGAACAGCACAGCAGTGCCGGCACTCTCCAACATGAATACGACGAACTGGGCAAGCTGATCCGGACCAGCCTGCCGGATGGCCGCTGGCTCAACCAGCTGTATTACGGCAGCGGCCATCTGCACCAGATCAACCTCGACGGCCAAGTGATCAGCGACTTCGAACGCGACCGCCTGCACCGCGAAATCCTGCGCACCCAAGGCCGAATCACCACCCGCAGCCAGTACGACCGCGCCGGCCGCCTGCGTGCCCGCTTGCGCCGCCCGACCGGGCAGCCGCCGCAGTTACCGGCCCAGACGCAACAGCAATACGACTTCGACCCGGCCGACAACCTGGTCGGCCGCCTGCAACGCGAACGCCACCCCCCGCAAGAGCAGCAGGACCTGCTGCAATACGACGCCAGCGGGCGCATCGTCGCCAGCCAGAACAGCCTGACCGGGCACAGCGAAACCTTTGCCTGGGACGCCGCCGCCAACCTGCTCGACCGCCCGCTCAGCGGCGCCGGTTATGTGCGCAACAACCAGGTCCTGACCTACCAGGACAAACGCTACCGCTACGACGCCTTCGGCCGCACCGTGGAAAAGCGCAGCACCCGCCACGGCGTGCAGCGCTTCGCCTACGACGCCGAACATCGCCTGACCGAGGTGCACAACGACAACGGCCATGTACTGCGCATGCACTACGACCCGCTGGGCCGACGCATCGCCAAAACCGAACACGACCGCCACGGCCACCTGCTGGGCGAAACCCGCTTTACCTGGGACGGCCTGCGCCTGCTGCAAGAACAGAAAAGCAGTCTGACCAGCCTCTACGTGTATCTGGAAGACAGCTACGAGCCGCTGGCCCGTGTCGACGGCAGCGGCGACCAACAGCGCATCCGCTACTACCACAACGACCTCAACGGCCTGCCCGAACAACTCACCGACAGTGACGGCCAGGCCGTCTGGCAGGCGCAGTACCAGGTGTGGGGCAACACCCTGCGCGAAGTGCGTGAGCCCTACTATGTGGAGGAGCAGAACCTCAGATTTCAAGGCCAGTACCTGGACCGCGAAAGCGGCCTGCACTACAACACCTTCAGGTTCTATGATCCGGATATCGGAAGGTTCACCACGCCAGACCCCATTGGGTTGGCGGGTGGGTTCAATCTGTATCAGTACGCACCGAATCCAATTGGCTGGGTGGATCCGTGGGGGTGGGCTTGCGCCAGCTTCAAACGCTGGAAACGAGGAGACGCAATCGACAAGCCACTGCCCAGTGGTAAAGCACCTGCCTGGGACGTCGTCAGATCCCGTTATTGGAAAAACCGCCACGAAGCGACCAAAAATACGACAGAGTTCAGCCCGGCCAATCTGGCCCGAATGAAACGAGGCTCTGCGCCATTGGACAAGAACGGAAATCCGATGGAGCTACACCATCACAATCCGCAACGGTTTGGGGGGAGAGAAGTCAATAATCCCCGCAATTTACGTGAGGTAACGCGTGAACAACATGCCGCGCTTGATGAGTTCAGACATTTAGGAAGCAAGCCATGACACCGTTGGAAATCATAAAAGCGTTTGTAGAGTCTTTGATGACACCTGATGAGTTCGAAAACCAGTTGCGAGATAACCCGGCGCTATCTGCCGTTTTACAGGAGGGTTTCTCTCTCCCGGACTACGTCGAAGAGCCTGACCTGTACACGTTTGCGATTGGGCAGGATTATTCAAATGTCGAATCGATATTCAATACTCAAGTCTTACTATCAAGCTTCTTGCAAAGCCGGGCAGTCGAGCATGAGCGAAGCACGAGATATGAGGACCTGTTCAATCTGCTCCTTAAAGTCCAACCCAAGTGGTTGAGCCTGTCATCGGGCTACCTCTCCAGCCTGCTAGAAATGGCTCCGTCACAGAAACCCAAAGAGTTGCAGGCCTGGCTAAAGGACAAGATCAAGGACGAATTCCGCTACCTGAAAACATCACCGAAGTGGTTACAGGCTCCGGCGTGGCCAATCGAGAATGGAAAGCCCTTGGTCTTTGTGGGGCAACTGGATGTCAGCGACTTGAGTCACGATACTTCTCAGGCCTACGTTTTTTTCAACGCAGCCGCCAATACCTTCCATACATTCAAACAGTCCTGCTGATGCCAGCATCGACAAACAGTCCGCCCGCCAAGAGGCGCGTTGATACCTAATAGAGCACTTCGCCACCTGTCAGTTCTGTCAGTAGATATTCGCAGCGCACTTTGCACAATGTAGGGTTCCGTAGCACCGGTCGGCCATGACAATCAATCGCGCCCCGGTGTGGCCTTACCTGTGGAGGTGCGACCGTGGATGCATTGAACGTCATCAATATCGGGACCGATAAGGTCAATGCGCTGCTCAATCTGGTGCTGCAATACGGCGCCACCATCGCCTTGAAGCTACTGATCGCTACGCTGTTGTGGGTTGGCGGGCGCTGGTCGATCGGGATGCTGGTCAGGATGCTGCAACGCTCGCTGACCCGGCAGAAGTTCGATCCGACGGTGCTGCGCTATCTTGTCTCGTTCGTGACCGTGACCCTGAATATCATCCTGGTAGTGGCCATTCTTGGCTACTTCGGTATCGAGACCACCAGTTTTGCGGCACTGCTGGCAGCGGTGGGGCTGGCGATCGGGATGGCGTGGTCGGGGTTGCTGGCCAATCTGGCGGCCGGCGGGTTCATCATCGTGCTGCGCCCGTTCAAGGTCGGCGATGTGATTGCCATCGCTGATGTCAGTGGCCGGGTGGAGGAAATCGGCCTGTTCGTCACCGAGATTGATACCGCCGACAACGTGCGGGTGCTGGTGAGCAACAACAAGATCCTGTCGAGCAACATCATCAATTACTCGACCAACGATTATCGGCGCGTCGAGCTGACCGCTACCTTGCCGGCAGACGTGGATGCTCAGCAGACCATGGCCCGGCTGAGCGATCAGTTGCAGGCCATTCCCCACGTGATGGCCAGGCCGCCGGCCGAAGTGCGTCTGTCAGCCGCCAGCGCCGACAACATCACCCTGACGCTGCGCTCGTTCTGCCATAACGATCATTACTGGCCGGTGTATTACCAGGCCATGGAGGTGTTGCGCGGGTTGTTGCAGGAGAAAGCGCCAGAGCATGAGAGCCCTGGCGCGGTGTGACGGCTTACTGGGTCATGCCGATCAGTGAACGCCCACGCAGTCCGGTGGGAGGCAGCTCTGCTGGCGAATACAGGCGTACATCGACAGCAGATGTGCCGGTTTTACTGGCCTCTTCGCGAGCAAGCTCGCTCCCACAAACGAACAGTACTGGCATTAAGCTTACTGGGCGCCCAGCGCGCCGGAGTTGGCCATGATAAAGGCCACGAATTGCTCCGGGGTCATCTTCTGGCCATTGAAGTCGACGCTGTTGTTGGCGTATTGCAGGCTGGTGACGATGTTTTCGCCCTCGACCTTAGCCAGTTGCATACCCTGAGCCATGACCGCCGCCATGTCGCTGACCGCGTTGGCCTGGTCGGCCACTTCTTTCGGATCGGTGACGCCCTGCAGGTTGGCTTGCAGGCCGACGATGTCGCGGATCATGGGCTTGGACAGCACCACACGAGCGGTGACCTGGCCGAGGCTCTTGCTGAGCAGTTCGTCCTGCGGCTGATCGAATGCACCCGGGTCGGTCAGGTCGACGCTCAGGTGCGCATGGCTTTCACCGTTGGCAGTCTTGAGCGAGAACTTCTCCAGTTCGATGTGTGGCTTGCCGGCCAGCAGCTTGCGCATTTCGGCGTCCAGCAGTGCCTGGTCGGCAGGGCTGAGGTTCAGCTCCAGCGGCTGTTCGGCGGCGGCGGCAGCCTGTTGCTGAGGCACGACCTTTTCCTGGAACAGCTGATACAGCGAGCGGGTGGAAGCCACGTCGAAATTACTGAACCGCAGCCCCAGATGCGCCGCACCAATGTCCTTGCCGCTGTAGGAAATCTTTGCCACATCGTAGTTGATCTGGGCAGCGAGCTTGTCGCCCTCTTCCTGCATCAGGTTGGTGTTGGTGAAGTTATCCAGTTGCACTGCAGGCCGGCCAACCGGCTGGAACACCAACTGGTCGACCTTGACGTTGCTGTGGCCCAGGTAGAAGCCTGCCTTGCCCTTGGTGCCGCCGGTATCGAAACTCATGCCTTTGACCTGCATGGCGACCGGACCTTCCGGCGACTGCACATTGAGTTGCAGGCTGTCCATGGTGCCGGTCATCTTGAGCTTGTCGGCGTCGGCCGAAGCGTCGGTCAGCAGGGTCAGGCCGGAGAAATTGAATTCGCCGTCGGTGTCCTTGTATTGCAGCGGGGCGAAGGTCACGGTGCCGTTGACCGAGCGGTCATAGCCGATGCTGGCATCGGTATGAAATGGCGTCTTGCCCTGGCTCATGGCGAACCACTTTTCTACATCGGGGGTCTTTTCCAGTTCGGCCTTGCTCACCGCCATGACCGGCAGCAGTTTCAGGGACGCCAGGCGCGACAGCGGCAAAGGACCGTGCTGGATATGATCGACGAATTTGAATTCCAGGGTCTGGGTCTGGCCATTCTCGTCCAGCGCCTGGACGGTCGAACGATAACGCGCGGTGCTGCTGAACAAGCCGCTGTCCAGTGACTCAAGCTGGAGATCGACCTTGTACTGGCTGCCGGCAAAAGCCTTGGTCAGTTCCTGATTGCCCTTGGCCAGGGTCTCGTTGAGCACGCCCGGCAGTTGCTGACCGGTGTACCAGGCGCCGCCGATGGCCAGTGCGCCGACAGCCACGATCACGCCTGCTGCAATACCTGATTTATTCATATCGACCTGAAGATGTCCGTTCTGATGGTTGGAAAAGGCCTTCCCTGTCCGCTATCGGATGCAGAGCCAGGCCGGGCAATGCCCTGCCGAAAAACCGGAGAAGATTAACATCGGCAGCGCCCACAGGCCCGAGAACATGGCCTGAATGCGCGGTTCGACACATTAGCGGGTGTTTCGTTGCAGTTGGCCCAGGGTAGCCAGTGCCGCAATGGACGCGTTAGTCTGGTTGCGGACTGACAAGAGGCCGATCACATGAGTGCACAGCAGGGCGAGCGCGGGCCGATCAAGGCCGTGATTTTCGATATGGATGGTCTGTTACTGGACACCGAAGGGATCTACACCGAAGTCACCGAGCTGATTGCCGGACGCTATGGCAAGCATTTCGACTGGAGCATCAAGCAGAACACTATCGGTCGCGGGGCCCGCGACTTTTCCGGCTACATCATCGACACCCTGGAGCTGCCGATCTCGGTGGACGAGTTCCTGGAGATCCGCCAGCCGCTGCTCGATGAGCGCTTCCCGCAGTGCCCCGCAATGCCCGGTGCCGAGGCGCTGGTCCGGCATCTGGCAGCGCACCGTATTCCCATCGCGGTAGGCACCAGCTCATCGGTGCGCTATTACCACGCCAAGATCACCCGGCACCAAGCCTGGTTCGAACTGTTCGATACCGTGGTGACAGCTGATGACCCTGAGGTGACAGCCGCCAAACCCGCCCCGGACATTTTTCTGCGTGCCGCCGAACGCCTGGGCGTAGCGCCGGGCGATTGCCTGGTGTTCGAGGACTCACCCTTTGGCGTGACCGCAGCCAAGGCCGCCGGCATGCTCGCCGTGGCCATCCCGGACCCGAACATGCCGACTGATCGCTATCACCACGCCGACCTGGTGCTCGGCTCGCTGAGTGAGGCGCCGCTGGCGCAATGGGGCTTGCCTGCGCTGCCAACCTGAACCCCTTAAGTCATATGGAAGATTGTTGAGCATGAGCTACCGCACACTGGGCCAATCGGGCCTTAAGGTTTCCACCCTGACCCTGGGCAGCATGATGTTCGGCGAACAAACCGGCACCGAGGAGTCACTGCGCATCATCGATAAAGCCTGGGACCAGGGGGTGAATTTCATCGACACCGCCGACGTATACAACGGCGGGCGTTCGGAAGAAATCGTCGGCGAAGCCATCGCCGCGCGGCGCAGCGAATGGGTGCTGGCAACCAAGGTCGCGGTGGGGCCGAGCGACGGCGTGCCCAATCGGGCCGGCCTTAACCGCAAGCATATCTTCAACGCCATCGACAACAGCCTGCGCCGCCTCGACACCGATTACATCGATATCTATTACCTGCACAAGGAAGACCACGACACGCCGCTGGAGGTGACGGTATCGGCGATTGGCGATCTGATTCGTCAGGGCAAGATCCGTTACTGGGGGGTGTCGAACTTTCGCGGCTGGCGGATCGCCGAGATCGCCAATGTCGCTCAGCGTCTGGGGGTGGACAAACCGGTCATCAGCCAGCCGTTGTACAACATCGTCAACCGTCAGGCCGAGCTTGAGCAGCTTCCTGCCGCAGCGTTTCATGGCCTGGGCGTGGTGCCTTACAGCCCGCTGGCGCGTGGCGTGCTCAGTGGCAAATATGCCGTGGATGCAGCCCCGGCCAGTGACAGCCGGGCCGGGCGCCAGGACAAGCGTCTGCTGGAAACCGAATGGCGCGCCGAATCGCTGCAGATCGCCCGGCGCATTCAGGACTACACCCGCGAGAAGGGCGTGGGCATCGTCGAGTTTGCGATTGCCTGGGTACTGAACAACCAGGCGGTGTCCTCGGCCATTGTCGGGCCGCGTACCGAGCAACAATGGGACAGCTACCTCAAGGCACTTGAGGTGCGCATCAGCGCCGAAGACGAAGCGTTCGTCGACTCGCTGGTTACCCCTGGCCATGCCTCGACGCCGGGTTTCAATGATGTGCAGCACTTCGTATCAGGGCGTCCACTGCGCTGACGAACAGTGGCCGTGCGGGCTCGCTCCCGCACGATGCCACACTTCATAACGCCTGTGTCGGTAGATACTCATATCCATCAGACCGACGAGCGACATTAAAATATCTGCCAGAGATATTGATGAACGCGCCTTGAATGAGAAGAATGCGTCTCGTTTTTTACGCCTGTATGCGAATCAACGTACTTGAGACGGCTCAGGCCGTTGTTTTTCATGGCCACTGGAAGAATTTTGACTAGTCTGTTGGCAGGCTGTGCATTTATTGGATCCCATTAGGCCAGGTTGATAAAGAAATATGGCGATGCGCAAGATCGATAGAGAAGCCTTTTTATACGAAGTGCTGGGCAACGAGCAGCTGCCGGCGCACCTTGCCCGAACCGTGATCGAAGAAAAACTACGCAGCGCCATCCTCGACGGCCGCCTGCCCAGCGGCACGGCATTGCGCCAGCAAGAGCTGGCGACCCTGTTCGGCGTCAGCCGCATGCCGGTACGCGAAGCCCTGCGCCAGCTTGAGGCTCAGTCGCTGGTACGTGTCCAATTGCATAAAGGCGCCGTAGTAGCTCCCTTGATCACGGAAGACGCCGTAGACGCCTACGCGCTGCGCATCCTGTTCGAGTCCGAGGCGCTGCGCCTGTCGATCCCGCTGCTTGATGCCGAGGACTACGCTCTGGCGCGCCAATGCATCGAAAAGCTGGAGATAGAAACCGACTACAGCCGTATCGGTACGCTCAACCGCATGTTCCATATGGCGCTGTACGCCAAGACGCCCAACAAGCGTTTGATGCGTCTGGTCGAGGCCGGGTTGAACGAAGAAGAGCGCTTCCTGCGGTTTAATCTTTCCGCCATGGGCCTGGGCAAACTTGTTCAGGACGACCATTGGCAACTGCTGCGCCTTGCCGAAGCCCGGGAGATCGACGCCACTGTCGAGGCCCTGCATAACCACCTCAATCGTGCGGTCAACGCCATTACCCGTTATCTGGCGAGCAAGGCAGCTGAAACCCGGCCCAGACGCCAACGTAAGCAAGGCACCGTCGACGCTTGAGCCCCCGGAGCACTCCGACGGGCGCCTTGCGCGCTGCAATAGTTGCAAATTGTTGTCGGCCTCAACACAATGCGACTTATTATCATTTACACATCGAGATGGCGTGTCACGATGTCTGCCCATCATTTGGCCCTGCATAACCTCTACAGCAATCATCACAGCTGGCTCAACGCCTGGCTGCGCAGCAAGCTGGGCAACGCTGCCGATGCCGCCGACCTGGCCCAGGACACCTTTGTGCGCCTGTGCAACCGGCATGAGCCTCTGGAACTGAAAACCCCACGCGCGTTTCTGCGCACCGTGGCACGCGGGCTGGTGATTGATCACTGGCGTCGTGAAGAATTGCATCGGGCCTGGCTGCACACTATCGCCCATTTGCCGCCTGGCGAAGCACCGTCCCCGGAAACCCGTGAATTGATCCTCGAATTGCTCAATGCCGTGGCACGCATGCTCGATGGCATGAAGCCCAAAGTGCGTCAGGCCTTTCTGCTGGCACAATGCGAAGGGCTGACCCACAAGCAGATCGCTGAACGCCTGGGCGTTTCGATACGTTCTGTGGAACGCTACGTCGCCGACGCGCTGTATCACTGCTACCTGTTGCGGTACGAGACGTGAGCACCCTGCACTCCCCTTCAGCGCAGGTCGTGCGCCAGGCTATCGACTGGTCACTGCGCCTGAGACAGCCCGAAGTCGATCCACGCCTGTATGAACAGTGCACCCAGTGGCGCAGCGCACATGCCGATCATGAGCAGGCCTGGCAGCGGGTCCAGACATTGAGCAGTGACCTGAACAGCACCTTCGACGCGCTGCCTGGTGCAGGCCAGACCTTCGAGACACTGGAAAACAGCGCACGCCAGTTGAGCCGCAGAC
The DNA here is from genome assembly GCF_024129905.1 of Pseudomonas sp. 21LCFQ010. Classification (NCBI taxonomy): domain Bacteria; kingdom Pseudomonadati; phylum Pseudomonadota; class Gammaproteobacteria; order Pseudomonadales; family Pseudomonadaceae; genus Pseudomonas; species Pseudomonas sp. 21LCFQ010. Next base: position 3,652 of record NZ_JAMYDZ010000022.1, on the reverse strand, counting down.
GGACCCTGAAGCTGTTGTCGGGCACTGTGCTGCTCGGTAGCGCGGGAAGCTGGCTGGCCAGGGATTACCCGGCGTGGAATGCCGACTTCAGTACCGGAATCGGCCAGTGCCAGAGTTATCGACTGGACGACGGCAGCCAGTTGCAGCTCAATACTGACAGCGTCGCCAGCCTGGCCGGGCCTGGTCAGTTGCAGCTGGAACGTGGCGAACTATTGCTGGACTGCACCACCCCGGTCAGCGTCGCGGGCCGCCATGGACACTTCGAAGCCCAGGCCGGGCGTTTTGTGATCCGCCAGGAAGCGTCACGTAGCCGGGTCAGTGTGCTGCAAGGCCAACTGAGTATTCACGGTGTCGGCGGCCCCGTCACTCAGGTAGCGGCCGGGCAACACTATTGGGTCGACACCAAGGGCGTGCAGCGCCTGGCCGAACTGGACATGGAGGCTGGCGCCTGGGCGCAAGGGCTGATCGTCACCCGCAATATGCGGCTGGCGGATTTTCTGGCGGAGCTCGGCCGCTATCGCCGTGGTTATCTGGGTTGCACTGACGACATCGCCGGCTTGCGTCTGTCGGGTGTGTACCGCCTTGCCGATACCGACCAGTTGCTGGCCATGCTGCCCAAGACCCTGCCGGTCCAACTCAACTACCGCACACGCTGGTGGATCACCCTGCAGCGTCAGGTGTGAAATTTTCTGGCGGGTTTGTGCCGCTGCTTCGGCATAGCAGTCAGTAACCCTCATTGTCTTACTGACCCGAATGGAACGGCCCATGAACCAGCCTCACTCTGCCTCGCTATCCGCTGCCAGACCAATCATCCGCTCAGCCCTGGGGCTGGCCGTACGCACAGCCATCATCTGTTCTTCGCTAGGAGCCGTCACTTGGTCATTCCAGGCACAAGCGCAAGAGAGCGTGACCCAGGCGCTACGCAACTACTCAATTGCGCCAGCGCCGCTGGGCGAAGCCTTGAATCAATTCGCCCGCCAGGCCGGCATCAGCCTGGCCACCACCCCAGAGCAAACTGCCGGCCTGCGCTCCCGGAGTCTGCAAGGCCGTTACGCCACTGACCAGGCTCTGCAGCTGCTGTTACAGGGCACCGGCCTGCAGGCCAGCTCGGCCGATGGCAGCAACTACATCCTGAGCAGCAGCGTCGAGCAGACCTTGTCGCTGCCCTCGACGGACATTCGCGGTTTCTCGCTGGGCAACGCACTGGGCAGTGCCGAAGGCTACAACGCGACCCACAGCCAAGTGGCGACCAAGACCAGTACCGCGCTGCTGGAGACTTCACAGTCGGTGTCGGTGGTGACCCGCCAGCAGATGGATGACCAGGGCGCCCAGAGCGTCGCCCAGGCCATGCGCTACTCCCCCGGCGTGCTGACCAATCCCTATGGTGCAACGCATCGTTATGACTATGTGGCGATGCGTGGCTTCAACGATGGCTCGGTGGATAACATCTACCTCGATGGCCTCAAATCGATGGGCGACAGCGGCACCTACAGCACCATGCAGGTCGACCCGTACTTTCTGGAGCGGGTGGACGTGCTGAAGGGGCCGTCATCGGTGCTGTATGGCCGCAGTTCACCCGGTGGCCTGGTGGCACTGACCAGCAAGAAGCCGCTGTATGAGGATTACCATCAGATTCAGGCGACCATAGGCACTCAAGGGCAGCGCGGGCTGGGCTTCGATTTCAGCGGACCACTGGACGATGACAAGCGCATCGCCTATCGGCTGATCGGCCTCAGCGAACGCTCCGATACCCAGTTCGATCATGTCGAAGAAAAGCGTTATGCCTTGGCGCCAACCTTGAGTATCGACTTCAGCGAAGACACCTCGCTGACCTTGCAGGCCTACTTGCAGCATGATCCTGAGGGCGGTTATCACAGCGGCGTGCCCGCCGATGGTTCGCTGCGTCAGCGCAATGGCCAACGGATCTCTGAACACTTCTTCGACGGCGAGCCGGGCGTCGATGGCTACAGCCGCGATCAGCAGTCTTTCGGTTATCAGTTCGAGCACCGTTTCAATGACACCTTCACCGCACGGCAGAACTTCCGTTATCTGGATTCGGACGTCGACGTGGATCAGGTCTACGGCTATGGCTGGACCAGTGCCACCGGCAACGAGTTGAACCGGTATTACTCGGGCGGTCGCGAAAGGCTGCATTCGTTCATTGTCGATAATATGGTGCAGGCCGAATTCTTCACCGGCGCGATCAAGCACACCGTATTACTGGGCGCGGACTATCAATGGCGCAAGACCGTGGTCGACTGGACCAGCGGCGCGGCGTCACCGCTCAATGCGTTTACGCCTGTGTATGGCGACACGACCATCAGTTACTACAGCCCGACCCGCTACTTGCGTCGTTTGGAGCAGACCGGGCTGTACGCTCAGGATCTGATTGAACTGGACCGCTGGCGCGTCTCGCTCGGCTTGCGCCAGGACTGGGTCAAGACCTCGGAAGAAAACCGTTTGGCCGAGTTTGCTCGGCCGCTGGGTACCGAGGTCGAAGATCGCCGTAGCAAATTCACCGGCCGCGCCGGGGTGCTGTATCTGTTCGACAACGGCGTTGCGCCGTACCTGAGCTACTCCGAGTCGTTCAACCCCAACTCGTTTGCCGACAGCAACGGCAACCCGTTGGCACCGACTGACGGAACGCAATGGGAAGCGGGGATCAAATATCAGCCACCGGGCACCGATAACCTGTTCACCGCCTCGGTATTTCGCATCGATCAGGAGAACCTGGCGTCCAAGCTGCCACAGGAGAACTTCTACCGGCCGATAGGAGCAGTACGCTCGCAAGGTCTGGAGCTGGAAGCCCATGTGCAGCTCACCGAGCAATTCAAGTTGCTGGGCAGCTACACCTTTACCGACATCGAATACTCCAAGTCGATGCTCAGCACCTTGAGCACGGCGAGCAATGTAATCGAGAACAAAGGCAACTCTCCAACCCAGGCGCCGAGGCAGATGGCTTCGCTGTGGGGCGACTATCGCTTTAACCAGGGGGCGCTGGACGGGCTGCGCCTCGGTGCCGGGGTACGCTATGTCGGCTATAGCTGGGCAGATGCAGAGAACACCCTGAAGGTTCCAGCCTATACCCTGTTCGATGCTTCGGTGGGTTACGACCTGGGCAAGGTCGGACTCAAAGGTGTGGATGTACGGCTCAACGCCAATAACCTGAGCAATGAGTCGTACGTCGCATCCTGTGCCAGCCTGAGTTACTGCTACATGGGCGAAGAGCGCAATGTGGTCGCGACTGTCAGCTACGAGTTCTGATAAAAGCAGGGCGCAGAAATGACAAAACCCCTGACCGCATGGCGATCAGGGGTTTCGGAATTGAATCTTGACGATGACCTACTCTCACATGGGGAAGCCCCACACTACCATCGGCGATGCACCGTTTCACTGCTGAGTTCGGGATGGGATCAGGTGGTTCCAGCGCTCTATGGTCGTCAAGAAATTCTGTAGCTCGACCCGTCAACGACGTGCCAGCGAATTTGAATGTCTTCTACTAAAAGCAAAACCCCCGATCGCAGAGCGATCAGGGGTTCTGTGTTTGAATCTTGACGATGACCTACTCTCACATGGGGAAGCCCCACACTACCATCGGCGATGTATCGTTTCACTACTGAGTTCGGGATGGGATCAGGTGGTTCCAACACTC
>NZ_JAMYDZ010000021.1:0-114181 GCF_024129905.1 Pseudomonas sp. 21LCFQ010 | reverse complement strand
TGGAAAAGATCCGTGACCTGACCTGCCTGTCGGACATTCTGCCTACCGGCTTCCACGGTGCGGTGACCGCTGGCGTTGGCCCAGGCAGCACGGTCTATGTCGCCGGCGCCGGCCCTGTGGGTCTGGCTGCTGCCGCTTCGGCGCGACTGCTGGGCGCTGCCGTGGTGATCGTCGGTGACCTGAACCCTGCGCGTCTGGCGCATGCCAAGGCCCAAGGCTTTGAAATCGCCGACCTGTCGACCGACACCCCGCTGCACGAACAGATCGCCGCGCTGCTGGGCGAGCCGGAAGTGGACTGCGCAATCGACGCCGTGGGCTTCGAAGCCCGTGGCCACGGCCATGAAGGTGCCAAGCACGAGGCGCCGGCCACGGTGCTCAACTCGTTGATGCAGGTGACTCGCGTGGCGGGCAAGATCGGTATTCCGGGCCTGTACGTGACCGAAGACCCCGGTGCAGTAGACGCGGCGGCCAAAAACGGCGCCCTGAGCATCCGCTTCGGCCTGGGCTGGGCCAAGTCGCACAGCTTCCACACCGGCCAGACCCCGACCATGAAGTACAACCGCCAGCTGATGCAGGCGATCATGTGGGACCGTCTGAACATCGCTGAAATCGTTGGCGTGCAGGTGATCAGCCTGGATCAGGCACCGGCTGGCTACGGCGAGTTCGATGCAGGCGTGCCGAAGAAATTCGTCATCGATCCGCACAAAACCTTCAGCGCCGCTTGATGTAATTCGCGGCTGAAGCCGCTCCTACAGGAGCGGCTTCAGCCGCGATCCGCTTCATTCACCGCGATCCATTTCCTGCTTCAACTGCGCGATCCGCGCATTCTTCTCGACCCATAGCTGGTTGACCCAGGCCTGGACCTGGCCACGAAATTCAGGATCGTTCTCGTAGTCGCCCTGCCACAGTGCGGGGTCGAGCGCGCGGGTCTGGATATCGACAACCACCTTGGGCACGCTCCCGCACAGCAAATCCCAGAAACCGGGCGGCGGGCTGCCGGGGTAGACCACGGTCACATCGAGGATCGCATCGAGTTGCTCACCCATCGCCGCCAGCACAAAGGCCACGCCACCGGCCTTGGGCTTGAGCAGGTATTGATGCGGCGACTGCTGGGCGGCGTGTTTGGCCTGGGTAAAGCGGGTACCTTCCAGATAATTGACGATGGTTACCGGCTGGCGCTTGAACAGCTCGCAGGCCGCCTTGGTGATTTCCAGATCCTGGCCTTTGAGTTGCGGATTTTTGGCCAGGAAAGCCTTGCTGTAGCGCTTCATGAACGGATAATCCAGCGCCCACCAGGCCAGCCCCAGAAACGGCACCCAAATGAGCTCCTTTTTCAGGAAGAACTTGAAAAATGGCGTGCGGCGGTTCAGCGCTTGAACCAGCGCCGGAATGTCCACCCAAGACTGATGATTGCTGATCACCAGATAGGAAGTATCACGGCGCAGTTGTGCGGCGCCACGAATGTCCCATTGGGTGGGCAGGGTGAGTGCGAAAATGCGTTTATTGATCTCTGCCCAGGTTTCCGCGATCCACATCACGGCCTTGGAGCAGTGGTCGCGCATGTCACCCTGAAAGATCAGCTTGAGCAGGGCAAATGCCAGCAGCGGCCCGATCAGGATCAGGGTGTTGAGCAGCAGCAAGAGGGTGACGAAACAGCCAGTGAGGGCGCGGCGCATAGGCATCTCTGGGATATTGGCGGTCAGTCATGATAAATAGCCCGGCCTGACGCGCCAATGATACAGATGCTGACAAATGTTTCCGGTCGGCGAACCAAGCACGGCGCTGCTGTCTAAAACCGGACGCCAACCGGGCGCCCGATACTCTAAGGAGTCCTCCAAGTGAAGAACACTCTCGTGCTGTTGTCTCTGCTGGCGATGCCGGCTCTGGCGGCCGACCCGACCCTGTACGGCCGCTACGAGCACATCAAGATTGCGCAAGTGGGCGAAACCTTCAAGGCCAAGATGGACACCGGTGCGCTGACCGCTTCGTTATCGGCCAAGGATATCGAGCTGTTCCAGCGCGACGGCGAACAATGGGTGCGTTTTCGTCTGGCCGCTGACGGTGCCAGTAACAAGCTGTTCGAACACAAGGTCGCGCGGGTCAGCAAGATCAAAGGCCGTGCCGACGAAGACGACGAGGACGAAGACCGCATCGACCCGGCCAAGCGCCCGGTGGTCGAGTTGCAACTGTGCCTGGGCAAGCAGCAGCGCACCGTCGAGGTCAATCTGGTAGACCGCAGCCACTTCAACTATCCGCTGTTGATCGGCGCCAAGGCACTGCGTGAGTTTGATGCAGCGGTGGACCCGGCCAAGCGGTATACCGCCAAACAACCGGATTGCTGATCAGGCACCTTTAAAACTACCTACTGGCTGGGCGCCTGTGGCGCTACGCGCGCCAGCGCTGCGTTAAAAACACGCTCGGAATGCTCATGTACTCCAGTACACTCCGCTTCCTCGCTTGTTTTTGCCTTGCGCTGACTGCCTCGCCTACGTTTTAAAGGCACCTGATTGACGAACAGGGTGGGATCGCGCACCTTCTGTCGGTCCCGTTCAATGCCCGAAATCATGCCGCATATCCTGATTGTCGAAGACGAAGTCGCGATTGCCGACACCCTGATCTATGCCCTGCAAGGCGAGGGCTTCACCAGCACCTGGCTGAGCCTCGGCCAGGCCGCAGTGGAGCATCAGCGCCAGACCCCGGCCGACCTGATCATTCTTGATGTCGGCCTGCCGGATATCAGCGGTTTTGAAACCTGCAAACAATTGCGCCGCTTCAGCGATGTGCCGGTGATGTTCCTCACTGCGCGCAATGCCGAGATCGACCGGGTGGTGGGTCTGGAGATTGGCGCTGACGATTATGTGGTCAAGCCGTTCAGCCCCCGTGAGGTGGCGGCGCGGGTCAAGGCGATTCTCAAGCGCATGCTGCCCCGTGAACTGCCGGTGGCCGTGCCGGCGAGCGGCAACGGTCTGTTTCAGGTCGATCTGGAACGCTTCCAGATCAGCTATCGCCAGCAGCCGCTGAGCCTGACCCGTCATGAGTTTCGCCTGTTGCAATGCCTGCTGGAACAGCCCGAGCGGGTATTCAGCCGCGAGCAGTTGCTCGATGCCCTGGGGGTGGTCGCCGATGCCGGCTACGAGCGCAACATCGACAGCCACATCAAGAGCCTGCGCGCCAAGCTGCGGGCGGTCGCCGCCGATGCCGAGCCGATCCAGACCCATCGCGGTATCGGTTACAGCTTCAGCCCGGGCAACAGCTAAATGTCGCTGAGCATCCGGATATTTCTGGTCTACGCGGTATTCATCGCCCTGACCGGCTATTTCGTGCTCAGCACGGTGATGAAGGAAGTTCGCCCCGGCGTGCGTCAGTCAACCGAGGAAACCCTGGTAGACACCGCCAACCTGCTGGCGGAAATCTTCCGCGCTGACGTACGTGATGGCACGCTCGGGCAGAGCCGCTTCAACGAAGTGCTGCAGGATTACGGCGTGCGTCAGCCGCAGGCAACCATCTGGGAACTGCCGAAGGATCAGGTCAGCAACCGTATCTACGTGACCGATGCCAAGGGCGTCGTGTTGCTGGACTCCAGTGGCGAGGCGGTCGGCCAGGACTATTCGCGCTGGAACGACGTGTATCTGACCCTGCGCGGCCAATACGGTGCACGCTCGACTCGCAGCGACCCTGAAGACCCCAACTCGTCGGTGATGCATGTCGGTGCGCCGATTCGTGACCAAGGACAGATTATTGGTGTGGTGACTGTGGCCAAGCCCAATAGCTCGTTGCAGCCCTACATTGAGCGGGCCGAGCGACGTTTGCTGTGGTATGGCGGCGGGTTGATGGTGCTGGGCCTGCTGCTGGGGGCGTTGTTTTCCTGGTGGCTCAGCTCTGCGCTGCGGCGCCTGACCCGTTATGCCCAGGCGGTCAGCGAAGGGCGGCGCGCTGAGCTGCCGCATTACCGGGGCGGCGAGATGGAGCAGTTATCCACAGCGGTGGAGCGCATGCGCATCCAGCTCGAAGGTAAGGCCTATGTCGAGCGTTACGTGCATACCCTGACCCACGAACTGAAAAGCCCGCTGGCGGCGATCCGCGGCGCCGCTGAACTATTGCACGACGATATGCCGACGGCCCAGCGCCAGCGCTTTGCCGGCAATATCGAAGATGAAAGCCAGCGCATGCAGCAGTTGATCGAACGCCTGCTGAACCTGGCGATGGTCGAGCAGCGCCAGGAGCTTGAAGAGCGAGTGGCCTTGCCGCTGGCCGAACTGCTCGATGAACTGCTGCTGGCCCGCAGCCTGGCCGTCGAGCGCCTGGATCTGAAGGTCGAGCGACAGATCAACACCTCGCTGTGCCTGCACGGTGAACGCTTTCTGCTCAGCCAGGCGCTGGCCAACCTGCTGGACAACGCGCTGGACTTCACCCCGACCGGCGGGTTACTGCGCCTGGCGGCCGAACCCCGGGACGGGCGTATTTACCTCTCGCTGTTCAACACCGCCGAACCGATTCCCGACTATGCCTTGCCGCGTTTGTGCGAGCGCTTCTACTCCCTGCCGCGTCCGCATACCGGGCGTAAAAGCACCGGGCTGGGGCTGAACTTCGTCGCCGAGGTGGTGCAGCTGCATGGCGGCGAACTGCGGATCGAGAATGTGGAGGGTGGGGTGTTGGTGAGCCTGTGGCTGGCGTAGGAGCGGATTTATCCGCGAATGATGCTGTTCGCTGCTGAAGCAGCTCCTACGCAGACGATGCCGGTCCGACATGCCATACGTATTCCCACACAATCTCCACACAGCCCCCATCATCACCCCACATAGTCCGCGCAGACTGTCTCCCATAGCAAACAGGGAGAGTCCCCATGAATACAAGCATGAATCGAAGTCTGGCCATGAAGTTGGGCATGATCGCTTTGCTGATCATGCTGTTGTTGATTCCATTGATGATGATCGGCGGGCTGATCAGCGAGCGGCAGGCGCAGCGCGATACGGTGCTTGATGACATTGCGCGCAGTTCCAGTTACAGCCAGCAGATCACCGGCCCGGTGGTCGTGATTCCTTATCGGCGCAGCGTGCAGGTCTGGAAGGTCAAGGCGCAAAGCGATGAGCGCTACCAGGAAACCGAGATTGAACGCGGTTACCTGCACTTTCTGCCCGAGCGTTTCGAGGTGGACGGCAAGGTGCGCACCGAGCTGCGTTCACGCGGCATCTACGAGGCGCGCCTGTACCATGCGCAAAGCCAGATCAGCGGGCATTTCGCGTTGCCGGAAAAGCTTGGCCTGGATGACAGCTTCGAGGAGTACAGCTTCGAGCGGCCTTATCTGGCGGTGGGCCTGAGTGATATCCGCGGCATCGAAAATGCCCTGACCCTGCAGATGAACGGTCAGACGCTGGAGTTCGAGCCGGGCACGCGGCTGAGTCGTCTCGGTGAGGGGGTCAGTGCCACTCTGCCGGCCATTGACGGCAAGCAGCCGACCCGCCTGAGCTTTGCCTTTGACCTGAACCTGCAAGGCACCGGGCAGCTGAACGTCACCCCGGTGGGCAAGTCCAGCACGGTAAAACTGGTCGCTGACTGGCCGCATCCAAGCTTTATCGGCAACTACCTGCCGACCCAGCGGGAAGTCAGCGCAGCAGGGTTCAGCGCGCAATGGCAGACCTCGTTCTTCTCCACCAACCTTGAAGAGGCCTTCGACAAATGCCTGCGCAGCGATCAGTGCGCAGATTTGCACGGCCGCAGTTTCGGTGTGAGCTTCATCGATCCGGTGGATCAATACCTGAAGAGTGACCGAGCGATCAAATATGCCTTGCTGTTCATCGCCCTGACCTTTGCCGGCTTCTTTCTCTTTGAGGTACTCAAGAGCATGGCCGTGCACCCGGTGCAGTACGCTCTGGTGGGCGCGGCGCTGGCGCTGTTCTACCTGATGTTGCTGTCGCTGTCCGAGCATCTGGGCTTTGCCACGGCTTACCTGTTGTCAGCGGCTGGTTGCGTGCTGTTGATCGGCTTCTATGTCAGCCATGTGCTGCGTGGTGTGCGTCAGGGCGTGGGGTTTGCGCTGGGGCTGGCGGCGCTGTATGGCCTGCTGTACGGCTTGCTCAGTGCTGAGGACTACGCATTGTTGATGGGCTCGTTGTTGCTGTTCGGCCTGTTGGGCGTGTTCATGGTCCTGACCCGCAAGCTCGACTGGTACGGCATTGCGCCGGGCATCAGCCATAAACCGGCTGCGGAGCCGGCGCCATGAACGAAGAGTCGCTGTTGCGTCAGGAGCGCCGCCAGGCCAGGCGGCTGCTGGACGGGCTGATCGGTTTGCTGCCCGCAGCGCCGCGGGCAGCCGGGCAGGTGCTCAGGCCGAAGGCTGGGTGGCCTGCATCGAAGGCCGTTGGCTGACGTCGAAATACCAGTTGGCCAGGCGCGGGTAGCTGTTACGCCAGTTCAGGTCGGGCTGGCGGAAATCCAGGTAACCCAGTGCCGCCGCGACACTGATCGAGGCAATGTCGAAGGTGGCGCCCAGTTCGGTCAGCGCCTCTTGCTCGAAGTAGGTCAGGGTGCGTTCGATCTTGCTCTGCTGGTTGTCCAGCCATACCGGCCAGTGCAGCTCCTTGGGGCGCAGCGCGGTTTCGTAGCGGATCAGCAGAGCCGCATCAAGCAGCGCATCGGCCAGCGAGGCCAGGGTCAGGCGTCGCCAGCGCGCCGGGCCGTCACGGGCAATCAATGGCGTGCCGGTGTGCTGGTGGTCCAGGTAGTCGAGGATCACCCGGCTGTCGTGGATCACATTGCCGTCGGCCAGACGCAGCGCCGGGATCTTGCCCGCCGGGTTGTCATGGTTAAGCTCGGCAGAGGGGCTTACCGGAGTCAGGACCGTAGACTGCAATTGAACCTTGTCGAGCTGACCGGTTTCATGAAGCAGGATGACCACCTTGCGGGCAAACGGCGATGCCGGGTTGGTGTACAGGGTCATGGTAGGTGCTGACATGAATGATCCTCGATGGCGACAGAGTCATAGACTAGTCAGCAGCGGGAGGCTCTGCAATTGTTGGCTAGGGGTTGTTGCCGTTTCAGCGGTTGTGATGAAACGGCAACAGCCCCTAAAAGGAATGCGTTTGTATGCGCCTGCGCCACTGGCTCAGGCTTTGCTCCAGGCGGGCCGGGCTGTCGATGCCCTGGCGGCGGGCGTGGCTGAACAGGATCAGCGCCAGCTCGGCGGTCACCAGGGCATCGGCGCTGGCATGGTGACGCTCTTCGGCATGCAGGCCGAAGTGGCGGGTCCAGTCGTCCAGGCCGGCCTTGCGCAGGTTGGCCTGTTCGCAGAGCATCGGGGCAATCTCGGCAACGTCGAAAAAGGTATGCTGCAGGCGGTAGTCGAGGCTTTCCTTCAGGCCCCGGGCCAGCATGTGCTGGTCGAATGGCGCGTGGAACGCCAACACCGGGCTGTCGCCAACAAACTCCATGAAATCCAGCAGCGCTGCGACCGGTTCGCTGCCAGCGGCAATCGCGCTGGGCGCCAGGCCGTGGATCAGCACGGCGGGGCTGAGCTTGTGATCCACGCGTTGAATCGTGCATTCGAATAGCTGGCCCAGATCGATGGCGCCGTCCTCGATGACCACCGCCCCGATTGACAGCACCTGATCGCGGTTCATGTTCAGCCCGCTGGTTTCCAGGTCCAGCACCACCCAGCGCTGCTGGCGCAGCGGCCGCTCATCGAGCACTGCACCGCCCGCCAGTGCGGCCAGGCGCTGTTTCTGGTGTTCATCCAGAGGCGTTTTCTTGACGACGGGGCGTAGCCATTGGAACAGGTTCATAGTTGATAGCGCAGGCTCAGGCTCGATTGCAGGCGTTGAGCCTGACGGAAGGACTCACGCAGGATGCGCCGGTCCAGATGGTTGAGGGTGTCGGGGTCGATGCGGTTGGAGTACGGCAGATTCTGCCGGCTCTGCAACTGATGCTGTTGCATGCGGGTCTGCTGGATGAAGTGGTAGGCCTCTTCGTAGGCAGCGCCATCGAGCGGGTCGATGACCTCACGCTCGACCAGTTGACGCAGGCGCTCCAGGGTATTGATGGCTTCAATATTGTTGACCAGCGCCAGCAGGCGGGCGCCGTCGACGAACGGTGTCAGGCCTTCGGTCTTGAGGTCCAGGGTGTCTTTGTCGCTGCCCTTGCGGGCCAGCACGAAGTCCTTGAAGCGCCCGACCGGCGGACGCTGGCGCAGGGCGTTTTCGGCCAGCATGCGCTGGAACAGTCGGTTATCGGCGACCTGATCGAGAATGCTGCGGCGCAGGTACTCGCCGCCGCTTTCTTCGCCCCACACCACCCGCAGGTCGAAGTAGATACTCGACGCCAGCAGGTTTTCCGGGGTGGCTTCGCGGATGAACGCCGAGAAGCGCCGCGCCCATTCGCTGCGTGACAGGCACAGGTCGGGGTTGCCGGCCATGATGTTGCCTTTACAGAGGCTGAAACCGCACAGGGCCAGGCTCTGGTTGATACGCTCGGCGATCGGCAGCAGCAGGGCACGGATTTCGGCCGCCTGTTTGGCATCGCTGGCTTCAAACAGAATGCCGTTGTCCTGATCGGTGTGCAGGGTCTGCTCGCGACGGCCCTCACTGCCGAAGCACAACCAGCTGAACGGTATGCCGGGGTCGCCTTTTTCTTCCAGGGTCAGTTCGATGACCCGACACACGGTGTGATCGTTGAGCAGGGTAATGATCTGGGTAATCTGCGTGGATGAAGCCCCGTGGGCCAGCATCCGCTCGACCAGTTGCACGATATCGCCACGCAGATGCACCAGCGCTTCGATACGTGGCGCGTTACGGATGGTGCGCGCCAGATGGACCAGGTCGACCCGTTGCAGCGAGAACAGGTCGCGCTCTGAAACCACCCCGCACAGTCGCCCGTCGCGCACCAGACAGACATGGGCAATATGCCGGCCGGTCATGGCAATGGCCGCATCGAAGGCGCTGGCATCCGGGCTCAGGTAAAACGGCGAGGGACTCATGAACTGGCTGATGCCTTCGCTGAAGTCGGCATTTACGTCAGCCACCGCTTCACGTAGATCACGCAGGGTGAAGATGCCCAGCGGTGCCTGCCGTTCATCGACGATCACGATGCTGCCGACCTGTTGGTCATGCATCAGCTTCACCGCTTCGCGCATGGGCATGTCCGGGGCACACATGACCGGGTGACGCATGGCCAGTTCGCCCAGCCGGGTATTGAGCGAGTATTGAGTGCCGAGGGTTTCTGCGGCGCGTTGCTGGACTTGCTGATTGACCTGATCGAGCAGACTGCTGACGCCGCGCAAGGCGAAGTCGCGAAAGCAGGTCGACAATGAGAACAGCTTGATGAACGCCTGCTTGTTCAGTTGCAGACAAAAGGTGTCTTCGGCGGCCAGGTGTTCGGTACGGGTGGCGCGTTCGCCCAACAGCGCGGCGAGCGGGAAGCACTCGCCGCTGGTGATCTCGAAGGTGGTCTCGGTTCCACGCCGGGCCGAATGTGGGCGCTCACCGACCACTTGGCCTTGCTTGACGATATAAAAGTGCTCAACCGGGCCGTCGGCAGGCTTGATGATGCTTTCTCCAGCGCCATAAAAACGCAACTGGCACTGTTCGACCAGATACGCCAGGTGCGCGCTTTCCATCTGGTTGAACGGCGGGAACCGCTGCAGGAACTGCATGGTGCCGTGAATGTTCTGCAACACGGCGGTTTTTCCTGCTTCGGTGAAGGCATCTGCTTTACTCATGACGTGCACCGCTTTTTTTGTTATTCATGACCATGGTCGGTCGCTTGGCGTCCAGTGCCCATTGGACGTAAGTCTTAAGGACCAGACCCCGGCGCCTGCAAGGCGTCACAGGATCGTTATGAACGGCTGGCAGGATAAGCCCAGGCAATGATGAGATTTCCATGTCCGATCACGATATTCTCAGCGACGAAGAGCGCGACGCACTCAACGAAGTGATGTCTGCGCCTCAGTGTGATGTGCCGCAGCGTGTCCTGATCGTCGATGACGACACCGATGCGCGCGAAGTTCTGGCTGAGATTCTCAACCTCAATGACATCAGTTGCCTGACGGCGGCGGGCAGCAGCAGCGCTTTGCAACTATTGCAGAGCCGCGAATCGATCGGCCTGTTGATCACCGACCTGCGCATGGTGCCTTGCGACGGCCTGGAGCTGATCCGCAAAGTGCGCGACTCGGCACGTGCCGAACTGCCGATCATCATCGTCTCGGGCGATGCCAGCGTGCGCGACGCCATCGACGCCATGCACCTGAGCGTGGTCGATTTCCTGTTGAAACCGCTCAATACCAAGCAGTTGGTGAAGGTGGTGAAGCGGGAGTTGGGGATCGCTTGACCAGCAGGAGCGACCTTGGCCGCTCCCTCTTTGGTTGTGACTTGAAATACCGTGGGAACGAGCTTGCTCGTGAAGAGGCCAGTAACGCCGCAGCATCTGCTGTGGCTATCCCGGCCTCTCTGTCGCAATGCCGTCCAGACCAAGGTCGCTCCTACAGAGACCAGCGGTTACTTCTGGCTGGCCTTGAACTCCCGGCGCCGACGATGCAGCACCGGCTCGGTGTAGCCGTTAGGCTGTTTGGTGCCTTCAAGAACCAGCTCCAGCGCCGCCTGGAACGCAATGTTGCTGGCGAAGTCTGGCGCCAGCGGGCGGTACAGCGGGTCATTGGCGTTCTGCCGGTCCACGACAACGGCCATGCGCTCAAGGCTTTCCAGCACCTGCTCGCGGCTGACCACACCGTGGTGCAGCCAGTTGGCAATGTGCTGACTGGAAATACGCAGGGTGGCGCGGTCTTCCATCAGGCCCACGTCGTTGATATCCGGCACCTTGGAGCAGCCCACGCCCTGATCGATCCAGCGCACCACGTAACCGAGAATGCCCTGGGCGTTGTTGTCCAGTTCATTGCGCAGCTCATCGGCCGACCAGCCGGTGTCTTTGGCCAGGGGAATGCTCAGGATGTCATCGACCGAAGCTTGTTCGCGCTTGGCCAGCTCGCCCTGGCGGGCGAACACATCGACCTTGTGGTAGTGCAGGGCATGCAGTACCGCAGCGGTCGGTGAGGGCACCCAGGCGGTGTTGGCGCCGGCCAGCGGGTGGGCAATTTTTTGTTCGAGCATCGCCGCCATCAGGTCAGGCATGGCCCACATGCCCTTGCCGATCTGGGCCCGGCCTGGCAGGCCGCAGCGCAGGCCGATATCGACGTTGGCGTTCTCATAGGCACCGATCCATTTCTCGGCTTTCATCTGCGCCTTGCGCACCATCGGGCCGGCTTCCATGGAGGTGTGGATCTCGTCGCCGGTGCGGTCGAGGAAGCCGGTGTTGATGAACACCACCCGCTCGCTGGCCGCCTGGATGCAGGCCTTGAGGTTCAGCGTGGTGCGTCGTTCTTCATCCATGATCCCGACTTTCAGGGTGTTGCGTGCCAGGCCCAGTACCTGCTCGATGCGGCCGAACAGTTCATTGGTGAACGCCGCCTCTTCGGGGCCGTGCATTTTTGGTTTGACGATGTACACCGAGCCGCTGCGGCTGTTGGCCCGTGTGGTGTCGCCTTTGAGGTTGTGGATGGCGATCAGGCTGGTGATCAGGCCGTCGAGAATGCCTTCCGGCACTTCGTTGCCGTGCTTGTCGAGGATCGCATCGATGGTCATCAGGTGACCGACGTTACGGATGAACAGCAACGAACGACCATGCAGGGTGATTTCGCCGCCGTCCGGCGTGCTGTAGACGCGGTCGGGGTTCATGGTGCGGGTGAAGCTTTCGCCGCCCTTGGTGACCGTTTCGGCCAGGTCGCCTTTCATCAGGCCCAGCCAGTTGCGATAGACCAGGGTCTTGTCGTTGGCGTCCACGGCGGCGATGGAGTCTTCGCAGTCCATGATGGTGGTCAGCGCCGCTTCCATCAGGATGTCTTTGACCCCGGCGGCGTCGGTCTGGCCGATCGGGCTGCTGGCGTCGATCTGCAGTTCCAGGTGCAGGCCGTTGTGCTTGAGCAGGATGGCAATCGGCGCGCTGGCTTCGCCCTGGAAACCGATCAGTTGGGTGGGTTCGGCGAGTAAGGTCTGGCTGCCGTCTTGCAGCGTCACCACCAGCTTGCCGTCGATCAGGCTGTAGGCGGTGGAATCGACATGGGAGCCATTGGCCAGTGGTGTGGCCTGATCCAGCAGCGCGCGGGCAAAGGCGATGACCTTGTCGCCGCGTACCTTGTTGTAGCCCTTGCCGCGTTCGGCGCCGCCGTCTTCGCTGATGGCGTCGGTGCCGTACAGCGCGTCATACAACGAACCCCAGCGGGCGTTGGCGGCATTGAGCGCAAAGCGGGCGTTCATCACCGGCACCACCAGTTGCGGGCCGGCCATGCTGGCGATTTCCTCGTCGACGTTGCTGGTGCTGATTTGCACCGTTGCCGGCTCCGGCAGCAGGTAACCGATATCGCTCAGAAAGGCCTTGTAGGCGGCGGCGTCGTGCGCCTGGCCGGCCTGCTGCCGATGCCAGGCGTCGATTCGGGCCTGCAGCTCGTCGCGCTTGACCAGCAGTGCGCGGTTTTTCGGTGCCAGCTCGTGAATCAGTGCGTCCACCCCACTCCAGAACGCCGCAGTATCGACGCCGGTTCCGGGGACTGCTTCGTTCTGCACGAAGTCGAACAGTACCTTGGCGACCTGCAGGTCGCCGACTTGAACGTATTCAGTCATTGCACTTGCCTCACTTTGCTCAGCGGTATTGCGCCCCTTTGACGAGCACATTGATGATGGGGGACGGTTTATGTAGTGCGCGCTGGCGAATACTACATGATCATTCGCCGGGTGAACATGCGACTAAATACGTCACCAAGCGACTGGATTTTTCTTTCTGGTCACGAATGCTCGCCCCCAAGGTCGAACTGCAAGCCTTGCCTATACTGGCTTGACCATCGCCTGAATGAGGACTCGCCTGTGGATCATCTGGTCATTACCGTGGTTGCCCCTGACCAACCGGGGCAGGTTGAACGCATCGCCCACTGCATCGCCGAGCACGGTGGCAACTGGCTGGAGAGCCGCATGTCACGGCTGGCCGGGCAGTTTGCCGGCATTCTGCGAGTCGGTGTGCCGCCTGAGCAGCACGACGAACTGATCACCGCCCTGCATCAACTGGCCGCCTACGACATCCGCGTACTGCTGGCAGAAAGCATTGTGGAACCGGCTGGTAGCTGCAAACCGATCCAGATGTCGCTGGTCGGCAACGACCGGCCGGGGATCGTGCGCGACATTACCCGCCTGCTGGCCGGGCAAGGCGTCAACGTCGAAAAACTGGTGACTGACGTGCATACCGCACCGATGAGCGGCGAATGGCTATTTCGCGCCGACGCGGTATTGGGCGTGCCGCTGAGCCTGAGCCTGGATGAACTGCAGGCGAAGCTGGAGACCCTGGCGGATGATCTGATGGTGGAGCTGGTGTTGCGCGAGGAGGAGTGAGGCGGTTATTCAGCTTTTTCTTGCATGTGCCTGTGGATAACCTGGGGGTTCCCGGCGCCGGGCCTTGTGTGGCAAGGCTTGCCGAGCTTTGGTTAAAAAACCGGCAATTTCAAAGGCTTGTGCACAATTACATTGAGCGAGGCTGTGGATAAGGTTGGGGTAACCCTTTGCAGGCCTTGTGATTCAAGGTCTGCAAAGAGTTGTGCGTTTTTTGATCAGCGGCGTTTGCGCAAGCTGAGCCAGGCATCGACGCTGTAGATCGCCAGCCCGGCCCAGATAAATGCGAAGGTTACCAATGTGCTGGTGGCCAGATGCTCGCCATACACCAGCACCGCCAGCAGCATGACCAGGGTCGGGCCGATGTATTGCAGAAAGCCCAGGGTGGCAAACGGCAGGTGGCGCGCGGCGGCGTTGAAGCACACCAGCGGCACCAGTGTCACGGGACCTGCGGCGGCCAGCCACCAGATCATCGAACTGTCGATGATCGGCGGTTGCAGGCTGCTGGCGTCGGGGTGCAGCAACAGCCAGCCCAGGGCCAGCGGTACCAGCATCCAGGTTTCCACCACCAGGCCGGGCAGCGCCGCGACCGGGGCTTTCTTGCGGATCAGGCCGTAAAAGCCGAAGGTCAGTGCCAGGCTCAGGGAGATCCACGGCAGGCTGCCGACCTGCCAGACCTGTTGCGCGACACCGGTCGCGGCCAGGCCGACGGCCAGCCATTGCAGGCGGCGCAGGCGCTCACCGAGCAGTAACAGCCCCAGCAGCACGTTGACCAGCGGGTTGATGTAGTAGCCCAGGCTGGCTTCAAGCATACGACCGTTGTTCACCGCCCAGACGTAGATCAGCCAGTTGCTGGCGATCAATGTGCCGCTGAAGGCCAGCACTGCCAGGCGTTGCGGGTTGTCGCGCAGCTCGCGGAACCAGCCGGGGTGTTTCCAGACCATCAACAGCAGCGAGCCGAACAGTGCCGACCACAGTGCCCGGTGAATGATGATTTCCAGGGCCGGAACCGACTGGACGATCTTGAAGTACAGCGGGAACAGACCCCAGATGGTATAGGCCGTCAGACCCAGAATGTAGCCGCGACGCAGGTTGGCAGTTTGCATGATGGTCCTTGGTGCTGCCCTGTTGTGAGGGAGAGCCTGGCGATAAAACAGTGACGTCAAAACAGCTTCAGCGGCTCTTCACGCAACGCCGAGAGCTGTTCGCGCAGGGCCAGAATGTGATCGCCCCAGTACCGTTCGCTGCCGAACCAGGGGAAGCTGCGTGGAAACGCCGGGTCGTCCCAGCGCCGCGCCAGCCAGGCGCTGTAATGCATCAGGCGCAGGGCGCGCAGTGGCTCGATCAGGGCCAACTGGCGCGGGTCGAAGTCGTGGAACTCGCCGTAACCGTCGATCAGCTCCGAGAGTTGCCCCAGGCAGTCCTGGCGGTCGCCGGCCAGCATCATCCAGATGTCCTGCACCGCCGGGCCCATGCGGCAGTCATCCAGGTCGACGATATGAAAGATCTCGTCGCGGCACATCATGTTGCCGGGGTGGCAGTCGCCGTGCATGCGGATGTTGCTGTGGGGCGTTGCGGCGTAGGCGTCTTCGATGCGCTTGAGCAGGTCACGGGCGACGGACTCGTAAGCGGGCAGCAGGTCGCGGGGGATGCAATTGTTATTGAGCAGGTAGTCCAGCGAGTCGCGGCCGAAGTTCTGTACCGCGAGGGTTTCGCGGTGTTCGAAATCACGGGCGGCGCCGACCGCATGCAGGCGGCCGAGCAACTGCCCCAGTCGGTACAGATGATCGAGGTTGCCCGGCTCCGGGGCACGGCCGCCACGGCGCGGGAATAGCGTAAAGCGGAAGTCGCCATGCTTGAACAGGGTCTGGCCGTTATGCTGCAGCGGCGCGACCACCGGGACTTCGACAGCTTCGAGTTCGGCAGTGAAGCGGTGTTCTTCGAGAATCGCCTCGTCGCTCCAGCGCCCTGGGCGGTAGAACTTGGCAATCAGCGGCTGCTGGTCTTCGATACCGACCTGATAGACGCGGTTCTCGTAACTGTTGAGGGCCAGTATCCGGGCGTCGCTGAGAAAACCGATGCTCTCGACTGCGTCGAGAACCAGATCAGGGGTGAGTGCTGCGAAAGGATGGGACATGCGGACTCCTATGCGCAACGAACAGCTGCGTAGACCGCTGATGGTAACGCAGACAACGGCCCGGTAGGAGCGGCTTTAGCCGCGAAAGCTGCCGCCCGGGCAATACATCTTTCGCCTGGCGTGGGGCTATTCGCGGCTGAAGCCGCTCCTACATGTTGGGCGATGCCTCAGGCGCCGATCACACCGCCATCATCACGGGTGATGACCATCACCGAGGAACGCGGTTTGCCGCCCGGCAGGTGCTCGGGGAAGGTCGAGCCGCCATTTTCACCAGGGTGCTGGATGCCCACGAACATCGTTTTGTAGTCCGGCGTGAAGCTGATGCCGGTCACTTCACAGCCGATCGGCCCGACCATGAAGCGGCGGATCTCGCCGCTGGCCGGGTCGGCGCAGAGCATCTGGTTATTGCCCATGCCGGCAAAATCACCTTTGTTGCTGCTGTCGCCGTCGGTCTGAATCCACAACCGGCCCGCCGCGTCGAAGCTCAGCCCGTCAGGGCTGTTGAACATGTTCTGCGGCGTGACATTGCTCGATCCGCCTTGCGGCGTGCCGGCATGGACCGTGGGGTTGCCAGCCACCACGAACAGATCCCAGTCGAACGCCATCGCCGAGGCGTTATCGCCGTTTTCGCGCCAGCGCAGGATTTGCCCGTACTGGTTCTTGGCCCGCGGGTTTGGCCCGCCAACCGGCTGGCCGTCCTCGCCGCGCTTGGCGTTGTTGGTCAGGGTGCAATACACCTGGCCATCCTTGGGGCTGACCACGATCCACTCCGGGCGGTCCATGCGGGTGGCTTTGACCACGCTGGCGGCCAGCCGCGCATGGATCAGGACCTCGGCCTGGCTGTTGAAGCCGGCGGCGGCGTCCAGGCCGTTCTTGCCATGCGTCAGTTCGACCCAGCGGCCTTTGCCTTTGGGATGGTCGGGGTTGTTGTCGCCGTCATCGAACTGCGCGACATACAAGGTGCCGTGGTCGAGCAGGGTGCGGTTGGCCTGCGGATCGTCGTGGTTGATCTTGTCGCGGCTGATGAATTTGTAGATGAACTCACCACGCTCGTCGTCGCCCATGTAGACCACGGCGCGGCCGCCTTTGGTCTGCGCCAGGGCGGCGTTCTCGTGCTTGAAGCGGCCCAGGGCTGTGCGTTTGACCGGCGTGGACTTGGGATCGAACGGATCGATTTCCACCACCCAGCCGTGGCGATTGACCTCGTTGGGGTTCTTGGCCACGTCGAAACGCGGATCGTGCTGATGCCAGTTGATGTCCTTGCTGGCGGCCACTACACCGTAGCGTTTGAGGCCGGCATCGAACTTCTGCTGGGCATCGCTGCTGCCGAAGCAGTCGGTGAAGTTCTCTTCGCAGGTCAGGTAGGTGCCCCATGGGGTCTTGCCGTTGGCGCAGTTCTGGAAGGTGCCCAGCACGTGGCGACCGCTGGCGTCGGCGCTGGTTTTCAGCCAGTCGTGGCCGGCCGCCGGGCCACTGAGGGTGATCGGGCTGTTGCCGTGGATGCGCCGGTTATACGACGAGCCCTGAACGAACTGCCACTGGCCATTGCTACGTTTGATCTCGATGACCGAAACGCCCTCGCTGGCCAGCGCCTTGCGCACTTCTTCGGCAGACTCGGGGTTCTTGCCGTGCTCAAAGAGGTAGCGGTAGTTGGTGTATTCGTTGTTGATCGCCAACAGCGCGCGGTCAGGCTGGCCAGGCATCGGGAACAGGCTCATGCCGTCGTTGTTGTCGCCGAACTGCAGCTCCTGTGCTTCGGCTGTGCCCTTGCCAGTAGGGTCGAAGGCCGGGCCGTCCTTGTGCAGCGGCTGGCCCCAACTGATCAGCACCGACGAGCGGTAGCCAGGCGGCAGGCTGATGCTGTCATCGACACTGGCCTTGATGCTGTCGAACCCCAGCAGTTTGCTGTTGGCTTCGCTGACTCCGATGGCCAGAGCGCTGCGGCTGAGCAGGTCGCCGCCGAGAAACAGCGCGGCACCGGCCAGGGTGCCCGCACCGATAAAACTGCGGCGGGTGAGGCCGACCATTTTTTCGAGGTCGGTAGACTGGTTTTCTTCTAATAATTTCATCATCACGGCTCCCACGAATGTGGCCGTAACATTAAGTATTCAGTATTACTAAATTATGTCGACGGTATGACGCCCGGATGCTTCACACCACAGTGCCCAACAGCACTTGTGAGGGCAAAAACCGGGCCTGCACTGCGCTGCATGGGGCCAACCCCAGTGCCGCAAGCCGCTGCGGCGCAGCCAGGGCACAGAGCGTCTGACCATTGGCCAGGGCGATCCGCACTTCGCTGGGACCGTCGGGCGCATCGAGAATGCTTTGCAGCTGGCCGTGCAAGTTGTTGTAACCGGTTGTCGGCGCCTGTTCAGGGGCCAGCAGTTCGAGCCAGCCGGCCTTGATCAGGGCCATGACTTCGCTGCCGTTTTCCAGTTCCAGGCGCTGGGTGCTGTCATGGGTAATTTGCGCGTCGATGCATTCACCACCGGCCAGGGTCAGGCGCACAACATCATTGATGCCTTGCCGGGTAATGCTCTGGATGCTGCCGAGTAACTGATTGCGGGCGCTGGTGTGCAGGGTCAGACGGCTGAGCAATTGCAGGTCGCTGTCGTGTTCGGCGGCCTCCAGCACCTGAGCCTGCAGGGCTTGCAGGCGCTGATAAAGACGCAGGATACGTGCGCCTTCGACCGACAACCTGGCACCACCACCGCCGCGGCCGCCGACGCTGCGCTCGACCAGCGGCTTTTGCGCAAGATTGTTCAGCTCATCGATCGCATCCCAGGTGGCTTTGTAGCTCAGCCCGGCACTCTTGGCTGCGCGGGTGATCGAGCCTTGCTCGGCAATGTGCTGCAACAGCGCGAGGCGCTGTGGGCGACGCACCATGTATTGGCTCAGGGAAGACGATAGCGGCATGACCAGACGACCAGCAAAGCAGAGATTGCCAGAGTCTATGCCAAAACCTAGGGGCTGTTGCCGTTTCAGTACAGATTGCGTTGCAGCTCCAAATCGTGTCAGGCGAGGCGGAGGACGCAGGAAATGGTCACTCCCTTTTCAAGTCCTCCGACGAAGCATGACGCGATTTGGGGCGCAACCCGTAGGGCCGTGGCTGTTTTGTCGCCCCGTCTCCAACTGAATGAAGATTGTGCAAGCCGACAAAACAGACCTCGGCGCGGCTGTGATGAAACGGCAACAGCCCCTAGTGTTCAGTCCTCGGGCGCGGGTGTTCTGGCCAGGCAATACACATCCACCCGCCGCGCCCCGGCGCCGGTCAGCAGTTGCGCGAGGTTCTGGGCTGTGGTGCCGGTGGTCAGCACGTCATCGACCAGCGCCAGGTGCTTACCCTGTACCCAGTGACTGTCGGTCAGGCTGAAGGCACCTTGCAGATTCTGTTTGCGCGCTTTGGCACTCAGGCCTTGTTGTGAGGGCGTATCGCGGGTGCGCAGCAATTGCCGCGCTTGCACGGGCAGTTGCAACTGTTCACCCAGCCAGTTGGCCAGCATCGCCGACTGATTGAAACCGCGCTGGCGCAAGCGCTGCCTGGCCAGGGGCACCGGCAGTAACGCATCGGGTCTTGGCAGGCCTTCGTCGAAGCGATGTTGCAGGTATTGGCCTTGTAACTCTGCCAACAGCTTGCCCAATGGCCACTGCTGGCGATGCTTGAAGCGGGTGATCAGCCGGTCGACGACAAACTCGTAGGTCCAGGCCGTGATGACCTGGCTGAACGCCGGTGGCCGTTGATCGCACTGCGCGCAACATTCGCCAGCCCCGTAGCCTGATCCTGTCAGCGGCAGCGCGCAACACAGGCAATGATCGCCCAGCCAGGGCAGCTCGGCTTCGCAAGCCACACAGATGGCCAGCGATGTATCGCTGGGCTCATCGCATAACAAACAGAATTGAGTGAAATTTAACCAGATGTAAACCTGTGTTTCTTTGTGTGGTTGACATGGCATGGCCGTTCCCTAATCATTCCGAAAAATCTCGCCGGACAACCGTGTCGTGTCTGTGGTCTTTCGCCCGGGCGCAGAGTCCGTTCAATAAAAGGAGCCGCCGATGAGCGCCAGCACTACAGCTACCCTGCGTCACGACTGGACTTTAGCCGAGGTCAAGGCGCTGTTCGTACAGCCATTCAATGACTTGCTGTTTCAGGCGCAGACCGTGCACCGTGCGCACTTCGATGCCAATCGGGTTCAGGTCTCGACCCTGCTGTCGATCAAGACCGGCGCGTGCCCTGAAGACTGCAAGTACTGCCCGCAGTCCGGCCACTACAACACCGGCCTCGACAAGCAGAAGCTGCTTGAAGTGCAGAAGGTGCTTGAGGAAGCGGCACGGGCCAAGGCGATTGGCTCGACCCGTTTCTGTATGGGCGCGGCCTGGAAACATCCGTCAGCCAAAGACATGCCCTACGTGCTGGAAATGGTCAAAGGCGTAAAGGCCATGGGCCTGGAAACCTGCATGACGCTGGGCAAGCTCGACCGCGAACAGACCGAAGCCCTGGCCGATGCGGGCCTTGACTACTACAACCACAACCTCGACACCTCGCCGGAGTTCTACGGCAGCATCATCACCACCCGCACCTACAGCGAGCGCCTGCAGACCCTGGCCTATGTGCGCGACGCGGGCATGAAAATCTGTTCTGGTGGCATTCTGGGCATGGGCGAGTCGCTGGACGACCGGGCCGGCCTGCTGATCCAGTTGGCCAACCTGCCCGAGCATCCGGAGTCGGTGCCGATCAACATGCTGGTCAAGGTTGCCGGCACACCGCTGGAAAACGCTGAAGACGTCGATCCGTTCGACTTCATCCGCATGCTGGCCGTGGCGCGCATCCTGATGCCCAAATCCCACGTGCGCCTGTCGGCGGGCCGCGAAGCGATGAACGAGCAGATGCAGGCACTGGCGTTCTTTGCCGGGGCCAACTCGATCTTCTACGGCGAGAAACTGCTGACCACCGGCAACCCGCAGGCTGACCGCGACATGCAGTTGTTCGCCCGCCTGGGCATCAAGCCCGAAGAGCGTGAGGAGCATGCCGACGAAGTGCATCAGGCCGCCATCGAGCAGGCACTGGTGGAGCAAAAGAGCAGTTCGATGTTCTACAACGCCGTCTCGGCCTGACCGATATGGGCTTTGACCTAAGTGCCCGCCTGGCGGAGCGGCGCGCCGCGCAGTTGTATCGTCAGCGCCCGCTGCTGCAAAGCCCGCAAGGGCCGCTGGCGGTGGTCGACGGCCAGGCGCTGCTGACCTTTTGCAACAATGACTACCTCGGGTTGGCCAGCCATCCAGAGGTGGTCGCTGCCTGGCAGGCCGGTGCCGAGCGCTGGGGTGTCGGCGGCGGGGCTTCGCATCTGGTGATCGGTCACAGCAGCCCGCATCACGAGCTGGAAGAGGCTCTGGCCGAGTTCACCGGGCGCCCGCGCGCCTTGCTGTTCTCCAATGGCTACATGGCCAATCTGGGGACGGTCACCGCCTTGGTGGGGCAGGGCGACAGTGTGCTCGAAGACCGCCTTAATCATGCGTCCTTGCTCGATGCCGGGCTGCTCAGCGGTGCGCGGTTCAGCCGTTACCTGCACAACGACGCGCAAAGTCTCGCGGCGCGTCTGGACAAGGCCGTGGGTGACAGCCTGGTAGTCAGCGACGGGGTGTTCAGCATGGACGGCGACATTGCCGACCTGCCGGCCCTGGCGCGTACCGCTAAAGCTCGCGGCGCCTGGCTGATGGTTGACGATGCCCATGGCTTTGGCCCGCTGGGGGCCAATGGCGGAGGTTGTGTCGAGCACTTTGGTTTGGGTATCGACGATGTACCGGTGCTGATCGGTACGCTGGGCAAGGCGTTTGGCACCAGCGGGGCGTTTGTTGCGGGCAGTGAAGAGCTGATCGAGACGCTGATTCAGTTTGCCCGGCCATACATCTACACCACCAGCCAGCCGCCGGCGCTGGCCTGTGCCACGCTCAAGAGCCTGCAACTGCTGCGCAGTGAACACTGGCGGCGCGAGCACCTCAATGCCTTGATCGCGCAGTTCCGTCAGGGCGCCGAGCAAATCGGCCTGACCCTGATGGACAGTTTTACACCGATCCAGCCGATCTTGATTGGCGATGCCGGACGGGCCTTGCGCCTGTCGCAGATGTTGCGCGAGCGCGGCCTGCTGGTGACTGCGATCCGCCCGCCCACCGTGCCGGCCGGCAGTGCCCGTTTGCGGGTCACTCTGAGCACGGCCCACACATCCGAGCAGGTGCAGCTATTGTTGCAAGCACTGGCGCAGTGCTGGCCACTGCTGGGTGTGGATGAAACGATGGAGCAGGCTCATGCGTGATCGTCTGGTGTTGTTGCCCGGTTGGGGCTTGGGTGTCTCGCCGCTGGAGCCGCTGGCTGCCGCCTTGCGCGGCCTGGATGAGCACCTGAAAGTCGAGGTCGAGCCGTTGCCGCAAACGGGCAACGCGGATTTATCGGCGTGGCTCGATGAACTGGACGATGGCCTGCCTGACGATGTGTGGCTGGGCGGCTGGTCGCTGGGCGGCATGCTCGCCGCCGAGCTGGCGGCGCGGCGTGGCGAGCGTTGTTGCGGTTTGCTGACCCTGGCCAGCAACGCCTGCTTTGTGCCGCATGGCGCCTGGCCGCATGCGATGACGCCGGCTGACTTTGCGGCGTTTCTCAGCGGTTGTGAACACGACCCCGACGTGACCCTGCGCCGCTTCAGCCTGTTGTGCAGCCAGGGCAGCGCCGACCCGCGCGGCCTGTCGCGGCAGCTCAAGGCCGCGGCGCCCAATGCCTCGAAGCAAGCGTTGCTCGATGGCCTCAGGCTGCTGGAGCGGCTCGATACCCGTGAAGCGTTGCAGAGCTATCGTGGCCCGCAATTACACCTGTTTGCCGGTAACGATGCGTTTGTGCCCGCTGAAGCGGCAAGCGATCTATTGGCCTTGTTGCCAGATGTGGAGGTTGGCGTGATTGAACAGGCCAGCCATGCATTTATTCTGGAAAACCCCCATGGAGTGGCGGCGGCAATCCGGGCCTTTTTACATGAGTCCGATGATGACTGATCTTTGTGCCGTGCGTGGGCTCGGCCTGCCAGACAAACAACAGGTCGCCGCATCATTCTCCAAAGCGGCGGGCAGTTACGACAGTGTGGCCGACTTGCAACGAGCGGTCGGGCAACACCTGTTGAGGGGGATTCCTCAGGCACTGACGCCTGCGCAGTGGCTGGACCTGGGCTGCGGCACCGGGTACTTCAGCCGCGCATTGGCGCAGCGCTTCCCGGCTGCGCAGGGCATGGCGCTGGATATTGCCCAAGGCATGCTGCGCCATGCACAGCCCCAGGGCGGCGCTGCACATTTTGTCGCTGGCGATGCGGAAAATCTGCCGTTGCACGGTGGCCGTTTCGATTTGCTGTTCTCCAGCCTGGCCGTACAGTGGTGCGGCAACTTCGCTGCGGTATTGAGCGAGGCGCGGCGGGTATTGCGGCCCGGTGGGGTGTTTGCATTCTCCAGCCTGTGCGTCGGCACTCTGCATGAGCTGCGCAGCAGTTGGCAGCAAGTGGACGGTCAGGTGCACGTCAATCGCTTTCGTGAGCAGCACGACTACCAGCGCTTGTGTGACGCCAGCGGCTTGCGTATTCGCAGCCTGGAAGTGCTACCCCACGTGCTGCACTACCCGGATGTACGCAGCCTGACCCATGAGTTGAAAGCGCTGGGTGCCCACAACCTCAATCCGGGCCGGCCGACCGGGCTGACCGGGCGGCAACGGATGCAAGGTTTGCTGCAGGCCTACGAAGCGTTTCGCCAGCCACAGGGGCTACCGGCCACCTATCAGGTGCTTTACGCGGTTCTGGAAAACCAGCCATGAGTTCAGCTTTTTTCATTGCTGGCACCGACACCGATGTCGGCAAGACCACCGTGGCGGCCGGCTTGCTGCGTGCGGCGCGGCACGCCGGGTTGAGTACCGTGGCCGGCAAGCCGGTGGCGTCCGGTTGCACGCGCACCGCCGATGGCCTGCGCAACAGCGATGCCTTGGCGTTGCTTGGCGAATGCTCGCTGCCGCTGGACTACGCCGAGGTCAACCCATTGGCCCTGGAACCGGCCATCGCCCCGCATCTGGCCGCGAGGGAAGCAGGGGTGCAGCTTGAGCTGGCCAGTCTATTGCCCGCCATGCAACGCTTGCTCGCGCGCCAGGCCGACTTCACCTTGATCGAAGGCGCTGGCGGCTGGCGGGTGCCGCTCAATGACCGCGAATATTTGTCCGATCTGGCGATGGCCTTGAAGCTGCCGGTGATTCTTGTGGTGGGCGTGCGCCTGGGCTGCATCAACCATGCGGTGCTAAGCGCCGAAGCGATCCTGCGCGACGGCCTGCCATTGGCCGGTTGGGTGGCAAACATTGTCGATCCGGGCACCTCGCGTCTGCATGAAAATCTGCAGACCTTGAGCGAACAATTACCGGCGCCCTGTCTCGGCCAAGTGCCGCGTCTGGAGCAGGCGAACAGCGAAAATGTTGCCAGATATTTACACCTGGATCGCCTTGGGCAAGGCATCTGCCTGATCTAGAAGGACTTTTGCTTTTGCTCAAGATTGAGCCTATTGCCAGGCGTTGTGCCATTAGTCTTTTTATCGGGCCTTTTGCCTTTATTGCTGGTTCAATAGGCTTGTTTGTAACTCTGAGCTGAGGATTGGCTTATGCAAATCTCCTTGAGCAACACGTTTTATCCAGGCTTGACCGCTATTCAGGTCGGGCAGGATCGTGTCGATCAGGCGGCCACCCAGATCGCCAGTAGCGGTATCGAAGTCTCCGGCCGTAGCCAGTCTTCGGATTTCCAGCTGGAAAACCTGCGCTCCGTCGACCGTAGCCAGCGTTCCGATCTGCCCGCCAATATTGTCGAGCTCGCGGCCGGCAAAGCGCAGGTTGAAGCGGGCGCTGCTGCGCAGCGCGCAAGCAATGAAGCGCTGGGCACCCTGATCGACACCTACGCCTGACCCTGGGGCCTGATTTTCAGGCCAGCCCCATCGAGAGGGTGAATATGAAACGCCGTGCCTTTGTGCACGGCGTTTTCGTTTCCGGCCTTTGTCCGGTTCGCCCTGTGTATCGTCCCCGCAACCCCTACTCGCTCAACTAGACTTGAATGCATGTTGCCAGCATCGCTGCGGGCCTTGTCGTGCGTGGTCGATCGTGACGTTAGACCGATGGTGAGTGGCACGCTATTGACAAGGTGCGGGTGTAAACGTAAGTTTCAAACAACTGTTTGATCGGTGGGCGGCCGCGATCATCAGCTGGACAACAATGTTTCCAGCATGACCGGCCAGTCATTCATTCCGGGATTCACCAGCAGAGGTTTTCGCTATGCCAGATTACAAAGCCCCCTTGCGTGATATTCGTTTCGTACGTGATGAACTGCTGGGTTATGCGGCGCACTATCAGAGCCTGCCTGGCTGCGAGGACGCCACGCCCGATACGGTCGACGCCATCCTTGAAGAAGGCGCCAAGTTCTGTGAGCAGGTGCTGGCACCGCTGAATCGGGTCGGTGACACCGAAGGCTGTACCTGGAGCGAGTCTGGCGTGAAAACGCCAACCGGTTTCAAACAGGCTTATCAGCAATTCGTCGAAGGCGGCTGGCCGAGCCTGGCCCATGATGTCGAGCATGGCGGCCAGGGCCTGCCGGAGTCTCTGGGTCTGGCGGTCAGCGAACTGGTGGGGGAAGCCAACTGGTCGTGGGGCATGTACCCCGGTTTGTCGCATGGCGCGATGAATACCCTGTCGGCCCACGGTACGGCTGAACAGCAGCACACCTACCTGACCAAGCTGGTCTCCGGTGAATGGACCGGCACCATGTGCCTGACCGAACCGCACTGCGGCACCGACCTGGGCATGCTGCGCACCAAGGCCGAGCCCCAGGCCGACGGCAGCTACAAGGTCAGCGGCACCAAGATTTTCATTTCGGCCGGTGAACACGACATGGCCGACAACATCGTGCACATCGTGCTGGCCCGCCTGCCGGATGCACCGGCTGGCACCAAAGGCATTTCGCTGTTCATCGTGCCCAAATTCCTGCCTGACGCCCAAGGTGCCATCGGCGCGCGCAATGCCGTCACCTGTGGCTCGCTGGAGCACAAGATGGGCATTCACGGCAACGCCACCTGCGTGATGAACTTCGACGGTGCGACAGGTTTCCTGATCGGCCCGGCGAACAAGGGCCTGAACTGCATGTTCACCTTCATGAACACCGCGCGCCTGGGCACTGCACTGCAGGGCCTGGCGCACGCCGAGGTGGCGTTCCAGGGTGGCCTGAAATACGCCCGCGAGCGTCTGCAGATGCGTTCGCTGACCGGTCCCAAGGCACCAGATAAAGCCGCCGACCCGATCATCGTGCACCCTGATGTACGGCGCATGCTGCTGACCATCAAGGCGTTCGCCGAAGGCAACCGGGCGATGGTGTACTTCACCGCCAAGCTGGTGGACATCGTCAAGTACAGCCAGGACGAGGAGCAACGCAAGTCGGCCGACGCGCTGTTGGCGTTCATGACCCCGATTGCCAAGGCATTCATGACCGAGGTGGGCTTCGAGGCTGCCAACCATGGCGTGCAGATCTATGGCGGTCACGGCTTCATCGCCGAGTGGGGCATGGAGCAGAACGTGCGCGACAGCCGCATTTCGATGCTCTATGAAGGCACCACCGGCATCCAGGCCCTCGACCTGCTCGGTCGCAAGGTACTGATGACCCAGGGCGAGGCGCTCAAGGGCTTCACCAAGATCGTCCACAAGTTCTGCCAGGCCAACGAAGGCAACGAAGCCCTGTCGGCGTACATCGCCCCGCTGGCGGCGTTGAACAAGGAGTGGGGCGAGTTGACCATGAAGGTCGGCATGGCCGCCATGAAAGACCGCGAAGAAGTCGGCGCCGCTTCGGTGGATTACCTGATGTTCTCCGGTTACGTCTGCCTGGCTTACTTCTGGGCCGACATGGCCCGCCTGGCCGCGGAGAAGATTGCCGAGGGTACGGGCGACGAGGCGTTCTACAAAGCCAAACTGCAGACTGCGCGCTTCTATTACCAGCGTATCCTGCCCCGCACCCGCAGCCATGCCGCAGCGATCCTGTCTGGCGCTGCCAACCTGATGGAAATCAGTGAAGAGGACTTCGGTCTGGCTTACTGAGTCCGGATTCGGCTCCGCCCAGCAATACCGGAAACGCCCCCGTTCACACGAGCGGGGGCGTTTTATTTTTTCTGGGCAGATGTCCGGGTAACAACCGCTGTTAGATAACCTTCATATATCCCTGATAAACCTTTTGAGTTTCCTGCCGTTACAGCACTTAGTTAACTAATTGGTTCGGTTGTATGCATTGCTTGCCGAATGTGGGCACAATGACATCATGCTGAGCGATTGCTCGATGCCGAGTAGGAGACATCCCCCTTGTTGCATCCATCTGCTGCACGACTGAGTCACTTCCTGCCCGCCGGCAGCCTGTTCCTGGCTGGGCTGGCAGCGGCCTATGTCAAAGACCTGAGTGTGTTCTTCACCTCACTGTTCAACGTCCTGCCGACCCTGGTGCTGCTGCTGGGCGGTGCCTATTGCGCGGTCTACCGGCGTCAGCGCGAGTTGTCGTTGATGGTGACGGTGTACATTGCCTATTTTCTGCTCGACACCCAGACGGACTTCTACCGTGACAACGGCAGGGTCCGCGAAGATGCGGCGGTGATTTTCCACCTGACCTGCCTGCTACTGCCGGTGATGTATGCGCTGTACGCGGCCTGGGAGGAGCGCACTCACCTGTTTCAGGACATCGTGGCCCGTCTGGCGGTGCTGCTGGTGGTCGGCAGCGTTGCCTTGGGCCTGGAGCAGAGCTATCCGAATGAAGTGCAGAACTGGCTGGCGGACATTCGCTGGCCGGCCTTGCACGGCTCGTGGATGAGCCTGATCCAGCTGTCGTACCTGATGTTTATCATCGGCTTCGGCGTGTTGATCTGGCAGTATCTGAGCAAACCCAGGCCGCTGCATGCCGCGCAACTGGTCGGTTTGCTGGCGCTGTTCTGGGCACTGCCCAAGACCTTCATCCTGCCGTTCACGCTCAATATCATGTGCAGCCAGGTGATGCTGATGATTGCGGCAGGCGTGGCCCATGAGGCGTATCAGATGGCGTTCCGCGACGAGCTGACCGGCTTGCCGGGGCGACGCGCGCTCAATGAGCGGATGCAGCGCCTGGGACGCAACTATGTGCTGGCCATGAGCGACGTGGACCACTTCAAGAAATTCAACGACACCCACGGCCATGATGTGGGCGATCAGGTGCTGCGTCTGGTGGCCAGCAAACTGTCGAAAATCACCAATGGCGGCGGCAAGGCTTACCGCTACGGTGGTGAAGAATTTGCCATTGTGTTTGCCGGCAAGGCGCTGGAAGAGTGCCTGCCGCACCTTGAGGTGATTCGCGAGACCATTGCCCACTACGAGATCCAGTTGCGCAACAAGGAGAACCGGCCGCAGGACGATCAACAGGGGCGGCAGCGGCGCGGTGCTGCGTCGGCCAGCAGCGTGTCGGTCACCGTCAGTATCGGGGTGGCCGAGCGCCAGCCTGAACACCGCACACCTGAAGAAGTACTCAAGGCCGCCGACCAGGCGCTGTATGCCGCCAAGGGCGCCGGACGCAACTGTGTGATTGCGCATGGGCAGACTGCCAAACGCGGAGCGGTGCGCAGCCCTGACCCCGTTGGCTGAACAGCAGCAAAGACAAGTGGACACGGGCC
Organism: Pseudomonas sp. 21LCFQ010; assembly: GCF_024129905.1. Lineage (NCBI taxonomy): Bacteria > Pseudomonadati > Pseudomonadota > Gammaproteobacteria > Pseudomonadales > Pseudomonadaceae > Pseudomonas > Pseudomonas sp. 21LCFQ010. The sequence continues at coordinate 85,918 of NZ_JAMYDZ010000021.1, read as the reverse complement.
GTGATGGGCGGCGCCGTGTTTTTTTCGGCCTGCCATTTTGCGTGACTGATAAATACCTTGTGGTCACAAACGGACCCTATGTGTCGTAATGGTTGTTCGGCTAAACTCGGGCTTCGAACGCCTTGACCGGTCTGTGGCAGGTCCGGTTTCCAGGCTCAGATCTTTTGCTTCCCGTTTGCGAGGTGTGCCATGGCTGACTACAAAGCGCCGCTGCGTGATATGCGCTTCGTCCTCAATGAGGTCTTTGAGGTTTCCCGACTCTGGGCCAGTTTGCCGGCATTGGCCGACACTGTGGACACCGAAACCGTCGAGGCGATTCTTGAAGAAGCCGGCAAGGTCACCAGCCGCAGCATTGCGCCCCTGAGCCGTAACGGCGACGAAGAGGGCTGCCGCTGGAACGACACCGTGGTCAGTACGCCAACCGGCTTTGTCGATGCCTACCGCACCTATGCCGAGGGCGGCTGGGTGGGCGTGGGTGGCAACCCCGAGTTTGGTGGCATGGGCATGCCCAAGGTGGTGTCGGCGCAGGTCGAAGAAATGCTCAACTCCGCGAGCCTGGCGTTCGGTCTGTACCCGATGCTGACCTCAGGCGCGTGTGTCTCGCTCAATACCCATGCCAGTGAGGCGCTCAAGGCGCAGTACCTGCCCAACATGTACGCCGGTGTCTGGTGTGGCTCGATGTGCCTGACCGAAGCCCACGCCGGGACTGACCTGGGAATCATCCGCACCCGCGCCGAGCCGCAGCCCGACGCCAGCTACCTGATCAGCGGCAGCAAGATTTTCATTACCGGCGGTGAGCACGACCTGACCGAGAACATCATCCATCTGGTCCTGGCCAGGCTGCCCGATGCGCCAGCCGGCCCCAAGGGCATTTCACTGTTTCTGGTGCCCAAGTTTCTGGTCAATGACGACGGCAGCCTGGGGGCGCGCAACCCGGTCAGTTGCGGTTCCATCGAACACAAGATGGGTATCCAGGCTTCTGCCACCTGTGTGATGAATTTCGACCAGGCCCGTGGCTGGCTGGTGGGTGAGCCGCACAAGGGCCTGGCGGCGATGTTCACCATGATGAACTACGAGCGTCTGGGGGTCGGCATCCAGGGCTTGGCATCCGGCGAGCGCTCCTACCAGAACGCCATCGAATATGCCCGTGACCGTCTGCAAAGCCGTGCGCCGACGGGCGCGCAGAACCGCGACAAGGTCGCCGACCCGATCATCGTGCACCCCGACGTGCGGCGCATGCTGCTGACCATGAAAGCCCTCAACGAGGGTGGGCGGGCATTTTCCACTTATGTGGCGGTACAACTGGACATCGCCAAATACAGTGAAGAGCCGCAGCAGCGTGAGCGCGCCGAACAACTGGTGGCGTTGCTGACCCCGGTGGCCAAGGCCTTTCTCACCGATGTCGGTCTGGAAACCACTGTTCACGGCCAGCAAGTGTTCGGCGGCCACGGTTACATTCGCGAGTGGGGCCAGGAGCAACTGGTGCGTGATGTGCGCATCACCCAGATCTACGAAGGCACCAACGGCATCCAGGCGCTGGACCTGGTGGGGCGCAAGATCGTCGGTTCTGACGGTGCCTGGTACCGGGTGTTTTCCGAGGAGGTTCGGCAGTTCATCGACAGCGGCGAAGCGCCTGCGGAATTCGTCAAGCCGCTGGCAAATGCCTTGCAGACCCTCGACGACCTGACTCAATGGATACTTGACCGCGCGCGCAGCAACCCGAATGAAATCGGCGCTGCGTCAGTGGAGTATCTGCATCTGTTCGGCTACACCGCCTATGCCTGGCTGTGGGCGCGCATGGCTCTGGTCGCACAAGCCAAAGAAGCTGAAGATTCGTTCTATGCCGGCAAGCTGGCGACTGCGCGTTTCTATTTTGCTCGCTTGTTGCCGCGTATTCATTCACTCGCCGCTGCGGTACGCGCAGGCAGTGAATCGCTGTACCTGCTGGACGCCGAGCAATTCTGATAATGATTCTCATTGGTGTAAGCCATGGCTTACACAACGTGGCGGCAAATCGCCTCTTTCGATAAAAAGGATCCAAAGTTAAATTAGCCACATGGACGTTGCGCAGGATGCGCACTAGATAACAGGGACACGTAAGGGATACCTGCCAGGATGGCGGGAAGAAAGGGAAGTCAGGGAAACAGTCTGGAAAACCCCGCTGCGGCGGGGTTTTCTTTGTGCACGTGTTTTTGTTCCGGGTCGGGTGATGGCGGTCTGCCAGAAGCTACGGAACCACTGACAGCGGCCAAGGGTCGATTGAATACAGGCCATCAAGGCCCTTCAATCAGGAGCTTACCCATGGACATCATCCGCATTATCATCGCCATTCTGCTGCCTCCACTGGGCGTGTTCCTGCAAGTCGGTTTCGGCGGCGCGTTCTGGCTCAACATCCTGTTGACCCTGCTGGGTTACTTCCCTGGCATCATCCACGCGGTGTACATCATCGCCAGCCGCAAGTAACCTGCCGCGCCGCTTTCAGGCCTGGTCCTGGCCAGGCCCGAAGGCGCTTCAGTGCAGGTCGATCCAGTGCTTCTGGCTGGCTCTCCTGATGAAGTCATCAACGTCGGTACCCGTTTCCGGAAGGTTAGGGAAACGGGTATGCAGAATCTCGATGATCTGCTCGACCGTGTGCCGACCATCAATCAATTCGCCAACCCGTGCCGCGTCATCGTCCAGGCGGATCATGCCGCCGGGACGAAACAGCAGTACATGGCCATGTCGATCAGGAGCCCGCTCCAGGCTGCAGCCTGTGTGCCAGTGCGGGGTGAGTGTGCGATCGGCTTTCATGGAGTGATCCTCTGCTGACAGACACTTTGCTCGTGACCGGCCGGGAGGCCGATCATCAATCCTCACTTGCAGTGTAGTCGCGCAATGCAATGACGGCGGCTCAGTTTTTCAACAGTCGCTCATACAGATCAGGGCGGCGATCAGCGGCGTAATTGTTTAAATCCTTGGCGTTATCGATGCCTGAGCGTTGCAGGTCAGCGATCAGCAACGCTTCGTCCTCGCCTGCCAGCAACGGGCGGCAGCCCTGCGGCCCGTTAAGGCTGCTCAGGCCGCAATAGTGAATTTCGCCCTCGCTACCGCAGTAGTTGGCATACGCCAGGTAGCACTGGTTCTCGAAGGCGCGGGCGCGCACCGTCACCTCACACACGAAGTCATAGGGCGCCATATTGGCGGTGGGCACCACGATCAGGTCGGCACCGGCCAGCGCGAGATGACGCGCCGTCTCCGCAAACTCCACGTCGTAGCAGATCAGCAGCCCCAGCCGCCAACCGTGCAGTTCGACCACCGCACAGTGCGCGGCCCCGGCGCTGAACATGGTTTTATCCAGCTCACCGAACAGGTGGGTCTTGCGATAGTTGACCAGCCGGTTGCCGGCCGCGTCGATCAGTTGCGCGGCGTTATACAGCAGGCCGTCCGCGCCCCGCTCCGGGTAGCCATAGACAATCGCCACACCGCTTTGCCGGGCAATCGTCGCGACCTGTTCGGCCGCCGGGCCGTCTGCGGCTTCGGCCAGGCGTTCGACGGCCTGACGGCCGATGTTGTAACCGCTGAGGAACATCTCCGGGCAGACCAGCAACTGTGCGCCAGCACGGCTGGCGGCCTGTGCCTGGGCGGCCAGCCGCGCCAGATTGGCATCGATGTCCAGGGGCAGGGGCGGGCATTGGTAAATCGCGATCCGCATGCTAAACCTCGGTGTCAGTCGCCCAGCGCAATGGGGCCGATTTCATCGAACACATCGCCTGGGCCGGGGTTGTCGGCGGGGGACTTGCCGCCAAAGTGGTTCATGATGCCCCACACCGCATTGAGCGAGGTCTGCACCGCACCCTCGACCCAGGCCGGGGTCCAGGATATGTCATCACCGGCGAGGAACATGCCGCGGTGTTCGGCGGGCATGTCGTGCTGCATGAAGTGCGCGTACATCCGCTGGTTATAGCGGTAATGGCCGGGCAGTGCGCCTTTGAAGGCACCCAGGAAATGCGGATCGGCCTCCCACGAAACGGTAATCGGGTCGCCGATGATGTGCGCGGCGATATCCACCTTCGGGTAAATCTTCTTCAGCGCATCCAGGGCCAGACGCACGCGCTTGTCGATCGGCTGTGGCAGCATTTTCAGTGCATCGCTCATCCACGAGTAGGACAGGCAGATCACTCCTGGTTTGTCGTCGCCGTTGTCAAACAGGTAGGTGCCACGGGTCAGACGGTCGGTGAGGGTCATGCTCATCAGGTCGCGGCCGGTTTGCGGGTCTTTGTCTTTCCAGAAGGGCCGGTCGACCATCACAAAGGTTTTCGACGACTGCATGTAGCGGGTACGGTCCAGGGCCATCCACATTTTCTGCGAGAACAACGACTCTTCGCATTCGATCTGGGTGGTCAGCAGCCAGCTCTGGCAAGTGGTCAGTACTGCCGGGTACAGACGCGTGTCGCCCCAGTTGTCGGTGATCGCCAACTGGCCGTCGGAGGCGCGGGCGATGCGTTTGACGCCAGGGCGCGGCGCGCCATGGTGCAGTGACGACAGGCTGGTGCCGGCCGGCCAATGGGCGCAGTGCTGCGGCACATGGCGCCAGATGCCCAGCGGCACCTGTTGCACGCCACCGACAATCAAGTGCTGGTCTTCATCGCAGTTGGTCATTACCACGCGGAAAATTTCCAGCATCGAGTTGGGGAAGTCCGAGTCCCAGCCACCGGTGCCGAAACCGACCTGGCCGAACACTTCGCGATGGTAGAACGACAGTTTGGCAAAGGCTTTCGAGGTGGCCACGAAGTCGTAAAAGGTGCGGTCGTCCCACAGCGGTACCAGTTCATTCCACAACGCCTTGAGGCGTGGCACATTGCGTTCGCGGATCGCCTGCTGGATTTCGGAAAACCGCGCGCCGCTCTCCAGGGCGTCGGCCCAGGCGTCGGCCACTTCCTGAAACAGGGCGGGCAGGTCGCTGAGGCTTTGCGCATAGTAGGTATTGCCTTCCAGATCCACCACCGTGCTGCCGGAGGCCGGGGTCAGCGGGTTGGGAAATGGCTGGGTCTGCAGGCCGAGTTTGTCGACATAGTGATAGAACGCCGTGGACGAGGCCGGAAAGCGCATGCCTCCCAGTTCGGCAATGATGCCTTCAGCGCCTTCGAATGGCTGGGAGCGCAGCCGCCCGCCCATCTGCGAAGCCTCGTAGACCACCGGCTTGAGGCCCAGCTTCATCAGCTCATAGGCGGCGACCATGCCGGCGATGCCGGAGCCGATGATCGCCACTTCACGGCCATGATGATGCTCCGGGATGCTGCCCAGCCCGGCGGGGTGGGTGATCCACTCGTCGAAGGCAAAAGGGAAATCCGGACCGAACATAGTGATCGGTTGTTGACCGTCTGCACGATGACGAGGGTGATTCATGGCTGTCCCTTAATGGTGGCGATGGCACGGGTAAGGACAGTCTAGGCAGGCATGAGCACGTTAATAAGACGAAAACTGTCGTCGCTCTGTGCGTCGGTGATGCAATCTGACGACCTGCTTGCGTACTATGACGAAAACGCCATTCAAACCGGCTGGCCGCGGTCGATCTTGCTGCTGAGAATGATCGAGGTGGTGGTCTTTTCCACCCCCTCGACACTGCCGATCAGGTCGAGCAACTGGTCCAGTTGCTCCGGGGATTCAGTGCGTAGCCAGGCAACATAGTCGAACTCGCCACTCACCGCGCACAGTTGCTGGACTTCGCTGAGGGTCGCGAGGCGACGCAGCACGTCCTTGCCGGCTCGCGGCCTGACGGTGATGCCGACGTAGGCCTGCAGGCCGCCATCGACCACTCGCTGACCCAGCCGTACACCGTAGCCGGTGATGACCTTGCTCTTTTCCAGGCGTGCCAGCCGCGACGTCACGGTGGTGCGCGCGATGCCCAGTTGGCGGGCCAGCACGGCCACGCTTTCGCGGGCGTTGAGCTGCAAAGCGGCGATCAACCGGTGGTCAAGATCATCAAGAACGGGCGGGCGGCTGGCGGACAAGGGCGTCTCCTTACAATGCGCCGCATGGTACGGGGTGTTGCCTGCCGGTCACAACTTCCAGCGCCGGGAGGTCTTGGCCAGACGTGCCTGCAATTGATCGAGCGTGTGGCTCAGGCGCTGGCTCATCAGCAGATAACCGGTCAGTTCGGCGGGAACGTCACCGGGCAGCTGCAAGGTTTCAAAGCTGCGGTTGAGGTGTTCGGTCGCGCCGGTCTGCAACGCCCTGGCCATGCCCAGCAGGCGGCGGCGGTTCTGCCGGTAGTCGGCATCCAGTAGCGCCCGGGTGAGCGGGTCAGGGTTGGCCGGGCGGGTATTGGCGAGGATTTCCAGCAGGCTCAGGCACATCCGGAACTGGCTCTGGATGGTGTCCAGCTCGACCATGGAAATCTTCACCTCCTTGGACACCGACGGCAGCAGCGAGCGCAGTTGCAGCATGGTCGCGTTGAGGCTGGCGGTGAGCGTGAGGTGTTCATCGGCGTTGACCGCCTGGCCATGGCTGATCCGCCCATACACCTTGGCGCAGTCACGCAGGCCGCTGGCCAGGTTATAGCGCCAGGAGAACACCGCATACAGCGGCAGGGCAAACGAGAACGCCAGCGCCAGACCGATACCGATCAGAATATCCACCGTGCGCCACAGCCCGTCGCTGATCGGGTTGACCCCATGGCCTGCGACGATGAACAGCGTGATCGCTGACAGGAGCGCGGTATAGCCGCCCTTGCCGATGGCGTGGTAGGCGAAGAATCCGCACATCACTGACATCAGGGTGTAGGTCAGCAGCGGCATTTCCAGATAACCCTGCTGGACCACCACGCACAGCCCAAGGCCTGCGCCGATCAGGGTGCCATAGGCACGTTCCACGGATTTCTTGCGGATATTGCCATGATGCTGCAGGCCGCCGATCACGATCAGCATGGTCACCGAGGCCCATTCGCCATGTGGCAGGTTCAACCCGCTGGTGAGCAGGATCGACACCAGCAGGCCGACCGAGATTCGGGCGGCATGGATCAGCCGGGCGTGTCGGTAGCGGCGATAAGGATCAAGCAACGGGCGTAGTACAGGGCGAAGCCAGGCGGGGATGGAAGCAGTGCGAGGAAAGGGCATGCGGGGGCGTACCATCAACTGAGGTCAGTGGAGTAGGCCATAACCGGTGCAGCGCTGCCAGAGGCTGGCAGCGCTTGTATTGGCGCGATTGTGAAACCGGTCAGACCTTGAAACGGGAAATCATGGTGTTAAGGCCGACCGCCAGGCTCGATAGTTCCTGGCTCGCGGCGCTGGTCTGGTTGGCGCCAGCCGAGGTCTGCATCGACAGGTCGCGGATGTTCACCAGGTTGCGGTCCACTTCGCGGGCCACCTGGGCCTGTTGCTCCGAGGCGCTGGCGATCACCAGATTGCGCTGGTTGATCGAATTGATCGCTTCGGCAATACCCTCCAGCGCCTGGTTGGCGGCCTGGGCCACGTCCAGCGTTGCGGTGGCGCGCTGGCGGCTGCTTTGCATCGCATCCACGGCGCGTTCCGAACCGGTCTGGATACCGCCGATCATTTTCTCGATCTCCTGGGTCGACTCCTGGGTGCGGTGCGCCAGGCCGCGCACCTCATCGGCCACCACGGCAAAGCCGCGTCCGGCCTCGCCGGCCCGGGCGGCTTCGATGGCGGCATTGAGCGCCAGCAGGTTGGTCTGCTCGGCCACCGAGCGGATCACGTCCAGCACCTTGCTGATGTCGTTGACCTGGCTGGCCAGTTGTTCGATTTCCTGGGAGGTGGTCGACACATCGCCGACCAGATGCTCGATCGACTCCAGCGCCTGATTGACCTTCTCGCGGCCCTGGGCGGTGCTCTTGTCCGCGCCTTTGGAGGCTTCGGCGGTGATCACCGCGTTGCTGGCCACTTCCTCGACCGCCGCGGTCATTTCATTCACCGCAGTGGCGGCTTGCTCGATCTCGGCATTCTGCTTGTGCAGGCCGCGGCTGGCGTCTTCGGTTACCGAGTTGAGCTCTTCGGAGGCCGAGGCCAACTGGTTCGACGAGGCGGCGATCTGGGTAATGGTGTCACGCAGGTTGTGCTGCATGATGTTCAGGGCGTTCAGCAACTGTGCCGGTTCGTCGTGGCCCGAGACCTTGATGTCGCGGGTCAGGTCGCCGCTGGCCACCCGGTTGGCGGCGGTCACTGCGTCGGCCAGCGGGCTGACGATGCTGCGGGTCAGTACCCAGGCAATCACCGCCATGGCCAGCAGAATCGCCAGCAAGGCGACGATGATGACGGCAAAGGCTTCATCGAAAACATCACTGCTGAGCTTGGCTGCACTGACGGCACCATCGGCGTTGTAGCGCACCAGTTTCTTCAGGGAGGCCATCATGTTGTCGGCGTACTCGACCAGCGGGCCGTTGATCAGATCCACCGCCTCTTGCTTGCGTCCGTCCTGCAGCGTGGCAAGCACCTTGGTCTGCAACTGGTGATAGCGGTCACTGGTGGCTTTGAAGTCATTGAACAAAGCACGGTCTTCTGGCACCTGAATGGTGTCTTCATAGCTTTTGACAACCTTGGGAATGGCGTCGTTGATACCGCGGATCATGCTGAAGGTCCGCTCGCGCTCGGCGCTGTCGTCTTGCAGGATGGCGCGCAGGGTGAGTGCCCGAACGCGCCCCAGATCAGTGCCGAGGTCTCCCAGGGCAATGACCGCCGGCAACCAGACCTCCCTGACTTCGTCGGTCGCAGTATCCATACGTTTGGCCTGGAACAGAGCGGTCACGCCCATGCCCAGCACCAGCGCCCCGAGCAATAGAAAAATGGCTGCGGCCCGCGTGCCGACTTTCAAGTCCCTCAAGTTCATGTTTAGTCCTTCATGGCAGTTTTAAAGTGTGGCTTGCAAATGATTCTGGGGATCTCAGACGGCGGCCTGGATACAGCCCTGAACTATTCCCGCGTGATCTGTAAGGCAAATAACGGCATGACTGGCCAGATATTTCCTAACGTACGTCACGCGGTTTGGTTGAATCGATTAGCTGGATTTCACCCGGCGCAACCGCCACGCTCAGCGGCTCGCGCATGCGCAGGCAATGAACGCCCACAGACCCGCCAGGGCCTGTCATTGCTCAGGTGTGAAATCATTCGAGACGCCGTGGCTCAAGGCCAGGCTGCTTGATGTTGTTCGTGTTCGAACAAGCAGGTGTGCCGGACGAGCTTTCTTGTATGATCGTTCAATGATGGCCAATTGCTTCTTTCAGTACAAGTAAAAAGATGTTTCTTCGTTGTACTGCAGGCATGCGACTTATGTCGGCTATACATCGGCTTTATTTAGGGTTTTCTACAATAACTAGTTAACGCCTCTATATCGGTGTTTTCCGACGTTACTAGGACGTTAGTGCCAATATTTGTAAGTTATTCCCGGTCTTGCTGGAAAGTCGCTGGCAGCGACAGGCGCTGCGATCAGTACGCCGGGTGGTCAACAAATACCAGCTGCGACTCTTGGGTGTATTGATGGGGGCTTTCCATGTCGACTGATGTGTATTTCACGTTGGTCACTACCAGGCCGATCCTGCCGCCGGGACCGCCCACCGAGAAGACATTGAGGAATACCCGATTGCCCCAACACTCGCGTTGCACTTCTGGGCCGCAATTGCCTGTGTTGTCTTGTTCACCAGCGCTGTACAACGTTCGCGGCTCCCAGCCCTCAAAGGCCACCAGAGAATAGCTGCCGGCTGAACTGCCCTGGCCGGAACCGGCGCCGCCAATGATGAGCACCGACTGACTGCTGCCGTAGTCGTCGAGCAGGCGGATCTTGTTGTATTGCCCGCCGAAGTCTTCAAGCGCTCGCGCCTGCTTGAGGGTCGGGCGCACCAGCAGATAACCGGCCTGAAAATTCCTGCCTGCGTTTTCATAAGATACCGACGCCAGATAAGCCTGCTCGTTGTTCGGCAACGCCACGGGAACCACATTTTCGACTTGCACGCCCATCTGCTGCACTTCAGCAGGCGCCCAGGCGGTGATCTGTTTGGCAGAGGGTGGAGTGGCGCCCAGAATGGGCAATGAAAGGCTCAGGGCAAAGGTGGCAACGATCAGTGTACGCATGACGACTCCCTTGAATGCAGAAATGGTTCCCTGTGTCGCCATGGGCTGGCGCAACAGGGAACATACAAGGGATGAGGAGGTAGGGCCAGTGTCTGCCACTTTGTAGCCGAGATCTCTAGTTTTCGTAGGCAGATACCTGTTCTTGTAGCCGAAGGCTTGTTTCCGAATTCATGCAGTAAACTTGCAGACTACGCGGGGCTGACCTGTGAAGCGGAGGGTTTCCTAATCATGGAATTGGTGACTCGATGGAAAAGACCATGAGCGTTGTGGTGTTTGAGCGAAAGCATCTTGTGTTCAATCAGGCCACCGAGGTTTTTGAAAGCGCTAACGACGCTATGGCCTGGATGTTCAGGCCGACCCGTGCCTTGGCAGGCAAGTCACCTGAAATGCTGTGTGAAACAGACGTCGGCGTCTGTCAGGTCCTACGCCTGCTCAATGCCATTGAGTGGGGCGGCGTCTGTTAAGTCGTTTGCGTACCGCTACAGATCAGCCTCCCCGCACTTGCAATTGATGTGCTTGCTTACCAGTCACTCCCCTGCCCGAGCAACTCCAGCGCATGATGACGCAGCTCCAGTAACCTTGGATCATCCCGCCGACGCGGGTACGGCCGGTCGACCTTGAGTTCGGCCAGCACCCTGGCCGGGCGGGCCGAGAACACCAGCACGCGGTCACACAGCAGCAATGCCTCTTCGACGTCGTGGGTGACCAGCAGCGAGCTATAGCGTTGCTGCTGCCACAGGCGAATCAGCTCGCCCTGCATGGCGATGCGGGTCAGTGAATCAAGCTTGCCCAGCGGCTCGTCGAGCAGCAGCAGGCGCGGTTCGTTGATCAGGGCGCGGGCCAGGGCGGCGCGCTGTGCCATGCCGCCGGAGAGCTGGCGTGGGTAGGCGTCGCGAAATTCCAGCAGTCCGACCTTGCCAAGAGTCTCATCGACCCGGTGCTTCTGGGTCTTGAGCTGGCCTCGGGCTTGCAGGCCGAGCGCAACGTTGTCCCACACGCTGCGCCACGGGTAGAGGGTCGGGTCCTGAAACACCAGCACCCGCGAGTGATGTGGCCCTGGAATCGCCGCGCCGTCGGCCTGCAACTGGCCGCTTTGCAGCGTCTCCAGGCCGGCGACCAGGCGCAACAAGGTCGACTTGCCACAGCCTGACGGCCCCAGCAGACCAACGCTTTCGCCCGGCGCCAGTTGCAGGTCGACCTTGTCGAGCACCGGCAGGCGGCTGTCGCCAAGGTCGAAGGCATGGCTCAGGCCGCGAATATCCAGGGCCATGCCAATGTCCTGGGTCTGAATTGCCGCTGCACTCGCTACCATTGAACCGCTCCTTTCTGCCACGACAACACCCGGTCACGCACCTTGAACAGCAGGGTGATCAACCCCGAGCACAGCAGCGCCATGACGATCAGCGCGGCGTACATGTTGGCGTAAGCGGCCCAGCCCTGCGCCCATTGCAAGTACCAGCCAAGGCCGGCCTTGACGCCCATCATCTCCGCCACTACCAGCACCGAGAACGACGCACCCAGGCCCATGAACAGGCCAACGAATACGTTGGGCAGTGCGGCGGGAATCGCCACGCGCAGGATCAGAAAGCGTGAATTGGCGCCAAGCGTACGGGCCACTTCGTAGTACGCCTTATCGACCCCGGCCACGCCCGACCAGGTCAGCACCGTGACCGGAAACCAGGTTGCCAGAGCAATCAGGAACACGCTGGCGCTCCAGCTGGTGGGGAAGAAGAAAAAGCAGATTGGCAGCAGTGCGGTGGACGGCACCGGGCCGAGGATGCGCAGTACCGGGTGCACCCAATAGCCGATGCGTTGCGACCAGCCGATCGATACTCCGGCGATGAAGCCAGTCACGCCACCCAATACCACGCCGTTGAACAGCAACCACAACGAGTGCAGCAGGCTTTCACCCAAGCGTGGCCAGTCATCGACAAACACCTCGATCAGCGCTTGCGGCGGGGCAAAGAACGGCACCGGCAGCAGAACGATCTTGGCGGTCACCAGCACCCAGACGCCCAGCAGCAACGGCAACACCACCAGCCAGGGACCTGCCGGTTTTAGAACCCTGACCAGCCGCGTGAACACGCCGGGTAACACGACGAACAGGGTCAGCAGCAGGGCGACGGCGCCGGCACCGAGGGCCAGTTCGCGAGTGAAGGGCCAGGGGCGTCCGCCGTCCGGGTACAAGCCGGTGAACAGCGCGAAGGCCAGCCAGGCAGCGGCGGCCAGCAGCCCGCTGCGCCACAGCGCAACGCTTGTGGGCTGGGCGGTTTGGGTCTGCTCAAGCGAATACGTCGGCATGGATACTCTCCGCGAATTGCGCAGGATCGGTACGCGGCTTCAGAACTTCGACCTGCTTGAGGTCGCGGGCGTACACGGCGATTTCCTGCTCGAAGGTCTTGCCCACCGAGTAGTAACCGTGGGTGTGCTCGGTGAGGATGGCGCGCACCTCTTGTTTGTTGGTGTTGAGCGCGAACTTGAGGAATTCATCGGCCACCGCATCGGGGTTTTTGAAGGCCCAGGCATGGGCCTGCAAAATCGAGTGAGTGATCGCAGCGGCAACCGGCTGCTCGTTGCGCGCCAGCTTGCCGCTGACCCCGACCACGCAGCAGCTCATGTTGGCGTATTCCTCAATCATGTTGGTCGCCAGCTCACGGAACGCCGGTTGCTGCTTGACCCGGTACATGATCGGGTCGGAACCGCTGGCGGCCTGAATCTCGCCTTTCTCCAGCGCCACACTGAGCAGGTCGATAGGGTAGACCCGCCAGGTCACGTCACGGATCGGGTCCACCCCATGGCGCTTGAGCATCAGCGAGAAGAAGTTCTTGTCGGCGGCGGCCATGTCGGTCACGCCGATGGTCGTGCCTTTGAGCGAGGCCAGATCCTGTGGGCCATCCTTGAGGGTCAACAGGCGCAGGCAGCCACCGTGGGTGCCGGCAGTCAGCTTGACGTCAAAGCCCTGTTCCAGTGCCTTGAGCCAGCGCAGCGCCATGCCGGTGGCGGCGTCGGCCTTACCGGTGGCCATCGATTCGAGCAGCACTTCGGTGGAATTGCCGAAGTTGACGAACTCAACATCCAGGTTATGCCGTTTGAAGATGCCCTGGCTGTCAGCGACCGCCACCGGGGCCAGGCAGACAGCATTGAGGTTGGTGGCGATCTTGACCTTGCGCGGCTCGGGCAGCACCCAGCGCGTGCTGTCCAGATCCAGCCCGCTGCCTGTTGGCGCAGTGCCGTGCCCGGCATGACCTGCATGGCTGCTGTCAGCAAACCCCAGCCGACTGACCAGCGCCGCCGCCGTGGCGGTGCCGGCCATGGCCAGAAGACGACGGCGATTGATGGACGTGATGCTCATGGAGCCTCCGGTGGCGAATGAAAGGGGCCAGGAGGCGATGCGCATGCCTTATGAAGAAAATCGCCATTCCCTGAATGAATTACACGTTATCGGTAATAATCATCATCAGGGAAATTCAATTTAGGAATAACCTAATATGCAAGTTGTTTTGCCGTGAAGGGCTCCGGGGCGACGCAAAACTGTAGGAGCCGCTTCAGCGGCGAAAGCTGCGGCGCTGAAGCGGGTCGCCGGCCTGCCGTGCTTACCGGGCAATCGCCAGTGCCACGCCTTGCCCGCCGCCAATACACAGTGTCGCCAGGCCCTTCTTCGCATCGCGGCGGATCATTTCGTGCAGCAAGGTCACCAGCACCCGGCAGCCTGAGGCGCCAATCGGGTGGCCCAAAGCGATGGCGCCGCCATTGACGTTGACCTTGCTCGCGTCCCAGCCCAGTTCCTGACCCACCGACAGCGCCTGCGCTGCGAAGGCTTCGTTGGCTTCGATCAGGTCCAGCTCGTTCAGTTGCCAGCCGGCCTTGTCCAGGCAGCGACGGGTTGCCGCCACCGGGCCGATGCCCATGATCGCAGGATCGACCCCGGCGTTGGCGTAGGCTTTGATGCTGGCCAGCACCGGCAGGCCGAGTTCCGCCGCCTTGGCTGCGCTCATCAGCAGCACCGCAGCGGCGCCGTCGTTGAGGCTGGAGGCGTTACCTGCGGTGACGCTGCCGTCCTTGCGAAACGCCGGGCGCAGCTTGGCCAGCGACTCGGCACTGGTCTCGGCGCGGGGTTGTTCGTCGGTGTCGAACAGCCGGGGTTCGCCCTTTTTCTGCGGGATCGAAACCGGGGTGATTTCATCCTTGAAGCGTCCGGCCTCAATAGCTGCGATTGCCTTGTGCTGCGAGGCGGCGGCAAAGGCGTCCTGGGCTTCGCGGCTGATGCCGTACTTTGCCACCAGATTTTCGGCAGTGATGCCCATGTGGTAATCGTTGAAAGCGTCCCACAGACCGTCGGTGATCATGCTGTCGACCATCTGGGCGTGGCCCATGCGCAGCCCGGTGCGCGCCGCTGGCAGCACGTAGGGCGCCAGGCTCATGTTCTCCATGCCGCCCGCGATGATCACTTCGGCATCGCCGCAGCGGATCGCCTGGGCGCCCAGATGAATGGCCTTGAGCCCCGAGCCACAGACCTTGTTCAGGGTCAGCGCCGGTACGCTGTGCGGCAGGCCGGCCAGGATCGATGCCTGACGTGCGGGGTTCTGGCCGCTGCCGGCGGTCAGCACCTGACCGAGGATCACTTCATCGACCTGCGCGGCGTCCAGCCCGGTCTGCTCCAGCAGCCGGCGGATGACCAGCGCGCCCAGCTCCGGCGCGGGAATGCCGGCCAGGGCACCCTGAAAGCTGCCGATGGCGGTGCGGGTCGCCGCAACGATGACCACGTCTTGCATGATGCTTCTCCTGTGCAGAGGCTGCTTTTTGTAGGTATGAGTACCCCAGTGTCGAGCCTGGAAAATGATTTGTTAAATTTGTTTTTCTTCTGAATTGTTTTACAAAGCTGATTAATGCCCCTAAAGCTGAGTAGCGGAAATCAGAAACTGCTGAAACGCCCGCGCCGGTTCGCTGAAGGTCAGGTCGCGGCCCCAGATCAGGCCCAGCTCCATGGGCGGAATATTGCCGGCCACCGGGCGCACCTCGATCTTTTTACCCTCCAGCGACCAGGGACGATAGACCATGTCCGACAGGATGCTGACTCCGAAGCCATGGGCCACCAGGCCGCGCAAGGCTTCGATCGACGAGGTGCGGAACACCACTTTCGGTTGCAGGCCGGCCGCCTGCCAGTAGCGCAGCGCCGAGCTTTCGCCTTCATCCACGGTGGCCATGATGTAGGCATGCCCGGCGATGTCAGCCAGGCTCACCGACTCCACTTGCAGCAGCGGGTGGCCGCTCGGCAGCCACATCTGTCGCCGTGAGCGCATCAGCACATGGCGCTCGAACGGCAGGGCGCTGTCGACGTTGGAAACAATGGTCAGGCCCAGCTCCAGCGAGCCGTCGGCAATGCCCTGCTCGATGCCCGGCGTGTCCATGTCGATCAGATCGATCTCGACTTGTGGATAACTGCGTTTGAAGCGTGCCAGCAGGTTCGGCAGGAAGTAGCCCAGTACCGTGTAAGACGCGCCCACGCGCACTGTGCCTTGCAGGTTATGGCTGAGCAGCAGCGGATGGCTGACCGCATCTTGCAGGGTGTCGAGAATGTGCCGGGCGTGCTGATAAAACTTGTGCCCTTCGGCGGTCAGGCTCACCCCGTGGGCCAGGCGTTCGAACAGTCGCACACCCAGCATGTCTTCCAGCTGGCTGACCGCCGTGGTGATGGCCGACTGCGAAACGTGCACGGTCAGGGCGGCCTGGGAAAACTGCCCGAGTTCGGCGGCGGCGACGAAATAGCGCAATTGGCGCATGGAGATATCGTTTCGGACTGACATGTGTTTTTCAGATACCTCGATGCATTTTTTATAAATTTACGATAGCGGATCGGCGCTTCTAGACTCCAGAAAAACAAGCTCCACCAAACCACTCCAGAACAAACCGGCGGGCCGAACCCTACAGCCTCCCGGATAACAAGAATCGGAGGATTGGCCGTGACCGCATCGCTGACCGTGCTCGACGACAAATACACCCAGACCCAGGGCAAAGCCCTGATGACCGGCATCCAGGCGCTGGTGCGGCTGCCATTGATGCAGCGCCAGCGCGACCTGGCCGCCGGGCTGAACACCGCAGGGTTTATCTCCGGTTACCGTGGCTCGCCGCTGGGCGGCTTCGACCAGGCGTTGTGGAAAGCCCGTGAGCATCTGCAGGCGCAGCACATCAAATTCCAGCCTGGCCTCAACGAAGACCTCGCCGCCACCTCGTTGTGGGGTACTCAACAGGTCAACATGTTCGACGGCGCGCGCTACGACGGTGTATTCGGCATCTGGTACGGCAAGGGGCCGGGTGTTGACCGCTGCGGCGATGTGTTGCGGCATGCCAACGCAGCAGGTTCTTCGGCCTTCGGTGGCGTGCTGGCGATTGCCGGTGATGACCACGGCGCCCGCTCATCGTCGCTGCCGCATCAGACCGAGCACATTTTCAAGGCGGTGATGATGCCGGTGCTGGCGCCTTCCGGCGTGCAGGAGTACCTCGATTTCGGCCTTCACGGTTTCGCCATGTCGCGCTACAGCGGTTGCTGGGTGGCGATGAAGGCGGTGGCCGACACCGTTGAAAGCGGCGCCGTCGTAGACCTGAGCCTGGACCGTGTGCAGCCGGTGCTACCCGACTTCGAACTGCCCGAGGGTGGCCTGAATATCCGCTGGCCTGACCCGCCGCTGGCCCAGGAAAAACGCCTGCTCGAACACAAACTGTACGCCGCCGCCGCTTATGCGCGGGCCAACGGCCTGGACCGGATTGTCATGGATGCGCCCAAGGCGCGGATCGGCATCGTCACCTCGGGCAAATCGTACCTGGACGTTTGCCAGGCGCTGAAGATTCTCGGTATCGATGAGGCGCGCGCCGCGCAGATCGGCCTGCGCATCTACAAGGTCGGCATGGTCTGGCCGATGGATGCCGAAGGCGTACGGCACTTCGCCGATGGCCTGGAAGAGATCGTCGTGGTCGAAGAAAAACGCCAGATGATCGAGTACCAGCTCAAGGAAGAACTCTACAACTGGCGCGAAGACGTGCGCCCGCGCATCGTCGGCAAGTTCGACGACAAGGGCGAGTGGACCCGGCCGCATACCGACTGGCTGCTGCCAGCGATTGGCGACCTGACCCCGTCGCAGATCGCACGGGCGCTGGCGCGGCGTATTTTGCGCCACCACCAGAGCGGCGAGTTGCAGGTGTGCCTGGCGGTGCTTGAAGCGCAACTGTCGACCGGCCAGCGCTTCGCAACCCTGATGGACCGGGCGCCGCATTACTGCTCGGGCTGCCCGCACAACAGTTCGACCAAGGTGCCGGAAGGCAGCCGGGCGCTGGCGGGCATTGGTTGTCACTATATGGCGGCATGGATTTATCCACAGACCCGCACCTTCAGCCAGATGGGCGGCGAGGGCGCCGCGTGGATCGGCCAGGCGCCGTTCACCGACACGCCGCACGTGTTCGCCAACCTGGGCGATGGCACCTATTTCCACTCCGGCCTGCTGGCGATCCGGGCTGCGGTCGCGGCCAACATCAACATTACCTACAAGATTCTGTACAACGACGCCGTGGCGATGACCGGCGGCCAGCCGGTGGACGGTAGCCTCAGTGTGGCGCAGATCTCCCGGCAACTGGCTGCCGAAGGGGTCGGGCGCATCGTGGTGGTGACCGACGACACCGAGCGCTATCGCGATGTCCAGGATCTGGCACCGGGTGTGCCGGTGTGGCGCCGCGACCGCATGGATGAACTGCAAAAAGAACTGCGCGAATTCAGCGGGGTGTCGTCGATCATCTATGACCAGACCTGTGCCGCGGAAAAACGCCGGCGGCGCAAACGCGGCAAATTCCCCGATCCGGCGCGTCGGGTGGTGATCAACCAGGCTGTGTGCGAAGGCTGCGGCGATTGCAGCAGCCAGTCGAACTGCATGTCGGTGACCAGTGTCGAGACCGAGTTCGGCAACAAACGGGAGATCGACCAGTCGTCGTGCAACAAGGACTTCACCTGCCTGGGCGGCTTCTGCCCAAGCTTCGTCACCGTCGAGGGCGGCGCCTTACGCAAGCCCAAAGCGCTGGGCCAGGGCGAGGCTGACCAATGGCCGCTGCCGGCGCCGGTAACGGCATCGCTGCTACAGCCCTACAGCATTCTGATCACCGGGGTAGGTGGCACCGGGGTGGTGACCATCGGCGCGCTGCTGGGCATGGCTGCGTTCATCGAGGGCAAGGGCACCCTGAGCCTGGACATGGCCGGCATGGCGCAGAAGGGCGGCGCAGTGTGGTCGCACCTGCGCATCGCCGACCGCCAGCACGACCTGCATGCACCGCGCATCGCCGAAGGCGAGGCCAGCCTGTTGCTGGGCTGTGATCTGGTGGTCAGTGCCAACCACGAAACCCTGTCGAAAGTCCGCCAGGGTGTGACCCATGCGCTGGTCAATTGTGAAGAAAGCCTGACCGGCGCTTTTGTGCGTAACTTCGCCGCCCAAGCAGAAACCGGCGATTTGCAGCGCCACCCCGACGCGCAGTTCCGTACCCCGGAAATGACCGCGCAGATCCGCGAAGCGGTGGGCGATGAGCAGGCACTGTTCGTCCAGGCCAGCCAGCTGGCGACCGCGCTGATGGGCGATTCCATTGCCACCAACACCTTCATGCTCGGCTTTGCCTGCCAGCAAGGCTGGCTGCCGGTGGGCATCGAAGCCCTGCAGCAGGCCATTGAACTGAACGGCACCGCCGTGCCGTTCAACCTGGCGGCATTCACCTGGGGCCGCCGTGCAGCGGTGGACCTGCCACGGGTACAAGCACTGATCGCCGATCAGCGCGCGCCCAAGCTGGCCAGGACGCTGGACGAGCAAGTGGCGCGTCGTGTGGCGTTTCTTACTGATTACCAAGACGCTGCCCTGGCCGCTCGTTACAAAGATCGGGTGGATGCTTTTGCTGCCGCCGAGACCCGGCTGGCCGGCCAGCCCGGCGCGTTGAGCGAGGCGGTGGCGCGTTATTACTTCAAGGTGCTGGCGATCAAGGATGAGTACGAGGTGGCCCGGCTGTTCACCCAAGGCGACTTTCTCAAGCAGATTGAATCCACCTTTGAAGGCGACTACAGGTTGCACTTTCACCTGGCTGCGCCTTTGCTGAATAAAAGCGCGGCGGGTGTGCAAGGCAAGAAAACCAGTTATGGCCCCTGGATGCTTAAGGCCTTCGGCTGGCTGGCGCGGTTGCGTCGGGTACGCAACACCTGGCTCGACCCCTTCGCCCATACCCATGAGCGCAAGACCGAGCTGGCCTGGCTGCGCAGTTATGAAGCCATACTCGATGAACTGCTCGGCGGCCTGCGCAGCGACAACCTGGCGCTGGCCAGCCAACTGGCGGCGCTGCCCGATGCGGTGCGCGGTTATGGCGCGGTGAAAGAGCGGTATCTGGGCCATGCTCAACTCAAGCGTGAGCGCCTGCTGGATGAATGGCGCAACGGCCCGCAGTTTCATGCTGCAACGCAGGGCCAGGGCGAACGGATTGATACCGTGCAGCTGTAAACGGCACCCAACCCATAATCATAAGAACGGAGACACACCATGATCCCAGGACTGAATTTTTTCCTCGGCGAGGAAATCGACATGCTCCGCGACTCAGTCGCGGCCTTTGCCGCCAAGGAGATCGCCCCGCGTGCCGCAGAGGCTGATCGCAGCGACCAGTTCCCGATGGATCTGTGGCGCAAATTCGGTGACATGGGACTGCTGGGCCTGACCGTCAGCGAAGAGTACGGCGGCACCGGCATGGGCTATCTGGCGCACATGATCGCCATGGAAGAAATCTCCCGCGCCGCAGGCGGCATCGGGCTGTCTTACGGCGCGCACTCGAACCTGTGCGTCAACCAGATCAACCGCAATGGCAGCGATGCGCAGAAGCGCCGCTTCCTGCCCAAATTGATCAGCGGCGAACACATCGGCGCGCTGGCCATGAGCGAACCCAACGCTGGCTCTGACGTGGTGTCGATGAAACTGCGTGCCGACAAAAAGGGCGACCGCTACGTGCTCAACGGCACCAAGATGTGGATCACCAACGGCCCGGATTGCGATGTACTGGTGGTCTACGCCAAGACCGACCTGAGTGCCGGTGCCAAAGGCATGACCGCGTTCATTCTGGAAAAGGGCGCACCGGGGTTCTCGGTGGCGCAGAAGCTCGACAAGCTCGGCATGCGCGGCTCGCACACCGGCGAGTTGGTGTTCCAGGATGTCGAGGTGCCGCAAGAAAACATCCTCGGCGCTGTGGGCGAAGGCACCAAGGTGCTGATGAGCGGCCTGGACTACGAGCGCGCGGTGCTGTCCGGCGGCCCGTTGGGGCTGATGCAGGCGGCCATGGATGTGGTGGTGCCGTACATTCACGACCGCAAGCAGTTCGGCCAGAGCATCGGCGAGTTCCAGCTGATCCAGGGCAAGATCGCTGACATGTACACCACCCAGCAGGCCTGCCGCGCCTACCTGTATGCGGTGGGCAAGCACCTCGACGCGCTGGGCAGCAGCCACGTGCGCCAGGTGCGCAAGGACTGCGCCGGGGTGATTCTCTACACCGCTGAAAAAGCCACCTGGCTGGCCGGTGAGGCGATCCAGATTCTCGGCGGCAACGGCTACATCAACGAGTTTGCGGTGGGCCGGCTGTGGCGCGACGCCAAGCTGTATGAGATCGGTGCTGGCACCAGCGAAATCCGCCGCATGCTGATCGGCCGCGAGCTGTTCAACGAGACGATGTGAGTGAGGCCGTCATGACTATCCTGCAGACGCAAATCAACACCCGTTCACCTGAATACCTCGCCAACCAAGCGGCCATGCAGGGCCAGGTTGAGGCGCTGCATAGCCTGCTGGCCAGCATTCGCGAAGGCGGTGGCGCCAAGGCTCAGCAGCGCCACACATCACGCGGCAAGCTGTTGCCCCGTGAACGCATCGACCGCCTGCTCGACCCCGGTTCGCCGTTTCTGGAAATCGGTCAGTTGGCCGCTTATGAGGTGTATGGCGAAGACGTGCCGGCAGCCGGATTGATCGCCGGTATTGGCCGGGTCGAAGGCGTCGAGTGCATGATCATCGCCAATGATGCCACCGTCAAAGGCGGCAGTTATTACCCGCTGACCGTGAAAAAACACCTGCGCGCCCAGGCCATCGCCCGCGAAAACCGCCTGCCGTGTCTGTACCTGGTTGACTCCGGTGGCGCCAACCTGCCGCGCCAGGACGAAGTGTTCCCGGACCGTGAGCACTTCGGGCGGATCTTCTTCAACCAGGCCAACCTCAGTGCCCAGGGCATCGCGCAGATCGCCGTGGTCATGGGCTCGTGCACCGCAGGTGGTGCCTATGTGCCGGCGATGAGCGACGAGACCATCATGGTCCGCAACCAGGCGACCATCTTTCTGGCCGGCCCGCCGCTGGTCAAAGCCGCCACCGGTGAGGTGGTGAGCGCCGAAGATCTTGGCGGTGCCGATGTGCACTGCAAGACCTCCGGGGTCGCCGACCATTACGCCGAAGACGACGCCCATGCCCTGGCCCTGGCGCGGCGCTGCGTGGCCAACCTCAATTGGCGCAAGCTTGGGGCGTTGCAGGCGCTGGCACCGGTCGCTCCGCGCTATGGCGCCGAGGAGCTGTACGGAATTGTTCCGGCAGACCCGAAACAACCGTTCGACGTGCGCGAAGTGATCGCGCGGATTGTCGATGACTCGCAGCTCGACGAATTCAAGGCACTGTTCGGCGCCACCTTGGTGTGCGGCTTTGCGCGGATCGGCGGCTACCCGGTGGCGGTGCTGGCCAATAACGGCATTTTGTTTGCCGAAGCCGCGCAGAAAGGCGCGCACTTTATCGAACTGGCCTGCCAGCGCGGCATCCCCCTGGTGTTCTTGCAGAACATCACCGGCTTTATGGTCGGCCAGAAATATGAAGCCGCTGGCATCGCCAAGCATGGCGCCAAGCTGGTCACCGCAGTGGCCTGCGCCAGCGTGCCGAAGTTCACGGTGATTATCGGCGGCAGCTTCGGTGCCGGTAACTACGGCATGTGCGGCCGTGCCTTTGACCCGCGCTTTTTGTGGATGTGGCCCAATGCACGAATTGGCGTGATGGGCGCCCAGCAGGCGGCGGGCGTGCTGGTGCAGGTCAAACGTGAGCAGGCCGAGCGTGCCGGCCAGGCGTTTTCCGACGCCGACGAGCAACAGTTGCGCCAGCCGATCGTCGAGCAGTACGAGCGCCAGGCCGCCGCCACTTACTCCAGCGCACGGCTGTGGGACGACGGCGTCATCGACCCGGCGCAGACCCGCGAAGTGCTGGCCCTGGCGATTTCCGCCAGCCTCAATGCACCGATCGAAGCGACCCGCTTCGGCGTGTTCCGCATGTGACGGGAGGAGCGCTGATGAACGCATTCAACACCATCGAGCTGGTTCACGAGCCACGCGGCATCGCGACCCTGTGGCTGAACCGCCCGGACAAGCACAACGCCTTCAACGCCGCGATGATCGACGAACTGATTCAGGCGCTGCGCCAGGTCGGTGATGACGATGACGTGCGGTTTCTGATCCTGCGCGGGCGCGGCAAACACTTCTCGGCCGGTGCCGACCTGGCCTGGATGCAGGCCAGCGCCCGGCTCGACTACGCCGCCAACCTCAAGGATGCCCATCAGCTCGGTGAGTTGATGAACCTGCTGTATCGCCTGCCGTGCCCGACCCTGGCCGTGGTGCAGGGCGCAGCGTTTGGCGGTGCGGTGGGGCTGGTCGCCTGTTGCGACATCGCCATTGGCAGCACGGACGCGCTGTTCAGCCTCTCGGAAGTGCGCATCGGCCTGGCGCCTGCGGTGATCAGCCCGTACGTGGTGCAGGCGCTCGGTGAGCGCGCCAGCCGTCGCTATGCGCTGAGTGCCGAACGCTTCAACGGCGAGCGTGCCCGTGAACTGGGCCTGCTTGCCGAGTGCTACCCCGACGGGCAACTGGACAGTGCGCTGGCGCAGTGGACCGCCAACCTGTTGCTCAACAGCCCGCACGCGATGCGGGTGTGCAAAGCGCTGCTGCACGACGTGGGCAGTGGTGAACTCAGCGATGGCCTGCGTCAGCGTACCGAGAGCGTGATTGCCGGCATTCGTGTCAGCGAAGAAGGCCAGGAAGGGCTGGGCGCCTTTCTCGACAAGCGCAAACCCGCGTGGCAGTGAGCCGCCCGTCAACCGACTGAGCACACCGATATGAACACAACAACAATCAATACCCTGCTGGTTGCCAACCGTGGCGAAATCGCCTGCCGGGTGATGCGCACCGCCAAGGCGCTGGGCATCACCAGCGTGGCCGTGCACAGTGCCATCGACCGCAACGCCCGCCACGTGCGCGAGGCGGATGTGGCCATCGACCTGGGCGGCGCCCGGCCTGGCGAAAGTTACCTGCTGGCCGACAAAATCATTGCAGCGGCCCGTGCCAGCGGCGCCGATGCCGTGCACCCCGGCTATGGTTTTCTGTCTGAGAACGCCGCCTTTGCCAAGCGTCTGGAGGACGCCGGGCTGGTGTTTCTCGGCCCACCGGCCAGCGCCATCGAAGCCATGGGCAGCAAGTCCGCTGCCAAAGCCTTGATGGAAGCCGCCGGGGTGCCGCTGGTGCCGGGCTATCACGGTGAAGACCAGGACCTGGAAACCTTTCGCAGCGCCGCCCAGCGCATCGGTTACCCGGTGCTGCTCAAGGCTACGGCGGGCGGTGGCGGCAAGGGCATGAAAGTGGTCGAGCGCGAAACCGAACTGGCCGAAGCGCTGGCCTCGGCGCGGCGTGAGGCGCAGTCGTCGTTTGGTGACGCACGCATGCTGGTGGAAAAGTACCTGCTGCAACCCCGCCATGTGGAGATCCAGGTGTTTGCCGACCGTCACGGCCACTGCCTGTACCTCAACGAGCGCGACTGTTCGATCCAGCGCCGCCACCAGAAGGTGGTCGAAGAAGCACCGGCACCGGGCCTGACCCCGGCATTGCGCAAGGCGATGGGCGAAGCGGCAGTGCGCGCCGCCCAGGCCATCGGTTATGTCGGCGCCGGGACGGTCGAGTTTCTGCTCGATGCCCGCGGCGAATTCTTCTTCATGGAAATGAACACCCGCCTGCAGGTCGAACACCCGGTGACCGAAGCGATCACCGGCCTGGACCTGGTGGCCTGGCAGATTCGCGTGGCCCGCGGTGAGCCGCTGCCGATCACTCAGGAGCAAGTGCCGCTCAACGGCCATGCGATTGAAGTACGCCTGTATGCCGAAGACCCGGAAGGCGGTTTTCTGCCGGCCAGCGGTCATCTGGCGCTGTATCGCGAAGCCGCACCAGGAGCGGGGCGCCGGGTTGATAGCGGGGTGCAGGAGGGTGATGACATTTCGCCGTTCTACGACCCGATGCTGGCCAAGCTGATTGCCTGGGGCGAGAACCGCGAAGAAGCCCGGCAGCGGCTGCTGGCGATGCTGGCTGAAACCGTGGTGGCCGGGTTCAAGACCAACCTTGTGTTCCTGCAACGTATCCTCGCCCACCCGGCGTTTGCCGCTGCCGAACTGGACACCGGGTTCATCGAGCGGCATCAGGCGCAACTGCTGCCGGCGCCCGCACCCTTGCCCGATGCTTTCTGGCAACAGGCTGGCGCCGCTGTGCTGGCCAGTGAACCGGCCCGGCTGCGAGCAGACGACCCGCATTCACCCTGGGCGGCGCGCAATGCCTGGCGCAGTGGCTTGCCGGCTGTAACCGGTCTGGTCCTGAGCTCTGGCGAAGCGCTGCGGGAGGTGAAAGTCAGCCCGGACACAGCCCCGCCGCGCAGCGTGTTGCGTGAAGGTGACACGCTGTACCTGCGTTGGGGGCTTGAATGGCTGGCGGTCAAACGCTTTGATCCGATTGCCAATGCTGCCGCTGGCCATGAGCAACAGGCAGGGCTGGTCGCGCCGATGAATGGCAGCATCGTCAACGTGCTGGTCGAGGTCGGCCAGCGTGTCGAAGCCGGCACGCAACTGGTGGTGCTTGAAGCAATGAAGATGGAACACAGTATCCGCGCCCCCGAGGCTGGAGTGGTCAAGGCGCTGTATTGCCAGGAAGGTGAATTGATTGCTGAAGGCACTGTGTTGGTGGAGCTGGAAACTCATGATTAGAGAGTCCTGTGTAGGCGGTCACCCGCGGCCTTGTCACCGCTGCGCAGGACCGGGCGGGCGGCGATCCGCTTTAGCCGGGAAGCCTTCGCGGCTAAAGCCGCTCCTACGGGATGCGCCAGGGAGATCATCATGAACCTGCCGCAACACGTTCGGCTGGTCGAAGTCGGCCCCCGCGACGGGCTGCAGAACGAAGCCCGGCCCATTGCCGTGGCTGACAAGGTCCGGCTGGTCGATGACCTGTCGGCGGCCGGGCTGGGGCATATCGAGGTGGGCAGTTTTGTCTCGCCCAAATGGGTGCCACAGATGGCCGGCAGCGCCGAGGTATTTGCCGGTATCCACCCGCGAGCCGGCGTAACGTACAGCGCCCTGACCCCGAACCTGCGCGGCCTTGAAGCCGCCATTGAAGCCGGAGTGCGCGAAGTGGCAGTGTTTGCTGCCGCCTCCGAGTCGTTCTCGCAGCGCAATATCAACTGCTCGATCAGTGACAGCCTTGAGCGCTTCGTACCGGTCATGCAACTGGCCGCGCAGCAGGGTATCCGCGTGCGCGGTTACGTGTCCTGTGTGCTGGGTTGCCCTTACGAGGGTGATATCGCGCCGACCGCCGTGGCGAATGTCAGCAAGGCGCTGCTGGATATGGGCTGCTATGAAATCTCGCTGGGCGACACCATCGGCGTTGGTACGGCCACGGCCACCCGCCGGTTGCTCGACGTGGTGGGGCGGGTGGTGCCACGTGAGCAACTGGCCGGGCATTTTCATGACACCTATGGCCAGGCGCTGACCAATATCTACGCCAGCCTGCTCGAAGGTATGGCGGTGTTCGACAGCTCCGTGGCCGGCCTGGGCGGTTGCCCCTATGCCAAGGGCGCGACCGGCAATGTCGCCAGCGAAGACGTGGTTTATCTGCTTAATGGGCTTGGCATTGAAACCGGCATTGAACTTCGAGCGCTGGCCGAGGCGGGGCAGCGAATCTGTACCTTGCTGGGGCGGGTCAATGGCTCGCGGGTGGCGACGGCGTTGCTGGCGAATAGTTGTTAACGCCAAACAGCGATGCTGTGAGTCAACGTCCAGAGTGCGCACCGGTTCTCGAAGCAAGCGGGCTGGCCTACATGTTTTGCAAAGCGTGACTAGACTGTGAGCAAACGTGCACGTAGCGATGCGGCCGTTTACCACGGCCCTTTGGCTGGGGCGGTCCGTTGCAGACATGGAGGTAGATGTGCCGTTAGCGCAGGATGAGTCGCTGGAAATTCTGGTGGTCGACGACCAGCAAGATATCCGTGAAGAAATGGTCGAGCTGCTGGAAGACCTGGATCGGCCCGTACGCTGCGCCGGTTCCGGGGACGAGGCGCTGGAATGTGTGAGCCGGGGCAACATCGGCCTGGTCCTGATGGATGTCGAGATGCCGCGCATGGGCGGTTTCGAAGCTGCCCGGCGCATGCGCGCCGAGCCGCAAAGCCGTTACACGCCGATCATCTTCATTTCCGGGTTGCGCCAGACCGATGCCGTGCTCAATGAGGGCTATACCTCCGGCGCGGTGGATTTTCTGACCAAGCCGGTACAACCGGCGGTCCTGTTGCACAAGGCCAGGATATTGCTGGAACACGAACAATACCGGCGCAGCCTGCTGCGGCTGACCCAGCAACTGGAACAGGAGCGCGCCTTCAACGCCTCGATCCTCGACAACACCGCCGAGGGTATTCTGGTGGTCGGTGATGACGGCCGGGTGCGTTACGCCAACCCGGCCATCACCCGCATGCTCGGCTGTTCCAGTGAAGAACTGCAAGGCAGCGACCTGCTGTCGTGGGTCGAGTCGCCGCACGAAAACAACTGGCAGACCTCGGTGTTCCATGACTCGCGGCAACGCGGCGATAACCTGCGCCTGCACGACGCCAACCTGCGCGGCCGGGACGGTAGCAACATCCCGGTGGCGATGTCCTGCTCGCCGTTACCGGGCGAGCAACAGAGCATGACCGTGCTGGCAGTGGACATGTCGGTGGTTCGTGACCTGCACCGGCAACTGGAGCTGCAGGCAATCACCGATGCCCTGACCGGCCTGCTCAACCGTCGTGGCTTCATGCAGGCACTGCACGGCGCCGTGTCCCGCACCCAGCGCACCGGCTCGCTGAGCGCCTTGCTGTATCTGGACCTCGATGGCTTCAAACTGATCAACGACACCCTGAGCCATGAAAAGGGCGACGAAGTGCTGCGCTGGGTCAGCGTCCAGATGCAAGCCTGCCTGCGCCCCTATGACCGCCTGGCGCGCATTGGCGGCGATGAGTTCGCGGTGATCGTCGACAGCATGCACACCCCGGCCGACGCGGCGGCCATTGCGCAGAAACTGATCGAACAGGTCACGGTGGATGAGGGACCGTTTCGCCTGGGTGCGAGCATCGGGATTGCATTTATCCCGTCCAGCGGCAACCACGTTGAAGACATCCTGCGTGCGGCCGATGCGGCGATGTACGCTGCCAAGCGCGGGGGCAAGGGCCAGTACCGGTTTCATGAGACGGTAGATAATGTGATTACTTGATTTGGCCCAGCCTCGGTTAGACCGGTGGGAGATTCTATGGTCTAGGGGAAGCCCTTCAGTCTTGTTGTGAATGTTCCACAGCATTCGTCGGCTGAGCCGACTCCCACCGAGTTAGCGTCGTACCTACTACTTGAGCACGGCACACACTCGGTGGGAGCTGGCTTGCCAGCGAAGACGTCGGCACATTCGAAACAGATGCAGTGCCTTCAACGGCCTCTTCGTCGGAGTGCCGCCCAGACCAGGGTTGCTCCTACATACGCTGTGTGATTCGGCACTTCGGAAACGCTGTGCAGCCCCAGAACTGCTCTCCTGCATTCGCGCCGGATTTAACCGCGCGAATCACCAGCGCATTGCCACACTTGGGACACTGCCGCTCAGCCCCCGGATCACTGCGCCGCTTGAGGTTCTGCACATGCTCACGATGAGTGGCCAGGGTCGGCGCGCGGCGACCGGTTTGCAGCCTTTGCAGCATGGCATCGACTTCCACCTCGCTGAACACCGGCTGCCGGAATGATTTGATATAGCGGAAAAAACCGCCGCCCTGCGTCACGTTGGCAGGCATTGGGGTTTTGAAGGTACTGGCGCCGACAAAGGTAATGACCGAATGCAGATGCTCGGGGCCGACCTCAAGGGTGGCCTCCAGCGCTTTCAGATGTTTGTAGTTCTGCCGCAACGGGTTCTGGAATTTGAACGTGCGTTGGTAGATTTTCTGCGTCCACTGCGGCTGGTGCTCACCGCCGAAAATCCAGCCCTTCATGTTCTTGGTCTCCAGCACAAAGATGCCGTAGGCCGAGACAAAGATATGGTCGATTTGTGTAGTGCCGTCGGGTGTGTCGAGCGTGATGTTATGCAGCCGATGGTAGGCTTGCTTGTCCAGTCGCCAGTGGGCAGCCAGACGCACCAGCCACTCGCCAAAATGCCCTTTGGCCCATGGCGACCTGAGCAGAATGACTAATAACGCGAACGGAACAAGCCAGCTCAATGTGCCCCAGAGCTGGGCGATGACAGGGGTGAAGTCCATTTTCTGACCGTTTAATGATCCTTGTGAGGCTGGATCTTAACGGAAGGCTGGGTGATGGCGCGATGATGTTGTAGCGAGCGGCTTGCGGACTATTCAGGCAAGGGCTGCCAACTGTGCCAAGGTCTCGGGATACTGCTGAACCAGTCGGATCAACGTGGTCGCTTGCGCATTCGGCTTGGCCCGACCCTGTTCCCAGTTCTCCAGCGTACGCGGGTTGGTGCGCAGGTACATGGCAAACACCGGGCGGGACATATTCAGTTGCTGGCGGATTTCCACGAGTTCGCCGCTGGTGAGTGCCCGGAGCGTAGGCAGTGGGGTCGGCTTGTGTTGTCGTTCGCGCGCGAGCGCATCAAAGCCTTCGACCAGCTCCGCAAAAATGTCTCGTTTCATTGGCTGTCCTTGCATCGATTTTGGTTTGTAGCAGTAATGCCGATCACTTAAGCGCGCTGCCACTCAGTGGGCTTGCCGGCGAAGGTTGCGGTAAGTCCGCAGCAATCTGATAACGAGTACTACGCCCACCACCCGGCAGCCGCACAAGACAGCCCTTTTCCATCAGGTCACTCAAGTGCCGTGTGGCGGTAGCCTTGGAAACCTTGGCAACGGCCTGGTATTGCGCTGCACTGATGCCCTCTTCAAAGCCCCGCTCACCACCATCGAGCAGGCGGTTAAGCACTTTGATTTGCTCTGCCGACAGGGCCTGATCACGATGCGCCTGCCAGAAGCGGGCCTTGGCCAGTACCCGATCGATCCGGGCCAAGGCTTGTTCCAGGCTGTTCAGCAGCGTGCTCAGGAACCATTGCAGCCACGCGGTGATATCCAGGCTGCCTTTCTGGCTGGCCTCAAGAATGCGGTAGTAACCGGCGCGATCTTCCAGAATGCTCGCCGACATTGCATAAAAGCGGATGGCCTGCTGCTCGCTTTGGGCCAGGGCCAGGTCGGTGATGGTGCGCGTCAGGCGGCCATTGCCGTCATCGAACGGGTGAAGGGTGACAAACCAGAAATGGGCGATACCGGCGCGTAGCAACGGATCAAGCTGGCTATCGCTGCGGCTGTTCTCGAACCACGCAAGAAACGTATCCAGTTGCTGCTCCAGTCCCTCACGAGGTGGCGCCTCAAAGTGCACGGTAGGCCGATCAAGCCGGCCGGAGACAACCTGCATCGGCTCATGGCCGCGCAACGTGCCGATACCGAGCGGGCGAGCTAACAATCCCTCATCAACCGGGAACAGCCAGCGGTGCCAGGCAAACAGCCGCTGCAGATCAAGCGGTTGTGAAGACGTGCCGGTGGCATCCACCAGCAACTCGGCCAACCCTTCAGAGCGAGGCGACACCGGACCTTGCTCGTTAATGCCCAAGCGCCGGGCCAGAGAGGAACGCACCGAGCCAGCATTCAACTGCTCGCCCTCAATGGCTGACGAGGCAATGATATTGCGCAACATGGCATCCAGACGGCTCTGCGCCTCGGCATCCGCACTGACGGCACCGACCATACCGAGCAAACGACCCTGAGCCATCGTGCAGGCACGCAGCAGCGGCGCCAGTGTGTCGGCTTGCCAATTAAAATGCGGCCATTGGGGCTGCTGCCAGATCCAGAAGGGGGCCTGCATAGCATTCTCGCTCATGAGCCGATTAGAGAGCCTATTCGGCTCATCGAATGAGCTGATAGTGCTGGATATTCGGCTCACTGTCTAACGTACATCCGCAACAGCCAACTGCTCACGTATCTCACTAGCCGTTAAACCTCGGGTTTCCACCATCATGCCCGGCGCCCGAATCCTGGCAATCTCCGCATCGGTCAGCCCGAGACTGCGCAAACTGTCCGCCCAACGCTGCAAGCGAGCCGGTGCCGTATGTCGCGCATTCGGCCCTTTGGCGCGCAGGCAGGCTTTGCATGTGTCGTCAGGAGAAGGCCGGTTGGCCCAAGTGCCGGGGCGTCGGTACTCGAACAGACCGCAGTCGCATCGGCATAGCCAGACCGTGCCTTTGCCGGAGCGGCTGGAGCGATACCAGGCGATTGCCGTCAGGGTGCCGCGACGCTTGCCGGTGTGATCGGCGGCGTTGTCGGGGCGGGGTGAGAGGGTGGGTAGATGGTTGAGAGTGATTGGGGATATGTGATGGCTCATGAACTCCTCCTTGGATGGACGATGAGGATGGCTAAGCGCTTTTGATCTTGGGGGCGAGAAGCACAGCCGAGGAATATGCATTAAAAAAACAAAATAGGGTGTATAGACCCGATTGGGGTCAGTATAGGTACTTCTGCTGGATGCGTGCAACCTGTCCAATACTCTCTTTTGCGAGCGGGTAGCATGGAAATTCAGCAGGCCTTTGGCCTTGTTTTCGAGCGGATACGAAAACGGCACGGCGTGACGAAAGAGCAATTCCTCGGCATCGCGAATCCGAAGTACGTACGGACGCTGGAGCAAGGCGTGGTTAACCCAAGCCTGGGCAAGGTTTGGCAGATGAGCGCGAAGCTAGAGGTACCGGCAGAGATTCTGATGGCACTGGCTGCCGGGGAGGCCGCTGGATTGACTGAGGAAGAGTCGATCAGGGTGCTTAAGGAAAATGCGGATAAGTATCTGGCTGATCGACAGGCGATTCTGGCTCGAAAGTGAGGTGTAGATAACGTGTCGCTGTTTTGGATTTTTGGCAACACATTGCCGAGTCATGTCGTTGGCGGCGCTGAGGGACTCGGCTCTGGCTGTGAGAAGTCCGGTGCTGGGTAGCGCCTTCAAGCATTCCATCCGTCGAAACAGGCAACAATATGCATTGTTATACGCATAATATGGCGTATATTGAATGGGCACATCCCAAGCCCATTACGACCTACGAAGATGAATCGAGGTAAAAGCGCATGAGTTCACTCTTAAACCGGGCTGATCAAGCGGTATCCGCTACGGCAATGGTTCGAGGCTTCAGTGCGAAACTCAAGGAGGTTACAAGCGGCGAAGTAACCCACCTGGTAATTTTCAAGGATAACGAGCCAGCGGCAGTCTTGGTGGGTGTTGATGCCTATCAGGCCTTGCAAGATGAGCTCGAAGACCTTCGCTCTGAACGCATCGCCATTGAACGCTTGTCCAGGCTGGACAACCAAAACACAGTGAGCCTTGAGGATATGGAGGCTCTCTTCGAGTAGGCAGCGGTCAATGAATTGGAATGTTCGGTTTCTCGACGAAGTTAAGCAGGACCTGACCCATTTAGGTCATGCAGAAGCAAAAAGGGTCCTCAAGGTAATCCGAGAGCGGATCGCTGAAGGCGAGCCGGATAAGATTGGGAAGCCCCTGAGGGGGGTTCTTGCTGGCTACCGCCGGATTCGCACGGGCGACGTTCGTATCATCTACAGGATCGAGGGCAGTGAAATTGTCCTGGTCTCGTGCGTAGGTGCTCGGCGGGATGATGAAGTGTATGAGGCTGCCAGTAGGCGAATCTGATCCAAACAAACCCGCTTCGGCGGGTTTTTTTATAGCCACTCTGCATGATCCATATGTCATAGATCAGATGATTGCAGGGGAAGGTGCGAAAGAAACGGGGATGAAACGGGGAAAAATAGGGCTTCGAAAACACAAATGGCTTGCGCCTATTCAGCGCAAGCCATTGATTTTCTGGTGGGCCCACACGGACTCGAACCGTGGACCAAAGGATTATGAGTCCTCTGCTCTAACCAACTGAGCTATAGGCCCTTTTGCAGGTCGCGGATTATAACGGTGCTTGGCGGGCGGCACCATCGGCATTTTCCAAAAACCTCGTTACAACACATTTTTCCTGAAAATCCTCCGCCGCCAGCGGGGCGCCGATGAGTGGCCCCTGGAGCTGCCGGCAGCCTTCCGCTTCCAGCACCCGCCGTTGTTCCGGGGTTTCGATGCCTTCGGCGATGACGGTCAGTTGCAGGCTATGGCCCAGGGCGATGATGGCGCGGACGATGGCGGTGTCGTGGCGGTCTTCGGGCAGGCTGCGGATGAAGCTGCGGTCGATTTTCAGGGCGTCCAGCGGCAGGCGTTTAAGGTAGCCCAGTGAGGAATGGCCGGTGCCGAAGTCGTCGATCGCCAGGCGGATGCCCAGGCGTTTGAGGCTGTGCAGCACGCTGAGGGTGTGTTCGGGCTGGTTCATGATGCTTTGTTCGGTGATTTCCAGTTGCAGGCTGGCAGGTTTCAGGCGAAAGGCGCTGAGCAGTTGCAGAATCCGCTCGGGCAGTTGCGGCTGGCGCAGTTGGGCGCTGGTCAGGCTGATGGCCAGCGGGCCGAAGCCGGGTTGTTGTTTTTGCCAGTGCTGCAGTTGTCGGCACGCGGCTTCCATCAGCCATTCGCCGATCTGGCGGCTGCTGCCGCTGGCTTCGGCCAGTGGCATGAAGTGTTCGGGCGTCAGCAGGCCGAGTTGTGGGTGGTTCCAGCGCAGTTGCACGGCGGCGCCGCTCAGGCGCTGGTCGGGCAGGCTGATGCGCGGCTGGAAGCTCAGGCTTAGCTGGTGGTTGTCGATGGCCTGTTGGAGTTGCTGTTCCAGGGCGATGCGCTCGCGGCGGCGTACGCTGAGGTCGTGGCTGTAGCGTTCCACGCAGTTACGGCCTTTGGCTTTGGCGCGGTACATGGCGGCATCGGCGTTCTTGAGCAGGGTGGGACTGTCCAGGCCGTCATCGGGGAACAGGCTGATGCCGATGCTGGCGCCGATCACCAGTTGGTGTTCGCCAGCGGGCAGGGGCGTTTGCAGGCCGGTCAGCAGTTTGTTGGCGATGCTCTGGGCGTCGCTGGCTTGTAGCAGGCCGGGCAACAGAACCACGAATTCGTCGCCGCCCAAGCGGGCCACGGTATCGATGTCACGCAGGTTGTCTTTGAGGCGCTGGGCCAGACTTTTTAGCAGCAGGTCACCGACGGCGTGGCCGAGGGTGTCGTTGACGGGTTTGAAGCGGTCCAGGTCGATGAACAGCACCGCGCCGAGGCTGGCGGAGTCCTGGCTGTGTTGCAGGGCGCTGCTCAGGCGGTTTTCGAACAGGGTGCGGTT
Source organism: Pseudomonas sp. 21LCFQ010 (assembly GCF_024129905.1). Classification (NCBI taxonomy): domain Bacteria; kingdom Pseudomonadati; phylum Pseudomonadota; class Gammaproteobacteria; order Pseudomonadales; family Pseudomonadaceae; genus Pseudomonas; species Pseudomonas sp. 21LCFQ010. Next base: position 52,240 of record NZ_JAMYDZ010000021.1, on the reverse strand, counting down.
GGGCAGACCGGTCAGCGGGTCGTGGTGGGCCTGGTGGTCGAGGCGGGCGGCGGAGCGTTTGAGGTCGGAGATGTCGGCAAACACAGCGATGAAGTGGCTGATAGTGCCGTCGGCGTCGCGTTGGGTGTTGATGCTCAGCCAGCTGGGGTAGGTGTCACCGTTCTGGCGGCGGTTGCAGATTTCGCCTTGCCATTGGCCTTCGGCGTTGAGCTTGTGCCACATGGCAGCGAAGAACGCGCTGTCGTGCTGGCCGGAGGCGAGCAGGCGGGGTGTCTGGTTGAGGGCTTGTTGTTCGCTGTAGCCGGTGATGATGCTGAACGCCGCGTTGACCGCCAGGATGCGCTGGCGGGTGTCGGTGATCATTACCGCAGCGGTACTGTGTTCAAAGGCCGTGGCGGCGAGCTGGAGGCGTTTGTCTGGCTCGTGGGCCAGTGCGGCAGGTAAGGGTGCCGGGGAACTGTCGATTGACGGGCAAGCGTCGAGGTCGAGTATAAGTCCATGCATGAATGCACATCCTTGTTGAAGCGGGCGAGTGAGGCCGGCTACAACAGGGGGCCGGTGCGCACAGGTTTTTTGCCCGTGGCGTACATAGGTGTAGGACATATTTGCCGGGCTTGCCGGGTAAATGATGATTGGTGGGATTGGGGAGGTATGTAAGAGCTGCTTTGCTGCGAAGCTTCGCGGATAAAACGGATCGCCGCCCGGCCGGTCCTACAGGGTTATGGGTAGGGCTCAGAAACGCAAAACCCCCGGCAAGCCGGGGGTTCTGGTGAACGCTGAAGCGCTTACTCGTCCAGGAACGAGCGCAGGTGCTCGCTACGGGTCGGGTGGCGCAGCTTGCGCAGCGCCTTGGCTTCGATCTGACGGATACGCTCACGGGTCACGTCGAATTGCTTGCCGACTTCTTCCAGCGTGTGGTCGGTGTTCATGTCGATACCGAAACGCATACGCAGGACTTTGGCTTCGCGGGCGGTGAGGCCCGACAGCACTTCGCGGGTGGCTTCCTTGAGGCTCTCTACGGTCGCCACGTCAATTGGCGACTGCATGGTGGAGTCCTCGATGAAGTCGCCCAGATGCGAATCTTCGTCGTCACCGATCGGGGTTTCCATGGAGATCGGCTCTTTGGCGATCTTCAGTACCTTGCGGATCTTGTCCTCAGGCATTTCCATGCGCTCGCCCAGCTCTTCCGGGGTCGGTTCACGACCCATTTCCTGCAGCATCTGCCGGGAAATACGGTTGAGCTTGTTGATCGTTTCGATCATGTGCACCGGAATACGGATGGTGCGCGCCTGGTCGGCAATCGACCGGGTGATGGCCTGACGGATCCACCAGGTGGCGTAGGTCGAGAACTTGTAGCCGCGACGGTATTCGAACTTGTCCACCGCCTTCATCAGACCAATGTTGCCTTCCTGGATCAGGTCGAGGAATTGCAGACCACGGTTGGTGTACTTCTTGGCGATGGAGATCACCAGACGCAGGTTCGCCTCGACCATTTCTTTCTTGGCGCGGCGGGCCTTGGCCTCACCGATCGACATGCGACGGTTGATGTCCTTGATTTCAGCAACGGTCAGGCCGGTTTCTTCTTCAAGGTCGCGCAGCTTCTGCTGGCAACGCTTGATGTCAGGCTGGAAGCGCACAATGGCTTCGCCATGCTTGCTCTTGCTGTTGGCCAGCGAGTCGCTCCAGGCCAGGTCAACTTCGTTGCCAGGGAACTGGCGCAGGAAGTCGGCACGTGGCATGCGGGCATCACGCACACACAGTTGCATGATGGCGCGCTCTTGGGCACGCAGGCGCTCCAGAGCACCACGGACGCGTTCGACCAGCACTTCGAATTGCTTCGGCACCAGCTTGATCGGCATGAACAGATCAGCCAGGGCCAGCATTTCAGCGATGGCCTGCTTGTCGTCACGGCCTTTTTTCAGGGCCTTGAGGGCGATTGCCAACTGGTCGGCAACAGCACCGAAACGCTGCTGGGCAACGACCGGGTCCGGACCGCTCTCGGCCTCTTCCTCGTCGTCGCCGCTTTCGGACTCTTCGTCTTCGTCGTCGTCACCTTCGGCAGCCTTGGCGGTCTTTTCGTCCATTGGCGGCGGCACTTCGGCTGGCGGCGCAATGCCGTCATCCGGGTCGATGTAGCCGCTCAGGACGTCGGACAGCCGACCGCCTTCGCTGGTGACGCGAGTGTATTCGGAGAGGATGTATTCGACGGTGCCAGGGAAATGGGAGATAGCGCCCATGACTTCCCGGATACCTTCCTCGATGCGTTTGGCGATTTCGATCTCGCCTTCGCGGGTCAGAAGCTCGACCGTACCCATTTCGCGCATGTACATGCGCACCGGGTCGGTGGTGCGGCCGATGTCGCTTTCTACCGCCGCCAACGCTGCGGCGGCTTCTTCAGCGGCTGCTTCGTCGGTGTCGGCATCGGCCAGCATGAGGGCGTCTGCATCCGGAGCACTCTCGTGGACCGGGATCCCCATGTCGTTGATCATGCGGATGATGTCTTCCACCTGCTCAGGATCTGAAATATCCTCAGGCAAGTGGTCGTTGACCTCTGCGTAAGTCAGATACTTCTGCTCACGACCCAGGGTGATCAACTCTTTAATACGAGACTGCTGTTGCGCTTTTCCGGACATAACACCCTATCCACTGAAGGTCTTGGCGGGCAAAAAACAAGCCGAGGATTATACCCGAGCTAGGACCTCACGCGCCAGTTGAGGTCGGGTTTTGTGTCTGCTCTTTGCGACAAAGCAGACTCAAGAGCTGGATTTTTTCATCTGCAGTCAGCCCGGTCTGCTTTTCCTTGGTGATCAAACGGTCCAGGAGTCGCTCGCGTTGGCGGGCGGTTAACCTAGTTATAGTGTCGAAAAACTGTTGTTCAAGGTTGTCGGCCTCGATCAACCATTCCTTTTCGGCCAGTGCGCGCAGCAAACGGCCCTGTTCGGTGCCGTGCCAGCGGGCTATCAACTGTAACGACCGCAACCCCGGATTCTTTTGCCGGGCTTCGATCAAAGCGACCAGCAGCTGCGCCTGGAAATTGTCTTCATCGGCAAACCGGCTCGCATTGTCGACCTTTTCGGCCAGTTCCGGGTGGTGCAGCAAGGTGCGCAGGGCGGTCTGCATCGGTTGCTCGACCGTAACCGGCGTGCGCGGCTTGCGTTGTTCAAAGTCCTGACCCTGGCCTTTCTTGTTCCAGGGCTTGCCGTCCCATTTTTTCTGATTCTGACGACCGGCACCGCCGCGACCTCTGGGCGGCGTCCACTGCGGCTCCTGATCGTAGGCTTCATAGCCGCCCGCCGGAGCAAAGTCGGCGTAGTCAGGCATGCCGTTGTAGTCAGCATGGCTGTCATGGGCCGGCATGCTCTGCGCCGGGGCATTGTGCGCCATCTGGCTCATGGCCTCGCCGCTGAGCCCGGTAATCTCGCTAAGGCGCTGGCGCATCAGGGTGCGCAGGTTGGCGCCGGGGACTTTTTCGATCAGCGGCGCGGCCAGCGTTACCAGGTGTGCCTTGCCCTCCAGTGAGCGCGGATCGGCCTCATGGGTCAGTTGTTCGAAAAAGTAATCAGCCAGCGGTTGTGCATGCTGGTTGATCCGCGCCTTGAAGGCGTCCGTGCCTTCGGCGCGCACCAAGGTGTCCGGGTCTTCGCCTTCGGGCAGAAACAGAAAGCGTGCCTTGCGCCCGTCCTGCAGGCTCGACAGCGTCGCTTCCAGTGCGCGCCAGGCGGCATTGCGACCGGCCTGGTCGCCGTCGAAGCAAAACAATACGCTGGGCACCACGCGAAACAGCCGCTTGAGGTGTTCTTCGCTGGTGGCGGTGCCCAGCGTGGCGACGGCATTGCGCAAGCCTTGCTGGGCCAGGGCGATGACGTCCATGTAGCCCTCGACGACGATGATTTCGTCGAGGTTGCGATTGAATTTGCGCGCCTCATACAGGCCGTACAGTTCCTGGCCTTTGTGAAACACCGGGGTTTCCGGTGAGTTCAGGTACTTGGGCTTGTCGTCGCCGAGCACCCGGCCACCAAAGGCGATCACCCGACCTCGGCTGTCGCGGATCGGAAACATCACCCGGTCGCGGAAGCGGTCGTAACGCTTGCCGGTCTCGGTGTTTTCGATCAGCAGTCCTGCGTCGATCATCACCTTCTGTTGCAGGCTGTCACTGCTCAGGTGTTTGTAGAGGTTGTCCCAGCCGGGTGGGGCAAAGCCCATGCCGAAGTCGCGGGCGATTTCACCCGACAGGCCGCGGCCTTTGAGGTAATCGACGGCAGCTTTGCGCGCCGGGTGGTTTTTGAGTGCCTGGCGGTAGAACTCGGCGGCGGCTTCCAGCAACGGGTACAGCGGCGAATCGGTTGGCTGGCGCGGTTTCTGGCCGCGCACGCTCTGCTCGCGCGGCACTTCCATGCCGGCGGCCTTGGCCAGTTCTTCGACAGCCTGGGGAAAATCCAGGTTGTCGTGGTCCATGATGAAGCCCAGCGCGTTACCGCCCGCGCCACAACCGAAGCAGTAGTAGAACTGCTTGTCGGGGCTGACGCTGAACGACGGGCTCTTTTCCTTGTGGAACGGGCAGCAGGCCACATGGTTTTTGCCGGCCTTCTTGAGTTGCACGCGCGAACTCACCACGTCGACGATATCGGTGCGGTTCAGGAGGTCGTCAATGAAACTCTGGGGAATCAACCCGGCCATGGCGTTCTCATCAGGCGAAATGCGGTGTTACAGCGCTCGTCATTGTGCGGTATGAATGACGTCAATGCACTCGGCCCTGATACGACAGGGAGCTTTGTTGAGGTGCTTTTTTGAAAGATGCGCTTGAGCCGGCCCTGGTGTGGCCGGTTGAAACGTAGCCCCGTTGGCTTTAAGCGAGAAAAGTCGCGAGGGCATAACGTCTTTGTGCGTTGAAGCGCTTTACAGGAAAACGCATCGCACGGCCTGGAGTCAGGCTGGAAGTGCGCTGACCAAACCCGCTTGCTCAGGCAATGCCTGGTGGGTTTTGTCAGTAAACAACAACTGCCGACAGCCCGGCTTATGGCCGGGCAAGGCAGAAGCTTGCGGCGTCAGTCTGTATTAGTACAGACGAACGGCGCGGCGCTGTTCGCGCTGAACTTTCTTGGCGTGACGCTTTACGGCTGCCGCTGCTTTGCGCTTACGCTCTGCAGTTGGCTTCTCGTAGAATTCACGGCTGCGAACTTCAGCCAGAACACCGGCTTTTTCGCAGGAGCGCTTGAAACGACGCAGAGCTACGTCGAAGGGTTCGTTCTCTTTTACTTTGACGGCTGGCATCCAGAGCTACCTTCATTCATTACCGGGGGGCAACGCTTCGTGCAAACGTTGCACTGAATACGTCGGTTTTTAAGGGTTGCGGATGTTACCCCTTCGTCAGCAGGAATGCAAAGCCTCTGATCGAAAAGCACTGGTCGGCATGCAGGTCGGCGACTATGATGCGCGCCTTCTTGAGGCTGAGCGCTCAGGCTTTTGCGCGGTCTCGTCAAGTTTGCCCCCCTGAAAAGGCGCACCCCATGCTAGTACTGGGATTAGAAACTTCCTGCGATGAAACCGGCGTCGCATTATACGACAGCGAGCGCGGCCTGCTGGCCGACGCGCTATTCAGCCAGATCGACCTGCACCGGGTGTATGGCGGTGTGGTGCCCGAGCTGGCCTCGCGCGATCACGTCAAGCGCATGCTGCCGCTGATTCGTCAGGTGCTGGCCGAAGCCGACTGCGTGGCCACCGATATCGACGCCATTGCCTACACGGCCGGCCCCGGGCTGGTCGGCGCGTTGCTGGTCGGTGCGTCGTGTGCGCAAGCGCTGGCGTTTGCCTGGGACATTCCGGCGCTGGGCGTGCATCACATGGAAGGCCATCTGCTGGCACCGATGCTTGAAGCCCAGCCACCCGAGTTTCCGTTCGTTGCTTTGCTGGTTTCCGGTGGTCACACCCAACTGGTCCGGGTCGATGGCATCGGTGAATACGAACTGATGGGCGAGTCGCTGGATGACGCGGCCGGTGAAGCCTTCGACAAGACCGCCAAGATGATGGGCCTTCGCTACCCTGGCGGCCCGGAAATTGCCCATTTGGCGAGCAAAGGCGTGCCAGGGCGTTTTACTTTTCCGCGGCCGATGACCGATCGTCCGGGCCTGACGTTCAGCTTCAGCGGCCTGAAAACCTCGGCGCTCAACACCTGGCAGCAGTGCCAGGCGTCTGGCGACGACAGCGAACAAACCCGTTGCGACATCTCGCTGGCCTTCCAGCAGGCGGTGGTGGACACTTTGACCATCAAGTGCAAGCGGGCACTCAAACAGGCCGGGCTCAAGAGCCTGGTGATCGCCGGTGGTGTGAGCGCCAACAAGGCGCTGCGTGCGTCGCTGGAGAGCATGCTGGGTGAGATGAACGGCCAGGTTTTCTACGCACGGCCACAGTTCTGTACGGACAACGGCGCGATGATCGCCTATGCCGGCTGCCAGCGGTTGCTGGCCGGGCAGAAGGAAGGGCTTGGGATCAGTGTTCAGGCCCGCTGGCCGATGGAGCAGTTGCCGAGCCTGTGAGCGGGCGACGTGCAGCGGTTTCGGTGCTGATCAATTTTCATACGGGCATTCAAAAATGTCGTTCGCGTCCTTCGAGCAGGTCGCGTAGATTGCCGCGATGACGCCAGACAATCAGCAGGGTCAGGACGCTGACTGGCAGCAGCACTCTGGGTTCCTGCCAGGCCAGCAGTGGCAGGGTCAGGGGCGTGGCGATCAATGCCGCCAGCGAGCTGGTGCGGGTCAGATGAAAGGTCAGTAGCCAGATGAGCGCAGCCAGCAAGGCCGCCGGCGGATACAGCCCGAGCAGCATGCCGGCGGCGGTGGCGACACCCTTGCCACCCTGAAAGCGGAAGTACAGCGGAAACAGATGCCCCAGCACCGCGCAGACACCGATCCAGGCCTGCTCGTTGTGGCTCAGGCCGCAGTAGTCGGCGATCAGCACAGGCAACAGGCCTTTGCAAAGATCGCCCGCCAGCGTCAGGATGGCGAGTTTCTTGCCGGCCAGGCGCAGCATGTTGGTTGCCCCGGCGTTGCCTGAGCCGCTGGCACGTGGGTCCGGGCTGCCAGTGAGGCGGCTGAGCAGGATGGCGAAGGACAGTGAGCCGAGCAGGTAGGCGAATATCGCCAGTAACCAAAACATGCTAACCATTCCGGGCGAGGATGCCCTGATTCTAACGGCGCATCGCGCCCTTGTCGTGCAGTGGAGAGTAGTGCTTGGACAGAGTGTTCATCGAAGGGCTGGAAGTTGACACCGTCATCGGCGCCTACGATTGGGAGCGCAGCATTCGTCAGTGCCTGCGTCTGGACTTGAGTTTCGCCTGGGATAACCGCCCGGCAGCCGAGAACGACGACCTGAGCAAGGCACTGGATTACGCCAGTGTGTCCGAGCGCATCCAGGCTTTTGCTGCGCAGAGCCAGTTCCAGTTGGTCGAGACGTTTGCCGAACGGCTGGCCGAGGTGTTGATGAGTGAGTTCAACATTCCGTGGTTGCACATCAAACTGACCAAGCCCGGCGCCGTTGCCGCCGCCAAGGGTGTGGGCGTGGAGATCGAGCGCGGATGTCGCTGACGCGGATTTTCCTGGGCCTGGGCAGCAATATCGAGCGCGAACGGCACCTGGCAGCCGGGCTTGATGCCCTGGCCGGGTTTCTTACCGACCTGAGTTGCTCGCCCGTGTTCGAAAGCCATGCGGTGGGGATCAAGAGCGGGCCGTTCATCAATCTGGTGGTTTCGGCGCTGACTGATCTGCCGCTGATTGAACTGGACCGCCGGTTGAAATTCATCGAGGCAGATAACGGCCGTTACGCGCCTGATCGCGTCGGTTTGCCGCTGGATATCGACGTGTTGCTGTACGGTGATCTGGTCGGCAATTTCGACGGGCTGATCCTGCCGCGCGCTGAAATTCTCAAAAATGCCTTTGTCTTGTGGCCGTTGTCATTGATCGCCCCGGAGCGTGTGCATCCGGGAACTGGGCAGTCGTTTGTCGAGCTCTGGGCCGGCGCCCAGATCGACCAGCAATTGTGGCCGGTGGCGTTTGAATGGCGGGGGCAGGCTTTGACGCCACCGGAGCTGCTTGAGACCGCTCTGTCGCACGGTAAACACGGCGCATCGCAGGAGCCGCTTTAGCGGCGAAGCCTTCGCGGCTGAAGCCGCTCCTACGGGGGCAGATGTTTACCGCAAGAGCAGCCGGGCGGCGCTCTGTTTCAGCCCTGAAGTCCTTGCTGATACTCGGCCTTGTAGATCTTCAGCCGATCCAGCCTTGCTTCTTTCAGCGCATTGCCCAGTTCCTGGCCTTTGAGGCCTTTTTCCAGTAGCGGTTGTACCGACACGGCGCGTGCGGTTTCGGCGGCGCCCTGCAGGTAGCTTGCCTGTGGATAATCGCGCTGTTCGAACCCCAGCCGGCCGCGAGCGTCCATTTCGCAGGCGCAGATAAACTCCTGGAACCGCTGCGGGCGCCGGTACACGTCGAAGCTCTGCAGCAGCTCCAGCAGGGTCGAGGGCTTGAGTTCCAGTGCCCGGTGGCCAAGGGTATGGTACTGGCCGACCAGCAGCGCCAGTTCCTGGCATTCTCGCGGCGCGCGCAGGCGTTCGTTGAGCGCCTTGATCAGCGGCAGGCCGGTGTGTTCATGGGCGATGTGGCGGGGCCATTCGCTTTCCGGGGTGACGCCTTTGCCCAGGTCATGCAGCAAGCAGGCCCAGCGTACGCTCAGTGGTTGCTGGTGCCGTGCGGTCTGTTGCAAAACGCTCAGTACATGCTCACCGGTGTCGATCTCGGGGTGATGTGCCTCGGGCTGCGGTACGCCAAACAAGGCTTCGACCTCTGGCATCAGTTCTTTGAGCGCGCCGCAGTCGTGCAGCACACGAATGAACACCTCAGGGTGGTCCTCCATCAGGGCGCGGGAGATTTCTTTCCAGCTGCGCTCCGGCGTCAGTGCCTGAAGTTCGCCCGACTCGCTGAGCTGACGCATCAGGTCCATGGTTTCGGGCGCGATGCTGAACCCATGACCGGCGTAACGTGCCGCAAAGCGGGCGACGCGCAGCACGCGCAGCGGATCTTCGGCAAAGGCCGGGGACACATGACGGAGTATGCGGGCTTCAAGGTCGTGCTGGCCGCCGTAGGGGTCGGTCAGGTTGCCGTCCTTGTCTTCGGCCATCGCGTTAATGGTCAGGTCGCGACGGATCAGGTCCTGTTCCAGCGTAACCTCGGGGCTGGCATGAAAGACGAAGCCGCCGTAGCCGACCCCGCTCTTGCGCTCGGTACGCGCCAGGGCATGTTCTTCACCGGTCAGGGGATGGAGGAATACCGGAAAGTCCGTGCCCACCGGGCGATAGCCCTTGATCAGCATTTCGTCGCTGGTCGCGCCCACCACGACCCAGTCGATATCGGTGACGGGTTGCCCCAGCAAGCGGTCGCGCACGGCGCCGCCGACTTTATAGATCTGCATAAGAACCTCCGTAAGCCCGACAGGATAAACCCTGTGTGGGGCTGACGGAGGTTAAAAGTGCATGACGATCTTTCTGAAACCTCCCAAAACGACCTGCTGGCTGCCTCGCTTAGGTTGTTGCAGCCGCCCTTTCAGAGGTGGTGGACCACCGCCAGATCCAGGCGCGGGTATTCGCTTTCGGCACCCTCGCCACGGGGCGGCACGTGATGGGTCTTGACCACCTGGTCGCCCTGCAGGGTTTCCAGATGCACGTCAAAGCCCCACAGGCGATGCAGGTGCTTGAGTACCTCGTCAGTGGACTCGCCCAGCGGCTTGCGGTTGTATTGCTGATGGCGCAGGGTCAGCGAGCGGTCGCCGCGTCGGTCGATGCTATAGATCTGCACATTGGGTTCGCGGTTGCCGAGGTTGTACTGCGCGGCCAGGGTTTCGCGGATGGTGCGGTAACCGTCCTCGTCATGAATGGCCGGCACCAGCAGTTCATCTTTCTGGTCGTCGTCCATGATGCTGAACAGCTTCAGGTCGCGCATGACCTTGGGTGACAGGTACTGGAGGATGAAGCTCTCGTCCTTGAAGCTGCTCATGGCGAACTTGATGGTGCTCAGCCAGTCGCCACCGGCAATGTCCGGGAACCAGCGGCGGTCTTCTTCGGTGGGGTTCTCGCAAATTCGGCGGATATCCTGAAACATCGAGAAGCCCAGGGTGTAGGGATTGATACCGCTGTAATAGGGGCTGTCAAAACCCGGCTGATAGATCACGCTGGTGTGCGATTGGAGGAACTCGAACATGAAGCCGTCGGTGACCAGGCCCTCGTCGTAGAGGTCGTTGATCAGTGTGTAGTGCCAGAAGGTCGCCCAGCCTTCGTTCATCACCTGGGTCTGGCGCTGTGGATAGAAGTACTGCGCGATCTTGCGCACGATGCGCACCACCTCACGCTGCCAGGGCTCCAGCAATGGGGCGTGTTTCTCGATGAAGTAGAGGATGTTTTCCTGCGGCTCGGCCGGGAAGCGGGCGTTGTCTGACTGGCTGTTTTTCCCTGCGTTTTTCGGGATGGTGCGCCACAGGTCGTTGATCTGCCGTTGCAGGTGTTCTTCACGGTCTTTTTGCCGGCGGCGCTCTTCCTCGGCGGAGATCGGATACGGCCGCTTGTAGCGGTCCACGCCGTAGTTCATCAGTGCGTGGCACGAGTCGATCAGGTCTTCGACGGCATCGATACCGTGGCGTTCTTCGCACTGAGTGATGTACTGCTTGGCGAACACCAGATAATCGATGATCGAGCTGGCATCGGTCCAGGTGCGAAACAGGTAGTTGCCCTTGAAGAAACTATTGTGCCCGTAGCAGGCGTGGGCCACCACCAGTGCCTGCATGCAGATGGTGTTCTCTTCCATCAGGTAGGCGATGCACGGGTCGGAGTTGATGACGATCTCGTAGGCCAGGCCCATTTGCCCGCGGGAATAGGATTTCTCGGTGCTCAGGAACTGCTTGCCGTAGGACCAGTGATGGTAGCCCAGCGGCATGCCGACCGAAGCGTAGGCGTCCATCATCTGTTCGGCAGTAATAACCTCGATCTGGTTGGGGTAGGTGTCCAGGGCGTAACGGTCGGCAATACGGCTGATTTCACGGTCGTAGGCCTGGATCAGTTCGAATGTCCACTCTGACCCCGTGGAGAGGGGCTGGCGTTTCTGATCTCTAGCGGTCATGTCACTAACCTGCGCTGGAAGAGTTCACGGAATACCGGGTAGATATCACCGGCGGAAACCAGTTGCTGTTGGGCGAAGGTGTCGGCGAACTCTTCGCCGATGCGTTCGTATTCGAACCACAGTGCCTGGTGCTCGCGCGGGGTGATCTCCACGTAGGTGTAGTACTGCACGAACGGCATGATCTGCTTGGTGAGAATTTCCCGGCAAATGGGCGAGTCGTCGTTCCAGTTGTCGCCATCGGAAGCCTGTGCGGCGTAGATGTTCCACTCGCTGGCCGGGTAGCGCTCGGCCATGATCTCCTGCATCAGTTTCAGAGCGCTGGAAACGATGGTGCCGCCGGTTTCGCGTGAATAGAAAAACTCTTCTTCGTCGACTTCCCGGGCACTGGTGTGGTGACGGATGAACACGACTTCGATCTTGTCGTAGTTACGCTTGAGAAACAGGTACAGCAGGATGAAGAAGCGCTTGGCGACGTCCTTGGTGGCCTGGGTCATGGAGCCGGATACGTCCATCAGGCAGAACATCACGGCCTTGGAGCTGGGGTTGGGTTGCTTGACCAGCAGGTTGTATTTGAGGTCAAAGGTATCCAGGTAAGGAACGCGACGAATACGGCCCTTGAGCCGTTCTATTTCTGTTTCAAGTTCCTGGATATCGCCGAAGTTGTCCGGCTCTTCCAGCTTGATTCGCTCAAGTTCAGCCTGGGCCTGCTTGAGCTTGGCGCGGCTGCTGCCGGACAGCGCAATGCGCCGCGCATGAGCCGAGCGCAGGGTGCGGATGATGTTGATGCGTGAAGGGTTGCCCTCGTTGCTGATCCCTGCACGTACGGTCTTGAAGGTGTCGGTGCCGGTAAGGTTGCGCTTGACCAGATTGGGCAGCTCGAGGTCTTCGAACATGAACTCCAGAAACTCTTCCTGAGTGATCTGGAACACGAACTCGTCCATGCCTTCGCCGCTGTTGCTGGCCTTGCCGGCCCCTTTACCGGCGCCACCGCCTTGCGGCCGGGCGATGCGCTCGCCTGCGGTGAATTCCTTGTTGCCGGGATGCACCACGGTCTGTTTGCCGCCGCGCCCGTGGTGCAGCACTGGCTCGTCGATATCGCGGCCAGGAATGCTGATCTGTTCGCCATGTTCCATATCGGTGATGGAACGACGGCTGACGGCTTCTTCCACCGCCTTCTTGATGTGGTCACGGTAACGCCGCAGGAAACGCTGGCGGTTCACCGTGCTCTTGTTCTTGCCATTGAGGCGTCGGTCGATCACATAGCTCATACGGGCCCCTTAGGGGAGCTGCAAGCTCCAAGCTACAAGCTGCAAGTTAGACTGTCGAAACGCCGGCTTCACGCGACCATCGGTCAGTGCGTCGAACCTGTGAGGACGACGCACTGACGTGCTGGCCACTCGAAGCTTGTCGCTTGTGGCTGTCTTATTGCGATTTGCGTACGCGCAGGTACCACTCGGAGAGTAGCCGTACCTGTTTGTCGGTGTAGCCCCGCTCGACCATTCGAGTGACGAAGTCGTTGTGTTTCTGTTGGTCCTCTTTGCTGGCTTTGGCGTTGAAGCTGATGACCGGCAGCAGGTCTTCGGTGTTGGAGAACATTTTCTTCTCGATCACCACCCGCAGCTTTTCATAGCTCAGCCAGGTCGGATTCTTGCCATTGTTGTTGGCCCGCGCACGCAGGACGAAGTTGACGATTTCGTTACGGAAATCCTTCGGATTGCTGATGCCGGCCGGTTTCTCGATCTTTTCCAGTTCTTCGTTGAGGGCCACGCGATTGAGGATCTCGCCGGTTTCCGGGTCGCGATATTCCTGATCCTGAATCCAGAAGTCCGCATACAGCACGTAGCGGTCAAATATGTTCTGCCCGTATTCGCTGTAGGACTCAAGGTAGGCGGTCTGGATTTCCTTGCCGATGAACTCGATATAGCGCGGTGCCAGGTATTCCTTGATGAAGCGCAGATAACGCTCGCGGGTTTCGGCCGGGTATTGTTCCTGCTCGATCTGCTGTTCGAGCACGTACAGCAGGTGAACCGGGTTGGCAGCCACTTCATGCGGGTCGAAGTTGAACACTTTGGACAGGATCTTGAAGGCGAAACGGGTCGAAAGACCGGTCATGCCCTCATCGACACCGGCGCTGTCGCGGTACTCCTGAATCGACTTGGCCTTGGGGTCGGTGTCCTTGAGGTTTTCGCCGTCGTACACGCGCATCTTGGAGTAGATGTTGGAGTTCTCAGGCTCTTTGAGGCGCGACAGGGTGGTGAACTGCGCCAGCATCTTGAGCGTATCCGGCGCGCAGTGAGCGTTGGCCAGGGAGCTATTGATCAGCAGTTTCTCGTAGATCTTTATTTCATCGCTGACGCGCAGGCAGTACGGCACCTTGACGATGTAGATCCGGTCGATGAATGCCTCGTTGTTCTTGTTGTTACGGAAGCTGTGCCACTCCGACTCGTTGGAGTGAGCCAGCAGGGTGCCGTTGAACGGAATCGCGCCCAGACCTTCGGTGCTGTTGTAGTTACCTTCCTGGGTAGCGGTGAGCAGCGGGTGAAGGACCTTGATCGGCGCCTTGAACATCTCGACGAATTCCATCAGGCCCTGGTTGGCACGGCACAGCGCGCCCGAATAGCTGTAGGCGTCAGCGTCGTTCTGCGGGAATTCTTCAAGCTTGCGAATATCGACCTTGCCCACCAGGGCAGAGATGTCCTGGTTGTTCTCATCCCCCGGCTCGGTCTTGGCGATACCGATCTGGTTGAGAATCGAGGGGTAGAGTTTGACCACCTTGAACTGGCTGATGTCACCGCCGAATTCAGCCAGCCGTTTGGTGGCCCAGGGCGACATGATGGTGCTCAGGTAGCGACGCGGAATGCCGAAGTCCTCTTCGAGAATTTCGCCGTCCTCGGCTGCGTTGAACAGCCCCAGTGGCGACTCGAATACCGGCGAGCCCTTGATCGCATAGAAGGGCACTTTCTGCATCAGTTGTTTGAGTTTCTCGGCCAGGGACGATTTACCGCCGCCCACTGGACCCAGCAGATAGAGAATCTGTTTCTTTTCTTCCAGGCCTTGGGCGGCATGGCGGAAATACGACACGATCTGCTCGATGCACTCTTCCATTCCGTGGAAGTCGGCGAAGGCCGGGTAACGTCTGATGACCTTGTTGGAGAACACCCTCGACAGCCGCGAATTGGTGGAGGTGTCCACCAGTTCAGGTTCCCCAATGGCCATCAGCAGTCGCTCTGCTGCCGAAGCATAGGCGCTGCGATCCCGTTTGCAGAGCTCAAGGTACTCCTGTAATGAGAGCTCTTCCTGCCGTGTGGTTTCGAAGCGTTGTTGGAAGTGGCTAAAAATACTCATGACGTCACCTCGCTCGATACGTTGAGCCGGCGGCGGATCGTCAGTCGATGCTGGCGGCAGCTGAGTCTCCAGATGCCGTTACCCCCCAGAACACCATAAAAGTAACTACCGATGACCCACGCGCCGGTGTACCGGCTCTCCCCGGATTACGGATGGCCTGAGGGTAAGGATAGTTGGGTTTCGCAAAGGTACAGGAGCGATATGCTCACAGGGCCCTCAACCGTTCGTCGGTTTCGGGCCCCAGCCCGCGCAGAATGCGGGGTGAGCCTTATGAAATTTTTTTTCAGTCAGCCTTGCGCGGTTTCGCCCGGATAGGTGCTGCGCCACAGTTCGAAACCGCCGTCCAGGCTGTAGACGTCCGAGAAGCCCTGGCTGACCAGATAGGCCGCTGCACTCTGGCTGGAGTTGCCGTGGTAGCAGACCACGATCACTGGCTGGTCGAGGTCGGCCTTGGCAATGAAGTCGGCCAGCGAGTGGTTGTCCAGATGCCGGGAGCCGGCGATATGGTTGCTGGCGAAGGTTTGCGGGTCGCGGATGTCGACCAGTGCCGCGCCCTGTTCGCGCAGGCCCTGGGCCTGCTCGGGGGCGATACGTTTGAATTCTGTCATGTCGGAGGCTCCTGGGCGTTGATGAGGCGGGCGGGTGTCGGCGTGATCGGGTTGGGGGCGACCGCCCGGCCATTATGATCGCAATCGCAGCGGTGGCGCGCCAGCGTGTCGAGGTTGAGCAAAGTCATGCTGCCGCCCCACACGCAGCCGCTGTCCAGAGCAAAGACGCCAGGCTCGTCGCAGCGGCCCTCGAGCGCCGCCCAGTGGCCGAAGACGATCTTCACCTCACGGGTCTTGCGTTGCTTGTGGCTGAACCAGGGCGCGTAGCCGGGCATCGCGGTGTCGATGCCTTCCTTGCCCTTGAGGTCGAGCTTGCCCTCGCTGGTGCAGAAGCGCATGCGGGTAAAGTAATTGGTGATGACCCGCAGGCGCGTGGTGCCCTCCAGGTCGTTGTCCCATTTGGCCGGCTCATTGCCGTACATATGCGCCAGAAACGGTTCGTACTGCTTGTCGTCGCGCAGCGCCTGTTCGACTTCGGCGGCCAGCCGGAGGGCTTTTTTCAGTGACCACTGTGGCGGGATGCCGGCATGGGCCATGGCGATATTACGCTCGGCGTCATAGTGCAGCAGCTTCTGGCGGCGCAGCCAGTCGAGCAGCATCTGGCCGTCGGGTGCGTCGAGAATTTCGCTCAGGGTATCGGACTTTTTCAGGCGTTCGGTCCTGCGCGACACGGCCAGCAGGTGCAAGTCGTGATTGCCCAGCACGCAGGTCACTGAGTCGCGCATGGCGTACAGGTAGCGCAGGGTTTCCAGTGACTGCGGGCCGCGGTTGACCAGGTCGCCGACCAGCCAGAGATTGTCCTGGCCAGGCGTGAAGCGGACTTCTTCAAGCAGGCATTTGAGCGGCTCAAGGCAACCTTGCAGGTCGCCGACGGCGTACACCGCCATCAGTGCAGGGCGCCCGGCACGGCCAGGCGGAACGGGACGATCACGGCATCGAAGCGCTTGCCGTCCTCGGCGAGCATCTGGTAACTGCCCTGCATGTTGCCCACCTTGGCCGGCATCACGGTGCCGCTGCTGTAGGTGTGGCTCTGTCCGGGCTGGATCAGTGGTTGCTGACCGACCACGCCGTCGCCGCGTACTTCTTCGACATTGCCGTCACCATCGGTAATGATCCAGTGGCGTGACAGCAGCTTGGCTGGCAGCAGGCCATTGTTGTGGACAGTGATGGTGTAGGCAAAGGCGAAGCGGCTCTGCTCGGGATTCGATTGTTCAGCGAGGTAGCGGGTTACGACGCTTACATCAATCTGGTAGCGAGGGTCGGACATGCAGTGGGCCTTGAATGCAAAGGGCGGAAAACTCAAGCACTGGCTCAGTTTAGGGTCTGTTGCCATCCCATCACAACCGCGCCGAGGCCTGTTTTGTTGGCCAGTATAGGCGCCACTCTGTTGGAGTGCGTGTAACAAAACAGCCACGGCCCTACGGGTTGCGCGCCAAATCGCGCCATGCTTCGTCGAAGGACTTGAAAAGGGAGCGACCATTTCCTGCGTCCTTCGCCTCGCCTGACACGATTTGGCGCTGCAACGCGGCCTGCGCTGAAACGGCAACAGACCCTACGCCATGTACGGAGAAAGTCATCGGCAGCGATGCTCCCCGTACCGGTCTTTGGGGTCAGTGCGCCTGGCTTTTTTCGCTGAGCTGATCAGCCAGACGGACGAACGCCGCCAGGTCGAGCTGCTCGGGACGCAGGCTGCCGTCTACGCCTGCGGCCTCGATGTCTTCGCTGCTGAGCAGCAGTTTGAGGGTGTTGCGCAGGGTCTTGCGGCGCTGGTTGAAGGCTTCGCGGACGATGCGTTCGAGCAGCCGGTGATCCTTGGCAGGGTGCGGCAGGGTCTCGTGCGGGACCAGCCGTACGATGGCCGAGTCGACCTTGGGCGGCGGGTTGAACGCGCCGGGGCCGACGTTGAACAGGTGTTCGACGCGGCAATGGTATTGGACCATGATCGACAGGCGACCCCAATCACCACCGCCAGGGCCGGCGGCCAGACGCTCGACGACTTCTTTCTGCAACATGAAGTGCATGTCGCGGATCAGCGCCGAATTGTCCAGCAGGTGGAAAATCAGCGGTGTCGAGATGTTGTACGGCAGGTTGCCGACCACTCGCAGGCTGTGCGGCGTCGCGCCCAGGCTGTTGAAGTCGAACTTCAGTGCATCGCCCTGATGCAGGTTGAAGTTGGTCTTGCCGGCGAACTGATGATTGAGGATCGGGATCAGGTCCTTGTCCAGCTCAATCACGTCAAGCTGTGCCCCGCTGCCCAGCAGGCCTTCGGTCAATGCGCCCTGGCCAGGGCCGATTTCCAGCAGGCGGTCTTCGGGGCGGGCACGGATGGCGCGCAGGATACGGTCGATAACTCCGGCGTCGTGCAGGAAGTTCTGGCCAAAGCGCTTGCGCGCCCGGTGTTGGTATTGCTCGGTCATGAATGGGTCTCGGCCATCTGGTAGGCGGTTTGCAGAGCCACGAACAGGCTGCCGGTGTCGATCCGGCCGGTGCCGGCCAGATCCAGTGCGGTGCCGTGATCGACCGAGGTGCGGACGATCGGCAGGCCCAGGGTCACGTTGACCGCAGCGCCGAAGCCTTTGTACTTGAGGACCGGCAAGCCCTGATCGTGATACATCGCCAGCACCGCGTCGCAGTGCTCCAGATATTTGGGGGTAAACAGGGTATCGGCCGGAAGCGGGCCGCGCAGGTCGAAGCCCTCGTTGCGCAGGCGCTCCAGCGTAGGTTCAATGATGTCGATTTCTTCGCGCCCCAGGTGCCCGCCCTCGCCAGCGTGGGGGTTGAGGCCGCAGACCAGAATGCGCGGTGTGCTGATGCCGAACTTGCCGACCAGATCGTTGTGCAGGATGCGGGTCACGCGCTCCAGGCGTTCTGCAGTGATGGCATCGGCCACTTCGCGCAGAGGCAGGTGAGTGGTGACCAGCGCGACACGCAGATCGCCGGTCGCCAGCATCATCACCACTTGTTCGGTGTGGGTCAGTTCTGCAAGAAACTCGGTATGCCCGGAAAAGGCGATACCGCCTTCGTTGATCACGCCCTTGTGCACGGGGGCGGTGATCATGCCGGCGAAATGGCCGTCGAGGCAGCCTTGCGCGGCACGGGTCAGGGTCTGCAGGACGAACGCGGCATTGGCCTTGTCGAGCTGGCCGGTGCGCACCGGTGCCGCCAGTGGTGTGTCCCAGACATACAGGCTGCCAGCAGGCGCGGGCGTGTCAGGAAAGGCGTCAGCGCTGACCGGCAGCAGCTCAACGGCCAGCCCCAGTTGCGCGGCCCGCTCAAGGAGCAGGTCGCGGCTGGTGATGGCGATCACAGGGTGTGGCTGGGGCTGCGCGGCGATCAGCAGGCAAAGGTCAGGACCAATGCCGGCCGGCTCGCCGGGCGTCAGGGCGAAGCGGCGTGGCTTCACTGAGTGGCCTGGGCAGCGCCAGGAAGTTTGATTTCCACGTAGGCTTCGTCGCGGATCTGACGCAGCCAGGTTTGCAGCTCTTCATCGTACTTGCGGTTGCGCAGGGCATTGAGTGCCTGCTGCTCGCGGGCCTGGCTGGTGGCGTCAGTCGAGCGACGTCCCAGCACTTCCAGTACGTGCCAGCCATAGGCGGTCTTGAACGGTTTGGACAGCACGCCTTGCGGCGTCTCGTTCATGACCTGGCGGAACTCTGGAACCAGCGAGTTGGGGTCGACCCAGTTCAGGTCGCCGCCGTTGAGCGCCGAGCCAGGGTCTTCCGAGAAGCTTTTTGCCAGCTCTGCGAAGTCTTCACCGGCCTCGATACGGTCATACAGCTTGCCGGCCAGACGACGGGTTTCGGCTTCGCTGCGGATTTCGCTTGGCTTGATCAGGATGTGGCGAACGCGGACTTCGTCACGCAGTTGTACCTGGCCTTCACCGCCGCGCTTGTCGAGCAGCTTGAGGATAATGAAGCCGCCGGGGGTCCGCGCAGGCGGCGTGATCTCGCCGGGTTTCATCGAGCTGAGCATGTCGCCGAACGGCGGCGGCAATTGAGCAGCTTTACGCCAGCCCATGTCACCGCCGTCCAGGGCGTTCTCGGTTGCCGAGCGAGTAATGGCCAACTGGGCGAAGTCTGCGCCTTTCTGCAGTTGTGCGTAGATATCCTGGGCCTGACGTGCCGCTGCCTGGATATCGGCAGAGGAAGCACTGTCAGAGGTGGCGATCAGGATATTGGCCAGGTGCAGGTCTTCAGACATTTGTGCCTTGCCCAGGTCCGAAGCGAGGAAGTTCTTCACTTCCTGTTCCGAGACCTGGATACGCTCGGCCACCCGGCGCTGACGCACGCGGCTGATGATCATCTCGCGGCGGATCTGTTCACGGGCATCGTTGTACGACAGGCCGTCGTGGGCCAGCGCAGCACGGAACTGTTCGATGCTCATGCCGTTGCGCTGGGCGATGGTTTCGACCGCCGAGTTGAGTTCTTCGTCGCTGATGCGAATGCCGGCGCGATCACCCATCTGCAGTTGCAGGTTTTCCAGAATCAGACGGTCGAGGGCCTGTGGCTGCAGCGCTTCGGCAGGCGGTGTGCCACCACCGCGCTTGGCGATGGTTTGCTGGACTTCGCGCACGCGCTGGTCGAGCTGGCTTTTCATGATGACGTCGTTATCGACGATGGCCACTACGCTGTCGAGCGGTTGGACGGCCGCATGGGCCGCACCGCTCAGCAGCAGGGCGCCCAGCATCAGCGGGCGCAGGCAGTTACAGAGCTTTGTCTTCACGTTCACGATAACCTTGAATGCCGTTGTTCAGGAAGCTCTCGACCTTGGCGCCTGTGACGCCACCGAGGCCCTTCAACACAATTTGCAGGAACACGCCACGGTCGCCTTTCTCGTTCTGAGGGGCTTCCTGGCTGTATTCGTCGTAGTCGACCCAGTAGCGGCTGACCAGCCGCAGCTTCCAGCAGCAGCTGTCATATTCGAAGCCGCCGAAGGCTTCCAGGGTGCGGTCACGGTTGTAGTCATACTGCCAGCGGCTGATCAGGCTCCACTGCGGCACGATTGGCCAGATGACCGAGAAATCGTGCTGCTGGATCTTGTAGTAGTCCTTCACGTAGCCAGGGGTGCCCGGCGTGCCGTAGTCACCGCCGCCCACGCTCCAGCGACCAGTGTTCTGGTCGTAGCGCACCAGGTCATTACGGTAGCGGTAGCCGGCGTTGATGATCTTGCCCGGGTTGTCTTCAGGCTGGTAATGGAACATCGCGCTGCCCGAACGGGTACTGCGGCTGTCCGGGTCCCAGTTGAAGTCGGACGAGAAGCGCCAGTCGCGGTTGAAGCGGAACTCGTATTCCAGGGCATAAGGCGAAACGTTGGCCTGGGCGTCGTCGCGGTCGGCGAACACCACGCCTGGCAGTTGCACCTTGCGGTCGCGGAAATACAAGGCCTGGCCGATGCTGAAGCGTTGGCGCTCGAAGCCGTTGTCTTCGATCCAGCGGTTGGTCACGCCCAGCGACAGCTTGTTCTCGTCACCGATGCGGTCGGCGCCGACGAAGCGGTTGTCGCGGAACAGCGAGCTGTAGTTGAAGGTGGTTTCAGCCGTGTCGAACACCGGAATGTCGGTCTGGTCCTTCTCCGGTACGTAGAGATAGAACAGGCGAGGTTCGAGGGTCTGACGGTAGTCCTTGCCGAACAACTGGGTGTCGCGGTCGAAGTACAGGCCGCTGTCGACGCTGAACACCGGAACGCTGCGGTTCTGGCTGCTGCTGTACTGCTCGTCGGCCAGCAGGCTGTTCTGGCCACGGTTGTCGAGGTCCAGGTCGTACTGGGTGTAGACGTACTTGAGCTTGGGCGTGACGAAGCCCCAGGTCCAGTTCAGCGGCAGGCTGACCGATGGTGCCAGGTTCAGACGGTCGCCGTTGGCGCGGGCCAGGCCTGTGACGTTGTTGTCCAGGCGCGGGCTGGCATTGCCGTTTTCGTCGATGAAGCTGCCGTTGCGCAGGTCACGTTCGAAGCGTACCAGCTCGGTTTGATAATCGAACTGCAGGCCGCCCGGGTTGTACGGCAGGGTGCCGTTCAGGGTCAGCTGTGGCAGACGGTTGTAAGGCGTGATGTTGGCCACGGTGGCCAGCTTGTAGGCCTGTGCGTTGAGTTGCGCGGTGTAGCTGTCGCCGCGGTAGGTCAGCACGCCTTGCTGGTTGATGTAGTCGGTTTTCGACACGCCAATCTGGTCGGTCTGCAGGTCCTGGAAGTAGTACGGATCGCTGATGTCGGTGTAGTCGACCTTGGTCATCCAGCGCGAATCCAGACCACCCTTGTGCTGCCAGTTGATCATCCAGCGGGTCTTGTCGTAGTCGGTCTGCAGCTTGCGCTCGTCTTCTTCGTCGTTGAGCCAGGCGCCGCCGAACTGACCTTCGCTGCTCTTGGTCAGGTAACGGAATTCGCCTTCCATCAACAGGCCACGCTTGCTCATGTAGCGTGGGTACAACGTGGCGTCGTAGTTAGGCGCCAGGTTGAAGTAGTACGGCGTAACCAGCATGAAGCCGGTGTCGCTGCCGGTGCCGATGGTCGGCGGCAGGAAACCGGACTGGCGACGGTCGTCGATCGGGAAGTAGATATACGGTGTGTAGAGGACCGGTATGTCTTTTACCCGCAGGGTGACGTTGGTCGCGGTGCCGAAACCGGTGGCCGGGTTCAGCGTGATGTTATTGCCTTTGAGCGTCCAGGCATTGCTGCCCGGTTCGCAGGAGGTATAGGTACCGTCCTTGAGGCGAATGATGGCGTTCTCGGAGCGCTTGGCGTACTGCGCATTACCGCGGATGTGCGAGTCGTGCAGGACGTATTCGGCGTTGTCGACCTGGGCTTCACCGGTGTCGAGTTGCAACTCGGCACGGTCGCCGACGATCAGCGCGCCTTTGTCGCGCAGGCGTACGTTGCCGGTCAGCTCGCCACGGTTTTCAGCCTGGTGCAGAGCGGCCTCCTGGGCCTCGATCTGCATGCTGCCCTGGCGCATGACCACGTCACCGGCCAGCGAGGCGATCTGCTCTTGCTGCTGGTAGCGCGAAGCCTTGGCACCGATGAAGGTCGGCGCCTCGTTCTTTGGCGTGGTGTCGTCCATGCCCGGGCGCAGCGGCTCGACATAGGCACCGGCACAATAAGGCGCGGTTTCGGCCAGCTGCGCAGGTGTCAGCTTCTCGCGCGGTACCCAGTCAAGGTGGCTGTAGTCGGCACTGCGCGACTTCAGGCCTTTGCCTTTGGCTTGGGTAACCTGTTGGGCGGCGGGCTCTGCTGTCGAGGCGCTGTCGGACACAACGGTGCCGCTGCCGGCGCTGACGGCCGTGGCGGTGTGTGCAGGACGGGGCGGCAATGGCGCAGCGCTGGATTTCGGCGCGCAGTTCCAGGCTCCCGAAGCGGACACCGAACAGTCATACTGGTCGGCGGCAACCACGGAGGTGGAAACCAGAGGTTGCATCGCCAGCAGACTGCCGGTTACCAGCAACGGAAATTTTTTACGAAACGCGGGGGATTTCAATGCCATCTTATTAGTCCGGGCTTCCTGCGCGCCATCTGCCCGCGTGGGGCCGCACGCCTTTCGATGGGCTGAAAAAGATCCCGGATGATAAAGCATGACCCGCTTGACGGCTAGCGCCGTCGGAGACCCTTGTAAT
This sequence comes from Pseudomonas sp. 21LCFQ010, assembly GCF_024129905.1. Taxonomy (NCBI): domain Bacteria; kingdom Pseudomonadati; phylum Pseudomonadota; class Gammaproteobacteria; order Pseudomonadales; family Pseudomonadaceae; genus Pseudomonas; species Pseudomonas sp. 21LCFQ010. The sequence goes on along the minus strand of NZ_JAMYDZ010000021.1, from coordinate 29,530 downwards.
GCCAGATCAAGATATACGTCTGCAAAAGCTCAAAGTTTGGCTCGATGAACAGTTACCGCTGCTGTTTCAGCGTCATGGTTGGGGCGATGTTCCTGCGGCGAGCCTGACCGCAGCCAGCAGTGACGCCAGTTTTCGCCGTTATTTCCGCTGGCAGGCTGGCGACCGCACGCTGATCGTGATGGACGCGCCGCCGCCGCAGGAAAACTGTCGGCCGTTCGTTGATATCGCGCAACTGTTGGCAACTTCCGGTATCAACGTGCCGGTTATCCATGCCCAGGACCTGGAGCAGGGGTTTCTGTTGCTCAACGATCTGGGCCGGCAGACTTACCTGGATGTGATCAACGAACACAATGCCGATGAGCTGTTCGAGGACGCCATCGCTGCCTTGCTCGCCTTCCAGCAACTGCCGATGGACGCGCCGCTGCCCAGCTATGATGTGGCGCTGTTGCACCGCGAGCTGGAGCTGTTCCCGGAATGGTATGTGAAGCACCATCTGGGTATCGAATTCAGCACGGCGCAGCAGGCGGCCTGGCAACGCGTCAGTACCCTGTTGATCGACAGCGCGCTGGCCCAGCCCAAGGTCCTGGTGCATCGTGATTTCATGCCGCGTAACCTGATGCTCAGCGCGCCTAACCCTGGCGTGCTGGACTTTCAGGATGCGGTCTACGGCCCGGTGACTTATGACGTCACCTGTCTGTTCAAGGATGCCTTCCTGAGCTGGCCTGAGCAGCGTGTGGCTGGCTGGTTGCAGCAGTATTGGGACAAGGCTCGTGAGGCGGGTATTGCAGTGCAGTCCGAATTTGCCGAGTTTCAGCGCGCCAGCGACCTGATGGGCGTGCAGCGGCACCTGAAAGTCATCGGTATTTTTGCCCGAATCTGCCATCGCGATGGCAAACCGCGTTACCTGAGCGACGTTGCGCGCTTCTTCTCTTATATAGAGGCGGTGCTGGCCAGACGGCCGGAGCTGAGCGAACTGGGGCAACTACTGGCTGAGCTGCGTCAACCTGGCGAAGCGCCGGCCTGAGCATTTCTGGCTGATCATTGAAGAGGGCCTGATGAAAGCGATGATTCTCGCCGCCGGTAAAGGCGAGCGAATGCGTCCACTGACACTGACCACCCCCAAGCCGCTGGTGCGTGCTGCCGGGGTGCCGTTGATTGAGTATCACTTGAAGGCGCTGCATGCAGCGGGCATCCGTGAGGTGGTGATCAACCACGCCTGGCTGGGGCAGCAGATCGAGGATTACCTGGGCGACGGCCAGCGTTATGGTCTGAGCATTGGCTACTCCCCGGAAGGCGAGCCGCTGGAAACCGGAGGTGGAATCTTCCGGGCCTTGCCGTTGCTGGGCAATGAGCCTTTCGTGGTGGTCAATGGTGATGTCTGGACCGATTACGACTTCAGCCAATTGCGCCGCAAGATCGACGGCCTGGCGCATCTGGTGATGATCGATAACCCGCCGCATCACCCTGATGGCGACTTCTCTTTGCTGGGTGAGCAACTGGCTGAGGAGCATTGCGCTGATGAGCGCACCGATGCCCGGCGCCTGACCTACAGCGGTCTTTCGATCATTGATCCGGCGCTGTTTGCCGGTTGTCAGGCGGGTGCCTTCAAACTTGCCCCGCTGCTGCGCGAGGCGATGCGTGCCGGTCGGGTGACTGGCGAGCATTTTCACGGGCACTGGGTGGATGTCGGCACCCTTGAACGGCTGGCAGAAGTCGAGCAACTGCTGGCAGGCAACGCCTGATGCTGTGGCCGGGCACAATTATCGGTGCGGGCGCGGGCTATGCGCTGGCCAACATTCCGGGCGCCTTGTTGGGCGCGTTGCTGGGGCAGGTCATTGATCGGCGCCTGAAGCTGCGCAACTGGGCGTATTTGCGTGAGCGGCTGGGTGGCCGGGCAGCGATTCACGACGCTGACTTGCTGTTCGTCCTGCTGGGGCGCCTGGCCAAGAGCGAGGGCCGGGTGGTGCCCAGCCATATCCATCAGGCACGCAATGAGATGGACCGGCTGCGCTTCAACGAGGCCGAGCGCCTGCGAGCCATCGAGGCGTTCAATCGGGGCCGCGATGGCAAGGAAGGGTTGCGCGGTTATCTGCGTAGCCTGCGCAGCGAGCCGGAAACCGGCGAGGCGTTGTTGCGCGCCTGTTGGCGCATGGCCTGGGCGGACGGCAAGGTGGCGCGCATCGAGCAGGAAATGATCGCGGCCTGGGGGCAATGGCTGGGTTGGTCACCGGTACGGATGCAGACCCTGGCGGCCGAGTACGACCCGATGAAGCGTAACCGGGTCAGTGCCAGTGACGAGTATCAGCAGGCGCTGACGTTACTGGGTGTGGAGGCCGATGCTGACCAGAAAAGCGTCAAACGAGCTTATCGACGTCTGCTCAGTCGCCATCATCCGGACAAGCTTGAAGGCGCCGGGGCCAGTTCCATGAGGGTCCGGGAAGCCACGGAAAAGACCCGCGAACTGCACAGCGCCTATGCCTTGATCAAGACACGGCGCGGTTTCCGTTAGGGTCGCGCCGCGTTCATCAGCGGGGCCGGTTACTCGGCCTGCACCCAGCCGCGGACCCGGCGGAACACCTGTTCCTGTTCGGCCTCGGAAATACCCGCCATATTGACCAGATTTATCTGCGTAAAGCCTGGGCCTTTGCTGCGCTTGCTGACTTGCAGGCGCTCTTCGGCGGCGCGCGAGGGCTGGTTCTTGTAGACGAAATCGGCGGTTTTGACCTTCAGGGTCGGGATGATTTCCGGCAACGAGAGCGTTGCATTGACAGGCTCCCGGGCGGCGATCATGACCAGTTTGTGCACTTGCGCGGTGGAGCGCTCGTTGACGAAGCGAGCGGCCCAGTAGGCGCCGCTGCCGTGGCCGAGCAGGATAATCTGGCGGGCCTGGTGTTGCTGGGCGAAGGCAATTGCGCTGTCGATGCGTGCCAGCACGCGTTCGGCTTCAGCCTCCGCGAGCGCTTTTGCCGCTGCGGCCAGTGCGTCTTGCGCCTGTTGGCGTGCCTGCTCACTGTCGGCTTCGGTTGCTGGCTGGGCAGCGTCCTTGGCCGGTTCCTTGGCAGCCTCTTTGGCCGGTTCAGCCGATCCCGGTTGCGCGGCGTCGGCCGCTTGTGGCTCGCGGGCCTGCAAGGCCGGGTCCTGGATGTCAGGCATCGCCAGGCTCAGGCTGGCCCAGCCGACATCGGGGAATTTGCGCCGCATGGGGCCGATCACATCCGGCCAGTCCGGCGACTCGTCGGCGCCCGGGACGATGATCACCATACCTTGCGGGTCGTCGCTATTGGCCGGCTTCCACAGAGCCAGGAAGGTGGTATCGCCGGCCTGCAGTTGTTGCAGGTCCTGACGTGGCAACTGACGCTCCAGGGCTTGGGCTTCTTCTTGCTCGCGCGGCAGCGGGGCCGGCCGCTCGGCCGTCGTTTCGGCCGGCGCGGTTTCGCTGGCTGGCGCGGGGTCGGCAGCCATCGCGGGCATGATGTGCGTCAGGTTCAGTGACAGCAACAGCGCAGGAAACATTGCGCGAAGGAGGTAGGGCATTGAATATTCCAGGCCAGTATCAAATGCTGGCAACCTGACAAGGCAGCAGCGTACAGGTGGGTTTGCCTGTCCGGGTATGGGAACAGACGAGAATGAAGCCTTGATGATAGCGGTTGTGCGTGGTTTTTTTATCGGCAGTCTGACGCTGCTCTTGATGCTGGCCACGCTGCCAGTGCGAGCGGATGAGCCTGAGCCTTCGTTCTGGGCGCCCCTGACCCGCGAACAGCGTGCCTGGCTTGACCAGCATGGCCCGTTGCGCGTGGGTTTATTGCTGCGTGCACCTTACGCGCAGTTTGATCAGCGGCTGCAGCAGTTGTCCGGGGCCAACGTCGACCTGATGAAGTCGGTGGCCAGCGCACTGCGGGTGGAGCTGGTGTGGCGGACCTATCCGGATCAGGCGGCCATGGAAAAGGCCCTGAAGGATGGCGAGCTGGATCTGGCCCCAGGTTTGATGCAGACCCCGGCCGGGCTGCGCCACTGGCTGTTCTCTGATCCTTACCTGCGGGTTTCGCAACTGCTGGTGGGGGAGCGCGACGGTGGCGGGACGGTGGACCTTGATACTCTGGATGAGCGTTCGCGGGTGGCGGTGCGCATGCCCGGTGCTACGGCGGATTATCTGCGCAGCAACTTTGCTCATCTGAACCTGCAAGGCGTGCCGCTGGAGCGTCAGGCGCTGCAACTGTTGCTCAGTCAGCAGGCGCGTTACGCGGTGGTGGACGAAGCGCAACTCAGCCGCCTGTTTCGTGAGCCCGAGTTCGCCGGCCTGGCGATTGTCGGCGATATCGGCTTGCCGCAGTTGTTGCGCATCGGCTCGCGGCGTGACTCGCCGGAGCTGGCGGCAATCGTCAGCGAAGCGCTGCTGGCGATTCCGGCCAAGGAGCTGGACCAGTTGCATACCCGCTGGATGCCGCTGACCTCATCGCGGTTCACCGAGTCCACGGGCTTGTGGAAGAACCTGTGTCTGCTGCTGTTGGCGCTGTTGCTCGCCAGTGCGGCGATTGTCGTGTGGCAGCGGCGCATGCAGCAGAGCCTGGAGCGGCAGTTGCTCGATGCCCGGGAAGACATTACCCGGCGCCTGGCCAGTGAGGAGGCGTTGCGCCTGGCGCAGTTCTCCATCGACCAGAGCACCGTAGGGATTCTCTGGGTCAATTGGGACAGCCGGGTGCGCTACGCCAATCATGCTGCCGAAACCATGCTGGGTTATGCCGCAGGCAAAGTGGTCGACCGGCCTTTGATCGATTTTGAGCCTGGCCTGCACATGGATCGCTGGCTGAACCTGTGGCGTAACGCGCGCTCCAGTGAAGACAGCCCGCAGGTGTTCGAGACCAACTGCATCCGCGCCGATGGCAGCGTGTTGCCGACCGACGTGTCGCTGAGCTTCCTGCGCTTTCGCGAGGCCGAGTACCTGGTGGTGTTTCTTAGCGATGTCAGCGAGCGACGCCGTGCTCACGAGCAGCTACGCGAGTTGTCAGCGCACCTGGAAAGCGTGCGTGAGGAGGAGAAGGCGCGGATTGCCCGTGAGGTGCATGACGAACTGGGGCAGATGCTCACCGTGCTTAAACTGGAAACTTCCATGTGCGAGCTGGCCTATGCGGATCTGGACCCAGGGCTGGGCGAGCGCCTTAACAGCATGAAACGCCTGATCGCCCAGTTGTTTCAGCTGGTGCGTGATGTCGCCACGGCGCTGCGCCCGCCGATTCTGGATGCCGGAATCGCCTCGGCCATCGAGTGGCAGGCGCGGCGTTTCGAAGAGCGTACCCAGATCCCGTGCCTGGTGCAGGTGCCGGATAACCTGCCGGCGCTCAGTGATGCGCGTGCCGTCGGTCTGTTCCGTATCCTTCAGGAGGCGTTGACCAATGTCATGCGCCATGCCGCTGCGCACTCGGTTCAGATCAGCCTGACCCTGGCCGATAACCTGTTATGCCTGAGCATCGCTGATGACGGTAAAGGCTTCGATCCGCAGACCGAGCGGCCGGCGTCTTTCGGTCTGGTCGGCATGCGTGAGCGGGTGCTGATGCTGGGCGGCAGTCTGGAGCTGGACAGCGAACCGGGCGAGGGCACAACCTTGCATATCTATATCCCCATCCCGCAGCAGGAGTGAGCACTGTGATTCGTGTACTGGTAGCCGAAGACCACACCATCGTGCGCGAAGGCATCAAGCAGCTCATCGGTCTGGCCAAGGACATGCAAGTGGTTGGCGAAGCCAGCAACGGCGAACAGTTGCTGGAGACTTTACGTCAGGTGCCTTGCGAGGTGGTGTTGCTGGACATCTCCATGCCCGGCGTCAACGGTCTGGAAGCCATTCCACGGATTCGCGCGCTGAACAATCCACCGGCAATCCTGATGCTGTCAATGCATGATGAAGCGCAAATGGCCGCCCGGGCACTGAAGTTCGGTGCGGCGGGGTACGCGACCAAGGACAGCGATCCGGCATTGCTGCTGACCGCGATTCGCCGGGTGGCGGCCGGTGGGCGCTACATCGACCCGGAACTGGCCGACCGCATGGTGTTTGAGGTCGGTCTGACTGACAGCCGACCACTGCACTCGTTACTGTCCGAACGCGAGTTTTCGGTGTTCGAGCGTTTGGCTCAGGGCGCCAACGTCAACGACATTGCCCATCAGTTGGCCCTCAGTAGCAAGACCATCAGTACCCACAAGGCGCGGCTGATGCAGAAACTCAACGTCAATTCGGTGGCCGAACTGGTCAAATATGCGCTGGAGCACAAGCTGCTTTAACCCTGCACTTATCTGTAACCGACTGGGTAGGAGCGGCTTCAGCCGCGAATAATCGCGACGGTTCGCGGCTAAAGCCGCTCCTGCGAGGTTCAAGGCAATTTTGCATATTCAATAGCGTCATCCGTGTAGGGCGATCCCTACAAATCACCTTCCATCGCGCTTAGCTCATTCTCTCCGCGCTGCCGATTTGCGTGGCCTATGGCCTGCACTAATCTTGAACTCACGCAGTCATAGTCATAACAAAGGTGTGGGTAATGAGCGACGTCGATTCAAGTGCTGGGGCCAATGATGTTCTGGTCAGCTTTCGTGGTGTGCAGAAGAGCTACGATGGCGAATCACTGATCGTCAAAGACCTGAACCTGGATATTCGCAAAGGCGAGTTCCTGACCCTGCTCGGGCCATCCGGCTCGGGCAAGACCACCAGCCTGATGATGCTGGCCGGCTTCGAAACGCCGACCGCCGGGCAAATCCTGCTTAACGGCCGGGCCATCAACAACGTGCCACCGCACAAGCGCGACATTGGCATGGTGTTCCAGAACTACGCGTTGTTCCCGCACATGACGGTGGCCGAGAACCTGGCATTCCCGCTCTCGGTGCGTGGCCTGAGCAAGACCGATATCGGCGAGAAGGTCAAACGTGCCTTGGGCATGGTCCAGCTCGACGCCTTCGCGCATCGTTACCCGACCCAGATGTCCGGTGGTCAGCAGCAGCGTGTGGCGCTGGCCCGTGCGCTGGTGTTCGAGCCGCAACTGGTGCTGATGGACGAACCGCTGGGGGCCCTCGACAAGCAGTTGCGTGAACACATGCAGATGGAGATCAAGCACCTGCACCAGCGTCTTGGCGTGACCGTGGTCTACGTGACCCACGACCAGGGCGAGGCGCTGACCATGTCCGACCGCGTGGCGGTATTCCATCAAGGCGAAATCCAGCAGATCGACGCCCCGCGCACGCTCTATGAAGCGCCGAAAAATACTTTTGTAGCCAACTTCATTGGCGAGAACAACCGCCTCAATGGCCGTCTGGTCAGCCAGGAAGGTGAGCGTTGCGTAGTGGAGCTGAGCCGTGGCGAGAAGGTTCAGGCGCTGGCGGTGAACGTCGGCCAGAGCGGCGACCCGGTGACGCTGTCGATCCGCCCTGAGCGCATCAGCCTCAATGGCCGCAGTGAGAGTTGCGCCAACCGTTTCTCTGGCCGGGTGGCCGAATTCATCTACCTGGGCGACCACGTCCGGGTGCGTATGGAGGTCGCCGGTAAAACCGACTTCTTCGTCAAACAGCCAATCGCCGAACTCGACCCTGCCATGCGCGTGGGCGATGTCGTGCCGATCGGTTGGCAGATCGAGCACGCCCGTGCGCTCGATCCGCTGCAGCAAGTGCACTAAAACCCTGAACAGAGACGATCCATCGTCCTCACTCATTGCTTAACCAACACTGCCCGTGGAGAGAAGAATAAATGCTCAAACCATTGAAGTTCACCGCTATTACGCTGGGAATGATGTGTGCAGCGCACGCCATGGCAACCGATCTGACCGTTATTTCCTTCGGCGGCGCCAACAAGGCCGCCCAGGAAAAAGCCTTCTATGCCCCGTGGGAGAAGGCTGGCAACGGCAAGATCATTGCAGGTGAGTACAACGGTGAAATGGCCAAGATCAAGACCATGGTCGACACCAAGAGCGTGTCCTGGGACCTGGTAGAGGTTGAGTCGCCGGAGCTGGCACGCGGTTGCGACGAAGACATGTTCGAAGAGCTGGATCCGAAGCTGCTGGGTGATGCTGGCAAATACGTCAAAGGCGCGATTACCACCTGTGGCGCAGGCTTCTTCGTCTGGTCCACGGTCCTTGCCTACAATGCCGATAAAGTCAGCACCGCACCGACCAGTTGGGTTGATTTCTGGGACACCAAGAAATTCCCGGGCAAGCGCGGCCTGCGCAAAGGCGCCAAGTACACCCTGGAATTCGCCCTGATGGCCGATGGTGTGGCACCGAAAGATGTCTACACCGTACTGGCCAGCAAAGACGGCCAAGACCGCGCCTTCAAGAAACTCGACGAGCTCAAGGCAAATATTCAGTGGTGGGAAGCCGGTGCCCAGCCGCCGCAATACCTGGCCTCGGGTGACGTTGTCATGAGTTCGGCCTACAACGGTCGTATTGCTGCGGTGCAGAAAGAAAGCAACCTGAAAGTGGTGTGGAACGGCGGCGTGTATGACTTCGACGCATGGGCCATTCCGAAGGGTTCGAAAAATGCCGAGGCGGCCAAGAAGTTCATTGCCTACACGTTGGGCGCCGAACAGCAGAAGACTTATTCGGAAAACATCGCTTACGGCCCGGCCAACACCGACGCTGTGAAGCTGCTGGACAAGACCATTCTGGCTAACATGCCGACCACCGAAGAAAACATCAAAGACCAGGTGCAGATGAACGTTACGTTCTGGAACGACAACGGCGAAACCCTGGAACAGCGCTTCACTGCCTGGGCTGCCAAGTAAGCGTCCGCCCCTGCGTAAGACCGGGGGTATTTCCTGTCAGGGGAATGCCCCCCTCGTTAAAAGATTTCGGAGTTCGCTATGGCCACCGCCGTGCCCCTGTCTGAAGGCGCCAGTCCCAACCTCAAGCAACGTCTGGCTCGTGCCGAACGGGTCAACCGTTTCAAGGCTCAGGCATTGATCGCGCCGCTGGTTATATTTCTGCTGTTGGTGTTTCTGGTGCCGATTGCTGCGCTGCTTTACAAGAGCGTGGGTAACCCAGAGGTCGTTGAAGCACTGCCTACCACCATCGTTGAGGTGGACAAGTGGGATGGCAAAGGCCTGCCGCCGGAAGCGGCGTACAAGGCGTTGAGCCTGGACCTGGCCGAAGCCCGCAAGAATTCGACTGTAGGTGAGCTGTCCAAGCGCCTGAACCAGGAACTGGCCGGTTATCGCAGTCTGTTGAGCAAGACCTCCCGTGCGCTGCCGTTCGCGACTGAACCGGTGTCGTACAAAGAAGCACTCGAAGCGCTGGACGAGCGTTGGGGCGACCCGGCCTATTGGCAGGCGATTCGTCGTAACACCAGTAGCGTCACCCCATATTACCTGCTGGCAGCGCTCGATCACCGTATCGACGATGTTGGCGAAGTGGCCCCGGCCTCACCGGATCAGGCCATCTACCTGGATATTTTTGCCCGCACCTTCTGGATGGGGCTGGTGATCACCGCCATCTGTCTGGTGCTGGCTTACCCGCTGGCTTACCTGCTGGCCAGCCTGCCGTCGCGGCAGAGCAACTTGCTGATGATTCTGGTGCTGTTGCCGTTCTGGACCTCGATCCTGGTGCGGGTGGCGGCGTGGATCGTGCTGCTGCAATCGAGTGGCTTGATCAACAGTGCGCTAATGGCCATGGGCATTATCGATAAACCGCTGGAGCTGGTGTTCAACCGGGTCGGGGTGTACATCGCCATGGTGCATATCATGCTGCCGTTCATGATCCTGCCGATCTACAGCGTGATGAAAAACATCTCGCCGAGCTACATGCGTGCGGCGATTTCGCTGGGTTGCCACCCGTTCGCCAGTTTCTGGCGGGTGTACTTCCCGCAGACCTACGCCGGGATCGGTGCTGGTTGCCTGTTGGTGTTCATCCTGTCGATCGGCTACTACATTACTCCGGCGTTGCTGGGCAGCCCGAACGATCAGATGGTCAGCTACTTCGTTGCCTTCTACACCAACACCAGCATCAACTGGGGCATGGCGACAGCGCTGGGCGGCCTGCTGCTGCTGGCGACCATCTTGCTGTACCTGATCTATAGCTGGTTGGTCGGCGCCAGCCGCCTGCGTCTGAGCTGAGGAGAATCGCCATGCTGACCCCTTACACTTCGCCCGTCGAGCGCATCTGGTACTACAGCCTGCGCATCCTCTGCGCGCTGATTCTGCTGTTTCTGGTGCTGCCGGTGCTGGTGATCGTGCCGCTGTCGTTCAACTCCGGAAGCTTTCTGGTCTACCCGCTGCAAGGGTTCTCGCTGCAGTGGTATGAAAACTTCTTCGAGTCAGCCGAGTGGATGCGCGCCCTGAAAAACAGCCTGATCGTCGCCCCGGCAGCGACCTTCCTGGCCATGGTGTTCGGCACCCTGGCTTCGATCGGCCTGACCCGTGGCGATTTCCCCGGCAAGCCGCTGGTCATGGCCCTGGTGATTTCGCCCATGGTCGTGCCGGTGGTGATCGTGGGTGTTGCCAGCTACCTGTTCTTCGCGCCATTGGGGCTGGGCAACAGCTACACCGCGCTGATCCTGGTGCATGCGGTACTGGGTGTGCCGTTCGTGATCATTACTGTGTCGGCCACTTTGCAGGGCTTTAACCATAACCTGGTGCGTGCCGCCGCCAGCCTGGGCGCTTCGCCGCTGACCGCGTTTCGCCGCGTGACCCTGCCGCTGATCGCCCCTGGCGTGATCAGTGGCGCGCTGTTCGCCTTCGCCACCTCGTTCGACGAGGTGGTGGTGACCCTGTTCCTCGCCGGCCCCGAGCAAGCGACCCTGCCCCGGCAGATGTTCAGCGGCATCCGCGAGAACCTTAGCCCGACCATCGCCGCTGCCGCGACCTTGCTGATCGGCTTCTCCGTGGCCCTGTTGCTGGTGCTGGAATGGTTGCGCGGGCGCAGCGAGAAACTGCGCACCCAGGCGGAATAAAGCAGCCACAAGCTGCGAGCTTCAAGCGGCAAGCAAGAGCGGTCCGTGGTGAAGGCTGCTCTTGCTTATGGCTTGCAGCTTGCGGCTTGAAGCTGCTACTGGGGTACAATGCGCGCCACCGTGATTCAGTCCAACAGGTGCGCCATGCAGCCCTTCGTTATTGCTCCATCGATTCTTTCCGCCGACTTCGCCCGCCTCGGGCAGGATGTCGACAGTGTCCTGGCCGCTGGAGCCGACTTCGTGCACTTCGATGTAATGGACAACCATTACGTGCCGAATCTGACCATCGGCCCGATGGTATGCAGCGCTTTGCGCAAGTATGGCGTCACCGCGCCGATCGATGTGCATCTGATGGTCAGCCCGGTCGATCGCATCATCGGCGACTTCATCGAGGCCGGTGCCAGTTACATCACTTTCCACCCCGAAGCCAGCCAGCATGTTGATCGGTCCCTGCAACTGATCCGTGACGGTGGCTGCAAGTCGGGCCTGGTGTTCAACCCGGCCACGCCATTGAGCGTGCTGGAGTACGTGATGGACAAGGTCGACATGATCCTGCTGATGAGCGTCAACCCAGGCTTCGGCGGGCAGAAGTTCATTCCCGGTACGCTGGACAAGCTGCGTCAGGCACGTGCGCTGATCGACGCATCGGGCCGTGACATTCGTCTGGAAATCGACGGCGGCGTGAACGTGCAGAACATCCGCGAGATCGCTGCCGCCGGGGCCGATACTTTCGTGGCCGGCTCGGCAATCTTCAATGCCCCGGACTACAAGCAAGTCATCGATAAAATGCGCAGCGAGCTGGCAGCGGCCCGCCCATGAGCGGCTTCGAGCAGCTTTTTCCAGGCCAGTTGCCGAAACTGATCATGTTCGATCTGGACGGCACCCTGGTCGACTCGGTGCCCGACCTGGCCGTGGCAGTCGACAAGATGCTGCTGGGGCTTGGGCGTCCGGCGGCGGGGCTGGAGGCTGTACGGGCCTGGGTTGGCAATGGCGCACCGGTGCTGGTGCGCCGTGCCCTGGCCGGGGATATCGAGCATGCGAGCGTCGATGCCGGGTTGGCCGAACAGGGGCTTGAACTGTTCATGCAGGCCTATGCCGAGAAGCATGAACATACCGTGGTGTACCCCGGTGTGCGCGAAACCCTGAAGTGGCTGCAGAAGAAGGGCGTGGAAATGGCCCTGATCACCAACAAGCCGGAGCAGTTCGTCGCGCCGCTGCTTGATGAGATGAAACTGGGGCGGTTTTTCCGCTGGATCATCGGCGGCGATACCCTGCCACAGAAAAAACCCGACCCGGCGGCGTTGTTTCAGGTCATGAAAATGGCCGGAGTAGACGCCTCCCAAGCACTGTTCGTGGGCGATTCGCGCAGTGATGTGCAGGCGGCCAAGGCGGCCGGGGTTGCCAGTGTCGGCCTGACCTATGGTTACAACCATGGGCGACCGATTGCCGAGGAGTCGCCGTCGCTGGTGATTGATGATCTGCGCAAGCTGATTCCCGGTTGCCTGGACATGGGCGCTGAGATACTGTTGCCCGACATTGAACATCCCTCGCAAAGAGATTCCATCGTGGTGGTCACTCGCAAACTCTGGATGAAAGTCATCAAGGCCCTGGCCCGCTGGCGCTGGCGCGCCTGACTTGTTCCTGGCCGCGCATGCGGCACGTTTGCCATGGGCAACTTGCCCGACTGACTGTTTATCCTCATACCACGAGGCGTTTCATGAACCGCGAAGAATTCCTGCGTCTGGCCACTGAAGGCTACAACCGTATCCCGTTGGCCCTCGATACACTGGCCGATTTCGATACTCCCTTGTCGATCTATCTCAAACTGGCTGACCAGCCCAACTCCTATTTGCTGGAGTCGGTGCAGGGCGGCGAGAAGTGGGGGCGTTACTCGATTATCGGCCTGCCGTGCCGCACGGTATTGCGCGTCTATGGCCACAAGGTCAGCGTGACCCGCGATGGCGTCGAGATCGAGAGCCTGGAGGTTGAAGATCCGCTGGCGTTCGTTGAGACCTTTAAGGCCCGCTATAACGTGCCGACCCTGCCGGGGTTGCCGCGTTTCAATGGGGGGCTGGTCGGTTACTTCGGTTATGACTGTGTGCGCTATGTCGAAAAACGTCTTGCCACCTGCCCGAACCCGGACCCGCTGGGCGTGCCCGATATCCTGCTGATGGTTTCCGATGCGGTAGTGGTATTCGACAATCTGGCCGGCAAGATGCACGCCATCGTGCTGGTCGACCCGGCGCAGTCCGATGCTTATGAAAACGGTCTGGCCCAGCTTGATGCGTTGATGGAAAAGCTCCGCCAGCCGATCACCCCGCGTCGTGGGCTGGACCTGTCGCGTCCGCCGGCCGCCGAACCTGCGTTCCGCTCAAGTTACACCCAGAGCGACTATGAGCGGGCCGTAGACACCATCAAGCAGTACATCCTGGCAGGCGATGTGATGCAGGTGGTGCCGTCGCAGCGGATGTCCATCGACTTCAAGGCTGCGCCTATCGATCTGTATCGGGCGCTGCGTTGCTTCAACCCGACGCCGTACATGTACTTCTTCAACTTTGGCGACTTCCATGTGGTGGGCAGCTCACCGGAAGTGCTGGTGCGGGTCGAGGACAACCTGGTCACCGTGCGACCGATTGCCGGGACCCGTCCGCGTGGCGCGAACGAAGAAGCCGACCGGGCGCTGGAAGAAGACTTGCTGTCCGACGACAAGGAAATTGCCGAACACCTGATGCTCATCGATCTGGGGCGTAACGACACGGGGCGGGTTTCTGAAATCGGCACCGTGAAACTGACCGAGAAGATGGTCATCGAGCGTTATTCCAACGTGATGCACATCGTCTCCAACGTCACAGGCCAGCTCAAGAGTGGCCTGACGGCCATGGATGCATTGCGGGCGATCCTGCCGGCCGGCACCCTGTCAGGGGCGCCGAAGATCCGTGCCATGGAAATCATCGACGAACTGGAGCCGGTCAAGCGCGGCGTCTACGGCGGTGCGGTGGGTTACCTGGCGTGGAACGGCAACATGGACACCGCCATCGCTATCCGCACCGCAGTGATCAAGGATGGCGAGCTGCACGTGCAGGCTGGTGGCGGCATCGTGGCCGACTCGGTGCCGGCGCTTGAATGGGAAGAAACCATCAACAAACGCCGCGCCATGTTCCGCGCCGTTGCTTTGGCTGAGCAGCAGTAGGAGGGGCCGGGTGGCGCTCCGCTTGTAGGACCGGCTTTAGCCGGGAAGAAACGGTTAACGATTCCCGGCTAAAGCCGGTCCTACAGCTCCCGCTCGCTTCAGAAATCCAGACTCACTCCGACACTGACCCCTTGCTGGGTCAGTTCGTCGTTCTTGCGCCAGTTGTAATTGGCGTGCAGGCTCAGGTCGCGACTGATTTTATGTGCCACCCCAAGGCTGGCGCGGTTGAGGTTGCGCTGAGGCTCATAGCCTTGTAGCTCGAAGTTGATCGACGACAGGCTGGTCAGGGCCATGCGCAGTTGTTGCGGGTCGGTTTCGAACTCGCGCTCGTGGGCGATTTCGCCGAACACTTGGGTGGCATTGCTCAATTGCCATTTGCCCAGCAGGCCGACCCCGGCGCGCTTTGAGGTGCGCTCTTGATCGTCGATGGTCAGGGCGGTCGAGCCATTACCGCGCTCGCGATAGCCATCCACGTTCACCCGGGCATAGTCGGCGCTGATGAACGGCGACAGGTGCCAGGGGCGGTTGGCGCCGGCCAGGTCATAGCCCAGTCGTGCACTCAACGCCCACAGGTGACCGTCGGTGTCACCTTTTTGCTGGGCTTCGGCGACGCCCAGAGCGAATTTGCGCTCGGCCCGATCATAGTCGAGACGCCCGCCGGACGCGGCCAGATCGCCCCACAGGTTGTTGGCCTGGTACTGCAGGAAAGCGCTGACGATATAACCATTGAGGCGGTAGTGCGAATCAAGCGCTCCTGCTTTCAAACTCTGCCGATAGGCTCCGGCAACCAGGCCGCTGCGCCAGTGCTCGGCAAACCGGTAGCTGCCGCCGAGGGTCAGGTTGTAGCCGCGGCCATCGGCTTGGGCGCCGCTGCTTTGGGCGTCGATATCCAGATGCTGACCGCCGGCGGCGACGAGGCTGCGCCACTGGCCAATCGGTTGCCATGCACCGAAGTCTGCCAGCCATTGCGCGCGCAGCTCATCCTGTTGGCTACGCAAGGTGCTGTGACCCATTTCCGGCAGCAGGGTCAGTTCCCAAGGTGCAGAGAGGATCGACCAGCCGTAATCGGCGAGCAGTTGTTGTGCTGCGGTGGTGGGGTGTACGCGGTCATTGAAAAACAGCTTGCTCGGGTCCGGGCTGCTGCCGTTCAGGCCGTAGATCGGGTTGGCTGTGCAGCTGTCGCCGCTGAAGCAGGTGCCGATCAGATTGGTATTGGCTGCAAAGCCGTAACGGGCCGGGTCGGCCAGGGTTTCGCTGATGAACAGCGGAATGTTCAACGGGATGATCTGCGCATCGATCTGCGCCAGTTGCGCGACCAGCTGGCTGTTGAAGGCGGAACTGAGTTGAGAGACCAAAGGTTGTGCCGGATTGCCGCTGAAGGCCGGAGTCTGGCCGATGTCCGGCAGCAGCCAGACCATGATGTAGCGTGCACCGGCCTGCTGCAGTGCTTGGGCGCTGTCGGCCAGGCGGCCACCGGCGGCCCGCGCATCGCTGGCACTCAGTACCCGGCCCTGGAGGAAGTCGTTGCCGCCGCCAGTCAGGTAATACAAGGCATCGGGATCAGCGCGAAAGTTATTGCCGGGCAGGTAGCCCGGCCGGGTGCGCAAGGTGGTTCCCGAGTTGGGGTCGACCACGCTGGACTGCGAGGTGATGGCCGCCAGGATCTGGTCAGTGCGATACCCGCCGACCGCCCAATTGTTGCCGTCGGGCAGACCCAGGGCGGCGTTGAGCGGTGAAGTCGAGGCATTCAGATCGGCAGGCGCAATGCCGAGCATCATGCCCAGCAGGGTCGAAGAGCTGTAGCCGGTCATTTCACCGCTGCCGTAGGTCGGACCAGTGCGGTTGGTAAACCGCAGGCTCGCGCCGCTGGGGCCGGCGAGATCCGGGAATTGCCCGGCATCGGCCAGGCTGTCGCCGAAGACGAACAGGGTCGAGTAAGGCGCTGCGGTGCCCAGCGTCGGCAGGCAGCCCAGTGATAGCAGGCAAGCCAGCAGCGGCTTGCGCAACGAGGAAAACGGCGAGACGAGTGAGCGCATGGTAGCCATCCGTGTTGTTGTTTTTTATCGGCCCCAGACACCCTAGCAAGCATTGACACAGTTGCCAGGCCGATGGCCGGTTACGCGCAGGATTGGGCGTAATACACAATGGCTGACCGGGTAAATGGCGCACGGCTGTGCTGATGCGCTTTAACTGTCGGTTTCTGATGGGATATTGCGTCGGTTTTCTTGCGTACAATGATTGCGCGGTGTGACCCGGTACGCTAATGTCCCGAAACGTTTAGAAGAGACTCCTTCCGTGACGACTGTCAGCAAACTCTTGATGCGCGTTATCAAGGCTCACGCCCGTTGGCGTTGGCGCGCCTGACTATTCTCCTTCCGGCCACGCCGGACTCGTAACAATGTGCCCTCGTAATCTGTCTGCTGGTCCGCCCCGGATGCCTGATCATCCTGGTGATGGTGACCTGTGAGCGACGACCTGCGCGGGGCGGTTTCAAAGTCAGCGAATTCAAGAGGTGAGCTACATGCTGCTGATGATCGATAACTACGACTCCTTTACCTACAACGTCGTGCAGTACCTGGGTGAGCTGGGTGCCGATGTCAAAGTGATCCGCAACGACGAATTGACCATTGCCCAGATCGAGGCGCTCAACCCTGAGCGCATCGTGGTATCGCCAGGGCCTTGCACGCCTAACGAGGCTGGCGTGTCGCTTGAAGTGATCCGTCACTTTGCCGGTAAGCTGCCGATTCTCGGTGTCTGCCTGGGCCATCAATCGATCGGTCAGGCGTTTGGTGGTGATGTGGTGCGCGCCCGCCAGGTGATGCACGGCAAGACCAGCCCGGTGGCCCATGAAGACCTGGGCGTGTTCAACGGCTTGAACCAGCCACTGGTGGTGACCCGTTATCACTCGCTGGTGGTCAAGCGCGAGACCTTGCCTGATTGTCTGGAAGTCACCGCTTGGACGACACAGGCCGATGGCTCGGTCGACGAGATCATGGGCCTGCGGCACAAGACGCTGAATATCGAGGGTGTGCAGTTTCACCCCGAGTCGATCCTCACCGAGCAGGGTCATGAGCTGTTCGCCAACTTTCTCAAACAGACCGGCGGCAGTCGTCAGGCATAAGGAATTCCCATGAGCAGCACAATCAATATCAAGACTGCCCTGGACCGGGTGGTCAATCATCTGGACCTGAGCACTGAAGAAATGAGCCAGGTGATGCGCGACATCATGACCGGTCAGTGCACCGAGGCGCAGATCGGCGCGTTCATGATGGGCATGCGCATGAAAAGCGAGAGCATCGATGAAATCGTCGGCGCTGTCTCGGTGATGCGTGAGCTGGCCGGCCAGGTGCAGTTGCAGACGCTGGAGCGGGTGGTCGACATTGTCGGCACCGGTGGCGATGGCGCGAATATCTTCAACGTATCCACTGCCGCTTCGCTGGTGATCTCCGCTGCTGGCTGCACCGTGGCCAAGCATGGCAACCGTGCGGTGTCGGGCAAAAGCGGCAGTGCCGACCTGCTGGAAGCTGCCGGTGTCTATCTGAACCTGAGTCCGGTGCAGGTCGCTCGTTGCATCGACAGTGTGGGCATCGGCTTCATGTTCGCGCAAATGCACCATGGTGCCATGAAGTACGCCGCCGGCCCCCGGCGCGACCTGGGGCTGCGCACCCTGTTCAACATGCTTGGCCCGTTGACCAACCCGGCCGGTGTGCGTCATCAGGTGGTGGGCGTGTTTACCCAGGCTTTGTGCCGGCCGCTGGCCGAGGTGTTGCAGCGCTTGGGTAGCAAGCACGTACTGGTGGTGCACTCTCAGGATGGTCTGGACGAATTCAGCCTGGCAGCGCCAACCTTTGTCGCTGAATTGAACAACGACCAGATCACTGAGTACTGGGTCCAGCCCGAGGACCTGGGGATCAAGAGCCAGAGCCTGTATGGCCTGGTAGTCGACAGCCCGCAAGCGTCGCTGGAACTGATTCGTGATGCGCTGGGGCGACGCAAGACCGAGAGCGGGCAAAAGGCTGCCGAAATGATCGTGCTCAATGCTGGCGCGGCACTTTACGCCGCTGATCATGCCTACAGTCTCAAAGAAGGCGTGGAGTTGGCTCACGATGCGTTGCACACTGGTCTGGCCCGGGAAAAACTCGAAGAGCTGGGCGCTTTTACCGCCGTATTCAAGCTGGAGAATGAAGGATGAGCGTGCCGACGGTTCTGGAAAAAATCCTGGCCCGCAAGGCTGAAGAAGTCATTGCCTGTCGTGCCCGGGTCAGCCTGGCCGAACTGGAACAACAGATTGCCAGGGGCGATGCACCGCGTGGCTTTGCCAATGCATTGATAGAACAGGCCAGGCGCAAGCAGCCGGCAGTGATTGCCGAGATCAAAAAGGCCTCACCGAGCAAAGGCGTGATCCGCGAAGATTTCAAACCTGCCGAAATCGCGGTCAGTTATGAGCAGGGCGGGGCGACCTGCCTGTCGGTTCTGACGGACATCGACTTCTTTCAGGGCGCTGATGCGTATCTGCAGCAAGCCCGTGCGGCGTGCAAGCTGCCAGTGATCCGCAAGGATTTCATGATCGACCCGTATCAGGTGGTCGAGGCCCGTGCGCTGGGCGCCGACTGCATCCTGCTGATCGTTTCGGCCCTGGATGACGGGCGCATGGCTGAACTGGCCGCAACTGCCAAGGGCGTTGGTCTTGATGTCTTGGTCGAGGTTCATGACGGTGACGAGCTGGAGCGTGCACTCAAGACTCTGGATACCCCGCTGGTGGGCATCAACAACCGTAACCTGCACACCTTCGACGTTAGCCTGGAAACCACGCTGGACCTGCTGCCGCGCATTCCGCGTGACCGTCTGGTAATTACTGAAAGCGGGATTCTCAATCGCGCCGATGTCGAGCTGATGGAAATCAACGACGTGTATTCGTTCCTAGTCGGCGAGGCGTTCATGCGTGCCGAGCAGCCGGGCACCGAGTTGCAGCGTCTGTTCTTCCCCGAGCGCGGTGCAGCGCCCAGCGCTATCGGGCCGGTGATTGACTGACCCGGTGGCCGGCATGATCGTCGAGGCAGGTGTAGAGCAAGGTCTGCAGGCTGAGCTGGACCTGCTTGGCGCGGTGTGCGCCGGTGAGGCCGAGCATGGCCTGCTGTTCTGGCGTCCTGACCGGCAGGCCTTGGTCATGCCCCGGCGCATGAGCCGACTGGCCGGGTTCGACGAGGCTTGTAAGGTTCTGGCCGAAAGCGGTTGGCCGGTCTTGCTGCGTGAGACCGGCGGTGAGCCGGTGCCGCAATCACCGGCCACGGTGAACATTGCGCTGGTCTATGCCCAGCCTGCGACGGATGTGGATCGCGACCGCATCGAGACGGCTTACCTGCGGTTATGCCAGCCAATGCTGAAGGTGCTTGCGGCGTTCGGTGGCCAGTCATCGTTGGGCGAGGTTGAAGGCGCATTTTGTGACGGGCGTTACAACGTCAATCTCAATGGCCGCAAGCTGGTGGGCACTGCCCAGCGCTGGCGCCAGGCCCAGGGTGGAGCACGTCCGGTGGTGTTGGTGCACGGCGCATTGCTGCTGGACAACCAGCGTGACGAGATGGTGGCAGCGGTCAATCTGTTCTATCAAAGCTGCGGACTGGCGCCGCGAGTGCAAGCCAGCAGTCATATTGCACTGCGTGAGGTCTTTAGCGATGACCGGTTGCTTGAGCAACTGGCCGCAGCCTATCGGCAATTGCTCGCCGGGTTGTAACCTGCCTCAGCGGGTGCCGAACACCACCATGGTCTTGCCCTTGACGTGAACCAGGCGTTGTTCTTCCAGTGACTTGAGTACGCGCCCGACCATTTCTCGCGAACAACCCACGATACGGCCGATTTCCTGGCGGGTGATCTTGATTTGCATGCCGTCCGGGTGAGTCATGGCATCGGGTTGCTTGCACAGGTCCAACAGGGTGCGTGCCACCCGCCCGGTGACATCCAGAAACGCCAGGTCTCCGACCTTGCGCGTGGTATTGCGCAGGCGTTCGGCCATCTGGGCGCCCATGGTGTAGAGAATCTCCGGCTCTTGCTGGCTCAGCTCGCGGAATCTGGCGTAGCTGATCTCGGCGATCTCGCACTCGGTCTTGGCCCGCACCCAGGCGCTACGCGGCGACGCATGGCCAAGAGGCTCGAACAGACCCAGCTCACCGAAGAAGTCGCCGCTGTTGAGGTAGGCGACGATCATTTCCCGGCCTTCGCTGTCTTCGATCAGAATCGTCACCGACCCTTTAACGATGAAGAACAGCGACTCCGAAGGGTCGCCTGCGCAGATAATGTGGCTTCTGGCCGGGCAGCGGCGGCGTTGGGCGTGCGTCAGGAGCTTGTCGATGCTCTTGAGTTTTGGATTGAGGGCGATGACGGCCATGCGTATTTCCCGAAAAAGTCTTGCGCCAGATTGCTTGTTATTGATTATCGGCCAAATCGTCATTCTCCCCAGCACGATGAGAGCACTTTGGCATTATTTCCGAAGTTTCCTACACATCTACCTTTAAAGTCATGACTTATATAGGCGGGCGGGAGTAAACACCCGGCTTGCACTCAACGCGCAACAGCCCCTAATCTGGCGACCCTTTTTTCCAGCAGTGGAGTCTGGCGATGAAAGCACGCATTCAATGGGCTGGCGAAGCCATGTTCCTCGGCGAGTCGGGCAGTGGTCATGTGGTGGTGATGGACGGCCCGCCGGAGGCCGGAGGCCGTAACCTTGGGGTACGGCCGATGGAGATGGTGCTGATCGGGCTGGGTGGTTGCAGCAATTTCGACGTGGTGAGTATTCTCAAGAAGTCCCGCCAGCCGGTCGAAAGCTGCGAGGCGTTTCTGGAAGCCGAGCGCGCTTCGGAAGATCCGAAGGTCTTCACCCGCATTCATCTGCACTTTGTGGTCAAGGGCCGAGGTTTGAAAGAAGCCCAGGTCAAGCGTGCCATCGAACTGTCGGCAGAGAAGTACTGCTCGGCCTCGATCATGCTGGGCAATGCCGGGGTGAAAATTACCCACGACTACGAGATCGTCGAGTTGGGCTGACTTTCATGAAAAAAGGCGCTGTCGAAGCGCCTTTTTTCTGTTTGTCATGTCAGATCCGGTAAGTGGTCTTGGTCATGACCTTGGCCACCAGACTCATGCCGAACTTGACCGGCGTCGGGAAGCGAAAACCGCCTGCATCGAGTGCCGTTTCAGCATGATGGGCTTCATCGATGCGCATCTGTTCGAGGATGGCCCGGGACTTTTCGTCTTCGTTGGGAATCTGTTCGAGATGCTCGTCCAGGTGCTTGCAGACCTGATCTTCGGTCGCGGCGACGAAGCCGAGGCTCATCCGGTCGCTGATTAGCCCGGCAGCGGCGCCAATGCTGAACGACAGGCCGTAGAACAACGGGTTAAGCACGCTGGTATGGCTGCCCAACTGGTGAATGCGTTGCTCGCACCAAACCAGATGGTCAATCTCTTCTTCGGCGGCATGCTCCATGGCCTTGCGTACTTCGGGCAGCTTGGCGGTCAGGGCCTGACCCTGGTACAGCGCCTGGGCGCAGACTTCGCCAGTGTGGTTGATACGCATCAGGCCGGCGATGTGCCGGGTTTCGGTCTCGTCCATCTTGTGCTCCGGCCTCACGATGGCCGGCGATGGGCGCGAAGAGTGACCGCTTGAAGGAAGCAGGGTGCGCATGGCGCTGTCTGCCTGCAGCAGCAGTTTGTCGAGCACAGAGTAGTGGCGTTCGGTTGCCATGGGCACCTCCGAAGATATCGATTGGCCCCAGTCTACTGCAATCCTGCCCCTGAGGCTTGAGGCGGATCATCCTGCCGCGATGTGACTGATTGACGACAGGATGCAGCCGCTGGTCGTGCACTCAGCCCGGAGGCCAGTTCATCTGACGTTGACCCAGTACGTGCATATGAATGTGATAGACGGTCTGGCCGCCGAGTTCATTGCAGTTCATCACGACGCGAAAGCCGTCTTCGCAGCCCAGTTCTTTGGCCAGCCGCTGTGCGGTGAACAGAATGTGCCCGGCCAGGGCTTTATCTTCTTCAGCCAGATCGTTGAGGGTGCGGATCGGTTTTTTCGGGATGACCAGAAAATGCACTGGCGCTTGCGGGGCGATGTCGTGGAAGGCCAGAACCTGATCATCTTCGTAGATGATCTTCGCCGGGATTTCCCGATTGATGATCTTGGTAAAGATTGTCTCCACAGCCATGAACTCCTTGAGGGTGGGTGGGCCTTGCCGCAGTGTACTGAGGCGTTATTGCTTCGTCAGTAATTCAGGCAGCGCTTTCTGTTGAGCAAACCGCTGATCCGGCGGGTCAGCCAGCGTGAGGCCAGCCGTGGCCCGAATGTGCGCAGCTTGTTACGCCAGCCGGGCACGATGATTGCGCAATTGCGCTCCAGCGCGCGCACGGTATACAGCGCCAACTCTTCCGGGGTCATCATCTTGCGGTCGTCGGCGCGAACCTGGGCTGTGCGCCAGAAGGCCGTACGGGTCGGGCTGGGACAGAGTACCGAGACCTTGACTCCGTTTTTGTGGCCCTCTTCGCGCAGGGCTTCGGAAAAATGCAGTACATACGCTTTGCTGGCAGCATAGGTGCTCATCCACGGGCCTGGCTGAAAACCTGCCATGGCGGCGATGTTGAGAATCTGCCCGCCGCCATGCAAGGCCATCAGATTACCCACGGTGTGGCACAGACGGGTCAGGGCAAGGATATTCAGGTCGATCAGGTCCTGTTCGGCGGCCCACTCCTGACCCAGGAACGGCCCACAGGTGCCGATCCCGGCGCTGTTGACCAGCAGGTCGATCTGATGAGGGCTGTCTTCGAGTTCCAGCAGGAATCCGGATAGACGCAATGGTTCGCCCAGGTCGCAAGCCCGGAACAGGACTTCGATACCGAAACGCTGGGTGAGCTCCAGGGCGATGCTTTCCAGCAGGTCACGCCGACGGGCCACCAGAATCAGGTTGTGACCCCGGCGTGCCAGAGCTTCGGCCATGGCCAGGCCTATGCCGCTGGTGGCGCCGGTGATCAGGGCGTAACGGGTCATGCAGGTCTCCATCGAACATCGTGCGTCGGCTTGTCTGCGGCTTACAGGCTTTGTCTTGAGCTCTGCGGGCTGACTGATATCGACTGCGCAGAATGACTGGAGGTCACTTCCATATGCTCTTTGAGCGACTTGAACATCCCGGCCCCGGTGAACAGGACAACCACAAACAGCAAAGCAAGGGCTGCCAGCCACAGACCGGTGATCACTTTGACCGTGGTGCTGTTGGCGGGCGGCGGCGGGCCATAGGCGTTGACGCCCTTGCTGCCTGGCATCAGGCACATCACCAGCGGGAAGAAACTGCCGACGACAGGCACCAGATTAAGCAACATGCACCAGCCCGACCAGCCGATGTCATGCAGTCGCTGGACACCCATGGGAATCAGCGCCGCTGCGATGCCGACACCGACCAGCAGCATCGCGACACTGCCGGCGCCATCAGAGGCGCTCATCATCAACCCGGCCAACAAAGACAGCGGGCTGGTGATCACCAGTACCAACAGCGACCAGGCCAGGTAACGCAGGCGGCCGATGCGCCCGCTCAGGCTGAAGACTTTGAGTTCAGCATAGGCCGACGGGGTATCGACCTGGGCTTTGGGTGGCGCATAGGGCGAGAGCGTGTCGGCGTCGATCGCTGGGCGGGCTTGCGGAACCGGCTCGACCTTGTCCAAGCTCAGGCTGATATCGGGCTCGGGCTCTATACGTGCCTGGACGCCGGCCTCTTGCAGTGCCTGCAGATAACGCTCGGCATCCGCCAGCGCCAGACCTTGCTTCAACGCAACGGGCTGGCCACTGAACAGGGAGGCGACGGCCGCCACCTCAGTCTTGAACAACTGGGCGAGATTGAGTTGCGCGGTTTCGAGCTGTACGCCCTCGCGCAATTGTCCGTCGAACACGATTCGGTAGTGGGGGGCGGCCATGCAAGGCTTCCTTATCGAATATCAAAAGATTGCGGTGACCAAACGACGGCACAGGTGGCGCTTGGTCTGTGAGCTATATCGACGCTGGTCTAGAAAGGTTTGACGACCACCAGAATGACGATAGCCAACAGCAGCAATACAGGAATTTCATTGAACCAGCGGTAAAAAACATGGCTGCGGCCCTTTTCACCGCGGGCAAAGCGTTTGATCTGGGCACCACATACATGGTGATAGCCGACCAGCAGGAACACCAGGGTCAGTTTGGCATGCAGCCAGCCTTGGCTAAGCCAGCCGGGGTTGAGCCAGACCAGCCAGGCGCCGAGCAGCAGCGCGACGATCATTGCTGGCCCCATGATACCTCGGTACAGCTTGCGCTCCATGACAATGAAACGCTCACGGCTGGTGCTGTCTTCGCTCATGGCGTGGTAAACGAACAGGCGCGGCAGGTAAAACAGGCCGGCAAACCAGCAGACAATGGCGACAATGTGCAGCGCTTTGATCCATAAATAGAGCATGTTAGTGGTTCTCCAGGTTCACGGTGGCCGAATAGTAGGGGGCGTGTGGCCTTACGTCACGTTGTCAGTTGTCGCATGGGGTGAATCGCTGGCCCGCGTCACTGCGACGATCGGGCATGCTCTGGCCGGGTCACTGCTGTTGCTATAGTTGACCTGTTTTCTAGGACAAGCGGATAATGTGCTCATTACGCATTACGACGGCTTTAGCCGGGAGAGATCTGACATGAGCGTGGAAAGCTTCACTCCAGTGGCCCTGGAATTCACCCCTGGTGCCGCGCACAAGGTGAAAACCCTGGTTGATGAGGAAGGCAATGATCGCCTGAAACTGCGGGTGTTCGTGACCGGCGGCGGCTGCTCGGGCTTCCAGTACGGCTTTACCTTCGATGAAGACGTTGCCGACGATGACACTATCGTCGAGCGTGAGGGCGTAAGCCTGGTGGTCGACCCCATGAGCTTCCAGTATCTGGCTGGCGCTGAAGTGGACTATCAGGAAGGTCTGGAAGGTTCGCGTTTCGTGATCAAGAACCCTAACGCCACGACAACCTGCGGCTGTGGTTCGTCTTTCTCGATCTGATCGCCCACAACAAAAAGCCGCGCTGATGCGCGGCTTTTTTGTGGGCGTTCGGTCAGGCCGGGTAAATCGCGCCCAGGACACGCAGCCCGCGGGCACCGGTCACCGTCGGCCGATTGGCCGGCACGCTTTCCAGGCAGCAATGCGCCAGCCAGGCAAACGCCATGGCTTCGACCCAGTCTGGATCGACCCCGAATTGAGCGGTACTGCTGACCCGTGTATTGGGCAGCAGGCTGGCGAGTCGGTCCATCAGCGCCTGATTGTGCGCACCACCACCACACACCAACAGCTCGATGGTTCCCGACTGGGCGCCCTGTAGCGACTGGGTGATGCTGCGTGCTGTGAGCTCCAGCAGGGTAGCCTGGACATCGTGTGCGGGCAGTTCTGCAAAAGCCTGCAAATGCCGCTTCAGCCAGCCCAGGTTGAAGACTTCACGGCCCGTGCTTTTCGGGCCTTGGGTAAGGAAGAACGGATCGCTGAGCAGTGCCTGTAACAGTGGCTGATGGACTTCGCCACTTGCAGACCACTCGCCATTGCGGTCGTAAGGCAGATTGCGCTGAGCCTGAATCCAGGCATCAAGCAAGACGTTACCCGGCCCGCAGTCAAAGCCGGACACCGGACGATCGGACTCGATCAGGGTCAGGTTGGTAAAGCCGCCTACGTTAAGTACTGCACGACGATCCTTGTTATCGTCGAACAGCGCTTCGTGGAACGCCGGCACCAAGGGCGCGCCTTGGCCTCCGGCCGCGACATCGCGACGGCGGAAGTCGGTCACCACGGTGATTTCGGTGAGTTCGGCCAGCAAGGCCGCGTTGCCTATCTGGATGCTGAAGCCGCGCGCCGGCTCATGGCGAATGGTCTGGCCATGGCTGCCGATGGCGCGAATCTGCCCGGCCACCAGTTTCTGCTCGTTCAACAGAGCCTGTACGCCTTGGGCAACCAGCCTTACCCACTTCTGTTCGACGATCGCTGCTCGTGCCAGCTCGTCATCGCCGGGGGAGCAAAGGCCGAGCAGTTCGGCACGAAGATCCTCCGGCATGGGGATGTAATGCGTCGCCAATAGCTTGGGACGCTGATCCTGCTCAAGCAGAGCGATATCGATTCCGTCGAGGCTGGTGCCCGACATGACGCCGATATAGAAGTGGGCCATGGTTTACCTTTTGTTCAGCGCCAGTTTGCTGGCTTTATCCTGATCCATACGCGCCATCAGCGGCTGACTCATCTGCAGGAAACGCTGCTTTTCGGCCTTGGCGATAGGTTCTGCCATTGGCAGTTTCTGACCCAGCGGATCGACGTGTACGCCGTTGACCTGGAACTCGTAGTGCAGGTGCGGGCCGGTCGACAGGCCGGTGGTTCCAATATAGCCGATGACCTGACCTTGCTTGACGCTGCCGCCGGTCTGGACGCCTTTGGCAAAGCCCTGCATGTGACCGTACAGGGTGCGGTAGGTATCACCATGCTGAATGATCACGGTATTGCCGTAGCCACCGCGGCGTCCTGCAAGCAGCACTTTGCCGTCGCCGGTAGCCTTGATCGGAGTGCCCCTAGGGGCGGCGTAGTCAACACCCTTGTGGGCACGGATCTTGTTCAGGATCGGGTGCTTGCGGCCAGCCGAGAACACCGAGCTGATGCGCGCGAAATCAACCGGCGTGCGGATGAAGGCTTTGCGCATGCTGTTGCCTTCGGCGGTGTAGTAGTTCGCGTTACCTTGTTTATTGACGTAGCGCACTGCGGTGTAGGTCTTGCCGCGGTTGGTGAAGCGGGCGGCGAGAATGTTGCCGTTACCGATGCTCTTGCCGTTGATGACCTTCTGCTCGTACACCACATCGAACTCGTCGCCTTTGCGCAGATCCTGGGCGAAGTCGATGTCGTAGCCGAAGACTTCGGCCATTTCCATGGTCATGGCGTGGGACAGGCCGGCACGTTGCGCCGATTGCGAAAGCGAGCTGTTGATCACGCCGTGGGCATAGGCGTTACGCACATCCGGCTTGCTGACTTCACGATCGAACGTATAGCCGCTGGCGCTTTTGGACAGGCTGATGGATTCCAGTTCGCTGAGCTTGCTGTGCAGCTTGTTGAGCTGACCATCGGCAGACAGTTCGAATTGCAGGATCTGACCGTTTTGCAGTTTGCTGAATTGCTTGGCCTGTTTGTCGCTGGCCAGCAGTTCATGGACCGCAGTGGCCGGCAACCCGACCTTCTCGAACAGGGTCGACAGGGTATCGCCCTTGGCTACGACCACTTCACGGTGATTGGGATCTTTCAGGGCCGGAGCGGTTGCCAGCTGGCCTTGCTCGGACTGGCCTTCCGGAATGACGGTTGCTGTTTCGTTTTCGCTGTCAGCCGATTCGACCTGGGCGAATGGCGAATCTGCGCCCTGGGGTGTGGCTTCGGCGCTGTTTGTAGCGTCTTCATGCTGTGCATGCTGTTCGGCAGGCATTTCCAGATCAAGACTGAGATTGGTGCGTTTTGCTTCGACTTCGCTGGATGGAAAAACCAGCAGCGCCAGGCTGAGGAGGGCTGCGATACCGCTTGCAGCCAGTAGATGGCTCTTCGGGTAAAGCGGCGGCGCTTTAGGCGGAGTGTCGTTCATGGGCTATTTGACTTTGAAAAAGGTGAAATGGAAAAGATGAATGACATGATGAAGATGAAATAACTGTATAAAATATAACCAAATCCGGCGCGAAGCAACCCTGACCGAGAGACGGTCGGGTGGAGCGCCCGTGTGCCGGGCAAAAACTTGTAATTGGGCGCTGATCTTGTAAGGTTGGTTCCCTTCTGAATTGGGGGTGATATGAAATCGGTTGAAGAGCAGTTGGCGCTGATCAAGCGCGGCGCGGATGAGCTTCTGGTCGAGGCGGAGCTGGTAGAAAAGCTCAAGCGTGGCCAGCCACTGCGGATCAAGGCCGGTTTTGACCCTACTGCCCCTGATCTGCATCTGGGGCATACGGTGCTTATTAATAAGCTGCGTCAGTTCCAGGACCTGGGGCATCAGGTGATCTTCCTGATCGGTGACTTCACCGGCATGATCGGTGACCCGAGCGGCAAGAGCGCCACCCGTCCACCGCTGACCCGTGAGCAGGTGCTGGATTACGCCGAGACCTATAAGGCGCAGGTGTTCAAGATCCTCGACCCGGCCAAGACTGAAGTGGCCTTCAACTCGACCTGGATGGATAAGCTCAGCCCGGCTGATTTCATTCGCCTGGCGTCGAACTACACCGTTGCGCGGATGCTTGAGCGCGATGACTTCGACAAACGCTATACCGGCAACCAGCCGATCGCCATTCATGAGTTTCTGTATCCGCTGGTTCAAGGCTATGACTCGGTTGCCCTGCGCGCTGACGTCGAGCTGGGCGGTACCGATCAGAAATTCAACCTGTTGATGGGGCGTGAGCTGCAGCGTTCCTATGGTCAGGAGGCTCAGTGCATTCTGACCATGCCGTTGCTTGAAGGTCTGGATGGCGTGAAGAAGATGTCCAAGTCCTTGGGTAACTATGTAGGGATCCAGGAGGCGCCGGGCGTCATCTATAACAAGCTTGTGTCTATTCCGGATGCACTGATGTGGCGCTACTTCGAGCTGCTGAGCTTCCGCTCGATGGAAGAGATCAATGCATTCAAGGCTGAAGTCGAGGCGGGTGCCAACCCGCGTGACATCAAGATCAAACTGGCTGAAGAGATTGTTGCGCGGTTCCATGGCGAGGAAGCTGCCGCCACTGCGCATCGTTCTGCAGGCAATCGCATGAAAGATGGCGAGCTGCCTGAAGATCTGCCAGAGGTCATCGTTACTTCCAGTGAGGATCTGCCGATTTCTGCCGTCCTTAATAAAGCAGGGCTGGTGAAGAATGCTGCCGGTGCACGTGATCTGCTGGCGGCCGGTAGCGTGAAGGTCGATGGTGAGGTGGTTGATCGCGGCTTTATATTCAAGCTTGGCGCTACTCATGTTTGTCAGGCGGGCAAGAAGGCCTTTGCGCGTATTTCCCTGAATCGCGAATAATTTTGAAATAAGTGTTGACGGGTTTTCAGATGTCCTTATAATGCGCACCACTTCCAACGCGGAATGAACGAGAAACTCCTTGGTAATCAACGAGTTAGGAGTTCAGAAAGGGTTGGAGGCGGTGCGAGCCTCCTGGCTCCGGCGGTGAAAAAGGCAGTTGACAGCAACTTAGGATGCTGTAAGATTCGCCTCCCGCTGACGAGTTAATCGAAAGATGCTTGGCACGCTGTTCGGTTTTAGCGTTTCGAAGTTTTGAATGAGTTTGAAGCTTCTGAAAATAAACGCTTGACAGAACAAGAGGTTAGCGTAGAATGCGCGCCTCGGTTGAAGCGAAAGGCTCAACCAACCGCTCTTTAACAATTGAATCAAGCAATTCGTGTGGGTGCTTGCGCTGT